>CAZIGW010000120.1:0-12094 GCA_964538565.1 uncultured Hyphomicrobiales bacterium | reverse complement strand
CAACATTCGCAGGCGCTCAAGACCCGCCGATCTTTGAGTCGGATCACAATCTCCCGGGCGATCTGCTTCTCTCGACTCTTGGGACTTACGCCAAAACTAACAAACGGCAGACTGATTGTGACGCTGCCCACGCGACTCTTGCCGAAATGGGCTAGCCGACTAGCGAGTTCGGCGAAATGAAACCTGAATGGAATATGAGCGCTTCTCATATGAAGAATACTATCAAACTGTACGGCGTCGCAGGAGATCTCAAACGGGGTGACGATGGGTTCGATCATCCATGCTTTCTAATCTTGCCGCAGATTGCTCTTCGCCTCTGACGAGGGGCGTTAGTGCCGCAAATGCCCCGAAACCCGCAGGATGAACGTCAGCACCTCGGCGACCGCGCGATAGAGCTCGACCGGGATGTCGTCGCCGAGTTCGACCTCGGAGAGCGCCGCCGCGAGTCCGGCATTCTCCTCGATCGGCACGCCGTGCTGTCGCGCCGTCTCGATGATCCTGGCGCCGATCTCCCCGCGTCCCTTGGCGACGACGCGCGGCGTACCCGGCTTCTCGTAGTGAAGCGCGACGGCGAGCGGTGCGGTATCGCGGCTCATGACGCGCGATCGACGAAGCGGCCGGCGCTCGCGGCCTCGCGCGGACGCGGCGGGGCGCCGTCGCGCACCAGCACGTCGCCGGGCTCGAGCTCGGCCTGTTTGAGCGCATCGGTGAGCATGGCCGAATTCTCGCGCAGCCGCGCGGCGCTGCCGGCGCGCTCGGCCCACAGCGTCACCATCGTGCGCTCGCCGGAGAGCGCGACCTGCGCATGCACCGCACCCATCGGCTCGACGTCGAGGGTGAAGCGCGCCCGCCAGACCGGCTTGATGCCCTCCGCCGGCGAGGCGCGGCCGTCGCGCGAGATCTCGAACTGCGCGATCGCGGTGCCTTGCGGCGCCGCGAACGGCACTTCGAAATTCCAGCGCGGGCCCGAAGGATCGCCATGCGGCGGCTGGGCGGCCGAGGGATCGGGCAGCGAGGCCGCCTGCAGCATCGTCTGGCGCGCGAGCGCCGCGTCGGTGTCGGCGGCCAGCCGGACCGCCATGTCGCGCGGAGTTGCCTCGCCCGCGATCATGCTCGCCACGGCGGGCTGCGCCGCGGGCGGCGCGCCGCGGTAGGGCGGCGGCGGGCCGCACGCGGGAGCGGCGACGGACGCAGGTGCGGACGGCGCCTCCCCAACCGGTCCGGAAGACGGATTGCCCGGGACGATCGAAGGCGCGGGCTTCATGTTCGGCAGTCCGAGCAACGGCTTGTCCGCCGCCGTGGAGAGGCTCGCCGGCTCGGCAGCGAGCCAGGTCTCGAGAAGCTGCTTGAAGACGACGAGCGCCGCCTTGAGGTCGTCAGCCGGCAGGGCCGCCGGCGCGCCGGCCGTCGCGGGCGCGGAGGCCGTTTGCGCGGCGAGGCGCGCCTCGAACAGCAGGCCGGAGCGCACGAAGGCCTGCTTCACGTCATCGGCGCTGATCTCGCCGTCGACCGGCAGGCGCAAGGCGAGCAGCCTCGCGGCGGCCTGGCGCACGGGCTCGGGCACGGCCGCAAGGGCGGTCGGCACCAGGGACGTCGTTGCGGCCGGGACCGCCCGCGCTGTGGCGGGCGATGCGGCCGTCGGCAGCCGGCCGGCCGTTGCGGCGGAAACCGTTGCGGCCCCGCCCACGGGCGCAACCGCACCGGGCGAGACAGGAGGGCGCGGCGCGCGCGCGATGGCGGCAGCAGTCGCCGTCGATGCCGGACTGTTCGCGGGACCTGCCGCCACAACGGCGAGATCAGCGAACAGCGGCGCGAGGCCGCCCTGGCGCACGGCGGCCGCCCTGACAGTCTGCGCCAGCACGACGGCGGGGGCCGGTTCGGCGGAGGTGGCCGGGGCGTTCGGCGGCGATCGGGCCGCGCTCGCCGCGATGGTGTCGCCGGTCGTCGGGGATGTGGGCGGCTCGTTCCCGGGGGCGGACGCCGGCCGTGCATTCGAGCCGGCGGAGGGATCGGAACGCGCCGATCCCGGAGCGGGGCTTGCCGCCGGATCGATGAGCACCAGCCGGACACCGTCGGGACTGTTGCGCACCGCAAGCCGCACCGTCGCGCCGGGCACGAGCGGCACCTGGGTCTTCACGTCCACCACCGTATCGCCGATCGACAGCCGCACGACGCCGCTGTCGAGGAGCTGCAGCACCAGGGCGTCGAGCACCTCTCCGACCTGGAAGGCCGGCAGCGGCGACCCGAGCTGCGTGTTGAACGCGACGGTGGTCGGCGAAACGACGATGTCCACGGACGCTGTCCTGGCTGAGGTGGACTTTGCACCTCAGGGTACCGCGGCGTTCTGAAGCGGACGTTAACGGGCCGGAGCGGCGTTAACCGGCCGGCAAGGATCGTCTCTCACCCGGCATTCGCCAGGAGGGTCGCGGCCGCCTGCATCTCGGCGAAGCGCGCGGCGCGGTTTTTCAGCGCCAGTTCGTCACGGCCCCACAGCTCCATGTTCCAGTCCTCGTCGACGTGCGCGGCGTTCCACGCCCTCTCGACGTCGAGTTCACCCGCCGCGAGCGCGAGCGCGATCAGCGCCGATCCGGTCAACGTGGTGACGGCATGCAGCGCGCCGAGGCGCCAGGGGTCATCGGGAATGGCCGCGCGCGCCGCCGCGATCGCGTCTTCCGACTGCGTGACGAACATCACGCCTTCGGCGAGCGCAAATCGCGCCCCGAGCACGTCGCGCGCCCAGACGAGGATCGGATCCCAGTGCGCCATCTGGCGCGACACCAGCCGGTCGGGTCCGCCCGCGCGGTAGAACAGAAGATCCGAGCCGAGATACTTGGCGATCTCCGCTTTCACCTCCGCGCGTGCGCCGACGACGCCGTCGATGATCGTGTTGGCGAGCCGCGTGAGCGGCATGCGGGCGGGATCGATCGTGCCCTCCTGCGACTCCCATTCGGCCGCGATCGCTTCGGCAAGCGGCCGCGTCGGCGCGGCCAGCACATTGCGTCCCGGCGTGCGCACCGGCTTGCCGTCGAGCAGAATCCGGAACCCGTCCGCGTCCGCGCCGACGCGCGCGTGCTCATAGAAACGCCGGCGCAGCGGCGGACGCATGGCGCGTTGCGCCGCCCTGGTCGGATCGGCGGGCTGATCGGAGAAAATTTCTTCGAACATGTCGCGCATCAGGTCCTGCCGGTGCCTCGCCTCGTTTGCGTCGCAACGAACGGAGTCGGGTCCGAATACCATCGGGCTCGAGCACCAATATAGGTGTTCGCTGCGCAGTGTTCCCGGAAATGTGAAGGGCCGCCTCGTCCGTTCGGTGCGGCATCGGCGTTTACAGATCGGGACGGGGGGCGCTTGACCCTTGTCGCGCGACTTCCGCCGCGACGGTTGCAAGCCGACGGAAAGGAAGGAGACGCACCATGTCGCGACACGTCATCACCGCCCTCGCCGCAGCGACCCTGTTGGGGCTCGCAACGGCCGCGACCCCGGCTGCCGCCCAACAGGGACGCGGCGGCGGACACGCCGGTCCGAGCGCCGGCGGCCAGATCGGCGGACACGCCGGACCGAGCCTCGGCGGACAGATGGGCGGGCGCGTCGGCCCAGGCCCGGGCGGCCAATTCGGCGGAGCCGCTTCGCCGCGGATGAACCTCGGTCCGAACGTGGGACCGCGCGTGGGCCGAGGTCCCGGATATTCGAGGTACGCCTATCGACCGGGTCCGCGTTTCGACCGCCGCGGTCACCGGCATTTCCGCCGCGGCTTCGCGTACGGATTCGGGTTCGGATATCCGTGGTACGCCTATAACGACTACTATCCGTATTATGCCTCGTGCTGGAGCTATCGCCGCGTGCTGATCAGAGGCGTGTGGCGGCTGCGGCGCGTGTGGGTCTGCTACTAGCGGGTGGCGAGGCGGATGGCCCGGCCTGTCGCCCGGGAGCTTCCGCCGAGGCGACTTCATGGCGCGGCGGCACCATGCCGGCCGCGCTCGCGGTCGCTCCACACGAGGTCGAGCGCAGGCAGGAGCGCGGTGAAATCGGCGACGACCGCGTGGGCGCCGGCGTCGCGCAGGGCCGATGGCGGATGATAACCCCAGGCGACGCCGACGCCTGTGGCCCCGGCGGCGCCCGCCATCCCCATGTCGAACGTCGTGTCGCCCACCACGATCGTGTCGGCCGGCGCGACCCCGGCCTCGCGCATCGCCGCCATCGCCATTCCGGGATGCGGTTTGGAAGGCGCATCATCCGCGGTCTGGATGGTGGCGAAGCGGTCGAGCAGGCCGTGCCGGCCGAGCACGATCGCGACCCCGCGCCGCGACTTGCCGGTTGCGACGCCGAGGAGCACGTCGTCACGGGCGGACAGACGTTCGATGGCCTCGCGCGCTCCGGGAAACAGCGGCTCGTGCGCCGCGGACGATCGGCGCAATGCAGAGAAAGCGATCTTGTACTGCTCGACCATGTCACGCACCGGAAAGTTCACGTCGCCGCCGCCGAGGTCGAGAAAAGCCTGTTCGAGCGAAAGCCCGACGATCGACAGTAGGCGCTCGCGGCCGGGTGCGACGAGCCCCAGCGCCGCATAGGCCTGACGCATCGCCGCCACGATCATGTGCTGGCTGTCGACGAGCGTCCCGTCGCAGTCAAATATCACGAGTTTCAATGGCTTAGGGATTCGGCGCACGGCTGTCCTGGCGGCTTTCCCGAGGCGTTCCCGGCCCCGGGCGGCAAGACCAAGGACACCACCGCGCGGAAGCCCGCCCGCGAGGGAAAAGCTGATATTACGTTCCAGGCGGTGGCGCTCGGGACCCGGGTCCACTAACATCATGCCGGGTTCGACGTCCACAAGTCGAACCGGGGGAGATGAAAAGCCCGCTCGGCGAACGGTCACAAGAATCGTATCCGGGGCGTGTGCACGAGGAGTAGATGAAGCCCACCGATATCGGGGCGCCGGATTATTTCCATAAGGTCGTTGACTGCCAATGGGCCTGTCCGGCGCATACGCCCGTTCCCGAGTACATTCGATTGATCGCCGCGGGTCGCTACAGCGACGCGTACATGATCAACTGGCGATCGAACGTGTTTCCGGGAATCCTCGGCCGCACCTGCGACCGGCCATGCGAGCCCGCCTGCCGGCGCGTGCGCGTGGAGAAGGAGCCGGTCGCCATCTGTCGGCTCAAGCGCGTGGCCGCCGATTTCAAGGACGATATTCGCGCCCGCCTGCCCGGACCCGCGGCGCAGAAGAACGGCAAGCGCATCGCGCTCGTGGGCGCCGGCCCCGCCTCCCTCACCGTCGCGCGCGATCTTGCGCCGCTCGGCTACAGCTGCGTGGTCTTTGACCAGGACCTCAAGGCCGGCGGGATGATGCGCACGCAGATTCCGAAATTCCGTCTGCCGGACGCCGTGCTCGACGAGGAATGCGGCTATATCCTCGACCTCGGCATCGAGTTCCGCGGCGGCGCGCGCATCGACAGCCTGAAGGCGCTGCTCGCGGAAGGCTGGGACGCGGTGTTCGTCGGCTCCGGCGCGCCGCGCGGCCGCGACCTCGACATCCCGGGCCGCCAGGAGGCCGCCGCCAACATCCACATCGGCATCGACTGGCTCTCCTCGGTCTCGTTCGGCCACATCCATTCCATCGGCAAGCGCGTGATCGTGCTCGGCGGCGGCAATACCGCGATGGACTGCTGCCGCTCCGCGCGCCGGCTCGGCGGCGAGGACGTGAAGGTGGTCGTGCGCTCGGGCTTCGAGGAGATGAAGGCGTCCCCCTGGGAGAAGGAGGACGCGATGCACGAGGGCATCCCGATCCACAATTTCCTCGTGCCCAAGGCCTTCACGCACGAGAACGGCCGCCTCACCGGCGTCCTGTTCGAAAAGGTCAAGGCCGAGCGCGACGCCAACGGACGCCGCCAGCTCGTGCCGACCGGCGAGCCCGACCAGCACTTCCCGTGCGACGACGTTCTGGTCGCGGTCGGCCAGGAGAACGCGTTTCCGTGGATCGAGCGCGACCTCGGCATCGAGTTCGACAAGTGGGGCATGCCCAAGGTCGATGCGAAGACGATGCGCTCGACCCACCCGCAGGTGTTTTTCGGCGGCGACGCGGCGTTCGGGCCGAAGAACATCATCTGGGCGGTCGCGCACGGCCACGAGGCCGCGGTGTCGATCGACAAGCTGTGCCGGGGCGAACCCATCGACGAGCGGCCGCTGCCGGCGGTCGAGATCGTCAGCCAGAAGATGGGCATCCACGAGTGGAGCTACGACAACGAGATCACGCCCGACAAGCGCTACCGCGTTCCCCAGCGCGACAAGGTGATGGCGCTGCGTGACATCCGCGCCGAGGTCGAGCTCGGCTACGATCCCGACCTCGCGCTGAAGGAAGCCCATCGCTGCCTCAACTGCGACGTACAGACGGTCTTCACCGGCCGGCTGTGCATCGAATGCGACGCCTGCGTCGACATCTGTCCGATGGACTGCATCACCTTCACGCAGAACGGCGAGGAAGCCGATCTGCGCACGCGGCTCAAGGCGCCCGCCATCAACCCCGCCCAGGCCCTGTATGTCGCCAATGATCTCAAGACCGGCCGCGTGATGGTCAAGGACGAGGACGTCTGCCTTCACTGCGGGCTCTGCGCCGAGCGCTGCCCGACCGGGGCATGGGACATGAAGAAATATTTCATCGAGATGACTCACGCAGGTCCATCATGCCACTCGAGAGCGTGAACGATTTCGTCGTCCGGTTCGCCAACATCAACGGGTCCGGCTCGGCGAGCGCCAACGAGTTGTTCGCGCGCGCGGTGCTGCGCATGGGCGTGCCGGTCGCGCCACGCAACATCTTCCCCTCCAACATCCAGGGACTGCCGACCTGGTACGAGGTGCGGATCTCGGAAGCCGGCCACCTCGGCGCGCGCGGCGGCGTCGACCTCATGGTGGCGATGAACCCGCAGACCTGGGAGAAGGACGTCGCCGCGATCGAGCCCGGCGGCTACCTGTTCTACGATTCGACCAAGCCCATTCCGGCGACGCGGCTGCGCTCCGACATCACCGTCATCGGCGTGCCACTCACCGCGATCTGCAATCAGGAATATACCGATCCGCGCCAGCGCCAGCTGTTCAAGAACATCGTCTATGTCGGGGCGCTCTCCGCGCTGCTCGACATGGACGCGGGAGAAATCGAGAAGCTGATCGGCGAGCAGTTCAAGGGCAAGGAAAAGCTGATCGCGCCCAATGTCCACGCGCTGCATCTCGGCCGCGACTGGGCGCGCGCCAACATCGCCTGCCCGATCGGCCTGCGGGTGAAGCGTTCGACGGCGATCGGCGACCGCATCTTTCTGGAGGGCAATTCGGCCGCCGCGCTCGGCGCCGTCTACGGCGGCGCCACGGTCTGCGCCTGGTATCCGATCACGCCGTCGTCCTCGCTCGCGGACGCTTTCTCGCGCCACTGCACGCGGCTGCGCCTCGACCCGGAAACCGGCAAGCGCCGTTACGCCATCGTCCAGGCGGAGGACGAGCTCGCCTCGATCGGCATGGTGATCGGCGCCGGGTGGAACGGCGCGCGCGCCTTCACGGCCACCTCCGGGCCCGGCATCTCGCTGATGCAGGAATTTCTCGGGCTCGCCTATTTCGCCGAGATCCCGGCCGTCATTTTCGACGTGCAGCGCGCCGGCCCCTCGACCGGCATGCCGACGCGCACGCAGCAGTGCGACGTCACCATCTGCGCGTACGCCTCGCACGGCGACACCAAGCACGTGCTGCTCTTCCCCGAGGACCCGGCCGAAGCCTTCGAGTTCGGCGCCCAGGCGTTCGACCTCGCCGACCGGCTGCAGACTCCGATCTTCGTCATGCTCGATCTCGACATCGGCATGAACCATCGCCTCTGCCGGCCGCTCACCTGGGACGACGAGCGCAAGTACGACCGCGGCAAGGTGATGACCGCCGCCGAGCTCGAGGCGGGCAAGGATTTCGGCCGCTATCTCGACGTCGACGGGGACGGGATTCCGTATCGCACGTACCCGGGCACGCATCCGACCAAGGGATCGTTCTTCACCCGCGGCACCTCGCGCGACCGCTACGCGCGCTACACCGAGGACGGCGGGCCATATGTCGACAACATGCAGCGCCTGCTGCGCAAATTCGAGACCGCCAAGGATCTCGTGCCGCGCCCGCTGCAGGCGAATGCCGCCAAGCCGACGAGATACGGCGTCATCTACTACGGCTCGACCTCGCCGGCGATGGACGAGGCGATCAAGATCCTCGAGGCCGACGGGCGGCACCTCGACCGGCTGCGCGTTCGCGCCTTCCCGTTCCATTCCAGTGTGACGAGCTTCCTGGCCGACCACGATTTCGTGTTCGTGGTCGAGCAGAACCGCGACGCCCAGCTCCGCTCGCTGATCGTCAACGAATGCGGCGTCGATCCGGTCCGTCTCGTGCCGGTCCTGCACTACGACGGCACGCCGATCACCGCCCGCTTCATCGCGCAGTCGATCGGCGAGCATCTCGATCAGCTGAAAGTCACGCCGCTGCGCAAGGTGGTGTCATGACCTATCTGGCCAAACCCCGCTTCCATCATCCGGCGCTGCCGAAGAACGCACTCGGCTACACGCACCGCGACTACGAAGGCTCGATCTCGACGTTGTGCGCCGGCTGCGGCCACGACTCGATCTCGGCCGCCATCATCGAGGCCTGCTTCGAGCTGGCGATCGAGCCGCACCGCGTTGCGAAGCTCTCCGGCATCGGCTGTTCGTCGAAGACGCCGACCTACTTCCTCGGCAGCTCGCACGGCTTCAACTCCGTGCACGGCCGCATGCCCTCGGTGCTCACCGGGGCGAACCTCGCCAACCGCGACCTCATCTACCTCGGCGTCTCCGGCGACGGCGACTCTGCCTCGATCGGGCTCGGCCAGTTCGCGCACGCGCTGCGCCGCGGCGTCAACATGGTCTACATCGTCGAGAACAACGGCGTGTACGGCCTCACCAAGGGCCAGTTCTCGGCGACCGCCGACCGCGGCTCGAAATCGAAGCGCGGCGTCGTCAACACCGACAATTCGATCGACCTCGTCGCCATGGCGCTCCAGCTCGGCGCGACGTTCGTCGCCCGCTCGTTCTCCGGCGACAAGGCGCAGCTCGTGCCGATCATCGAGGCGGCGATCGAGCACCAGGGCGCGGCCTTCATCGACGTGATCTCGCCGTGCGTGGCCTTCAACAACCACGCCGAGTCGACCAAGAGCTTCGATTACGTGCGCGAGCACAACGAGGCGGTGAACCGGCTCGACTTCATCACCGCGCGCGCGCCCATCAAGGTCTCCTACGAGCCCGGCAGCGTCGAAATCGTCGAGCAGCACGACGGCTCGCGGCTCGCGCTGCGCAAGATCAACGCCGAATACGACGTGCACGACCGCCTCGCCGCGATGACGTTCCTGCAGGGCCACGCGGCGGAGGGCCGGATCGTCACCGGGCTCCTCTATGTCGAGCGCGACCCGGTCGATCTCCACCGCCACGCCAACACGGTGGACCAGCCGCTCAACTCGCTCTCCGAAAAAGAGCTGTGCCCCGGCTCGGCGGCGCTGGAGAAGATCAACGCCGCGTTGCGCTAGCAGGCAAAGCGGGTCCGCATCCCGCACCTCTCCCCGGCCGGAGAGGTGAGCAAGTCACCGCTTCAACCTCTTCACCGCCTCCAGCATCTCCTTCGGCGGCTCCATTCTGATCGCGAGCGGCTTGCCGGTCTCGATCACGCTCTTGAGGCTCGAGAGGATCGCCGGCCAGCCCGTGCGGCCACCCGACAGGATCTCCTCGGGAATGTCCCAGCTGTGCGCCTCGGTGAGCGTGAGCCGCACTGCGTCGCCGGCAACCGCGATGTCGTAGGTCACGAGGCACTCCGGCAGATCCCGCAGGCCGGGCATCGACTCGACCTTCCAGGTCACCGACAGCCGGCGCGGCGGATTCCATTCGACCACCCGGCCCGTGATGTGATCGCGCCCGTCCGGCGTGCGCAGCAGAAACCGGCCGCCCTCCCTCGGCTCGATCTCGACCGCGTGGCCGAAGAAATACTGCCGGGTGAAGTCGGCGCTGGTGAGCGCCTCCCACACTTTCTCCGGCGTCGCGCCGATTTAGATGACGTAGACGGTGTTCGGCTTGAATTGCGGGCTCATCGGACAGCCTCCGGCGCGGCGCGACGGTCCGCTCGGCGCGACCGGCGTTCCCTTTCCGGCGGCGTCGAGACGATGAGGATTTGGCCAGCGAACGAAGGCCTATGCATCACGTTCCTCCAGGTTTCGCTTCAACGCGCCGAGGGCCTGCAAACGCGAACGTTCGAACTTTCTGATCCAGCGCTCGGCAATCTGGTGGATCGGCACCGGGTTGAGGTAGTGCAGCTTCTCCCGCCCCCGCCGCACCGTGGCGACGAGATTCGCCTCCTCCAGGATGGCCAGGTGCTTGCTCACCGCCTGCCGGGTCATGCCCGATCCGGACCGGGCGAGCCGTTCGCACAGCTCGTAGAGCGTCTGGCCGTTCTCGGCGTGAAGCTCGTCGAGCAACGCCCTGCGGCTCGCATCCGCCAGCGCCTTGAACACCGCGTCCATGGGCGACGATATGCAACCGATCGGTTGCCTGTCAAGGCTGTTCACGAACCGCGTCCGGGTCGCCCGACATTCCTCTTTCGCGGATGATCAGCCCGGCGGACCCGCAGGGTCCGCCCGATCTCGCTCAGTCCTCCGGCGCCTGCTCGATCGGATCGTAGCGGGCGGCGTCGAAGCCGAGCAGGTTCCAGGACTGCAGCATGTGCGGCGGCAGCGGCGCGCTGACGTCGATCACGCCGCCGCGCGGGTGCGGGACGGCGATGCGGCGGGCGAGAAGATGCAGCCGGTTCTGAAGGCCGCCCGGCAGCTCCCAGTTCTCCTTGGTGAAATACTTCGGATCGCCAACGATCGGATGGCCGACGTGCGCCATGTGGGCGCGCAGTTGATGCGTGCGGCCGGTCACCGGCTTGAGCGACACCCAGGCGAGCTTCTGCGCCGCGGTCTCGACCACGGCGTAGTACGTCACGGCGTGGCTCGCGCCCTCCTCGCCGTGCTCGGCGATGCGCATGAACGAATCCTCCTCGCGCTCCTCCTTGGCGAGAAAGGTGGAGATGCGCCCCTGCTTCGGCTTCGGCACGCCGGCGACGAGCGCCCAGTAGATCTTGCGCGCCGAGCGCGAGCGAAAGCTCTTGGCGAGCGCCGAGGCGGCAAAGCGCGTCCTGGCGACGAGCAGGCAGCCGGCGGTGTCCTTGTCGAGCCGGTGCACGAGGCGCGGGCGCTGGCCGTCGGGCGTGCGCAGCGCCGCCAGCATGCCGTCGATGTGCTTCACGGTGCCGGAGCCGCCCTGCACCGCAAGACCCATGGGCTTGTTGAGCACCAGCACGTCGGGATCTTCGTAGAGTGTGATCGACTTGAGGAAGGCGCGCGTCGCCTCGCTCTGCGCCCCGCCCACGGGCTTCGGCTGGTCGAGCCGCAGCGGCGGAATGCGCACGTTCTGGCCCGCCCGCAGCCGGTCCTTGCCGTCGACGCGCTTGCCGTCGACGCGCAGCTCGCCTTTGCGAATGACGCGCTGGATGTGGGAAAACGAAAGCCCCGGAAAACGCGCTTCGAGAAAACGGTCGACCCGCATGCCGGCCTCGTCGGCCGTCACGGCGACGGTCTGCACGGCGCTCGGCAGCGGCGGCGCGGCCTCGGGACGCCCGGACGCCGGCCGGCGCGGCTCGGATGGCTTCCCCGGCCGCGAGAACGGGTGATCCTTCTGCGCCGGCCGCGCCTCGGCCGCATACGGCGCGCGGGACGGCCGGCGTTCCGCACGCGCGTGACGGCGCGGCCCGGCGGTCTGCCGTCCCCCACCGGGCTGTCTCGGTCCGCGGCCGCGGGTCACGGGCGGGGCTCCCGTCCGGATGGCATCGTTCGGGCGCGCATCTATTCGCCGCTCCGCTCGCGCCGCAGCTTCGCCCAGTACTCGAGCCGCTTTCTGATCTCGCGCTCGAACCCGCGCTCGGGCGGCTAATAGAAGGTCAGGCGGCCGAGCGCCTCGGGAAAATAGTCCTGGCCGGAGAACGCCTCGGGCGCGTCAAGGTCGTTGGCGTAGCCCGCGGCGTA
>CAZIGW010000119.1:0-6699 GCA_964538565.1 uncultured Hyphomicrobiales bacterium | reverse complement strand
CCACGACCTGCACTGGGACCTCAAGTTCGACTGCCTCGACGCGTTCGAGTGGGAATGGGCGGCCGAGCCGGCGAGCCACGCCTGGCAGCGCGGCGACTTCATCTACGTGCCGCCCTACACGATCCACCAGCACGTCGCCGGGGCGGACGGCGCGCGCCTCATCGTCATCAGCAACCGCATCGTCAAGGAGATGGGCTTCGACTGGTTCGACCAGATCGAAAACGCCCCGGGGTTCTGAGGCCGTGGGGGCGATCGGCGCATCATCTCGCGAATACGGGGCCGATTTTGGCGCCGGAACCTTCGGGCGCGTTGCCGAGCCCGGCCGGCCATCGGGGAGCGAGCGATGACGAACGCGCATCCCGAGGCGATGGGAAATCCGGTCGGAGGAGAGGGGAAATCGGGCGTCTCGAACGTGGCGCCGCGGGTTGCCTACACGGATCTGCGCGAATGGATCGAGCTCGCGCGCCAGCTCGGCGAGGTCCGTCACGTGAAGGGCCTCTCCTGGCAGGAGGACATCGGCATGGCGGCCGAAGTCATCCTGCACGACGAGAATGCCCCCTGCGTCATCTTCGAGGAGGTGCCAGGCACGCTGCCGGGCAGCCGTCTCTGCGTGAATTTCTTCGGCGGCCGGCGGCAGAGAATGACGCTCGGTTTTCCGGCCGACATGCCGAAGCTCGACCTGAGTGAGGCCTTTCACACCCACTACATGTCCGAGCTGAAGCGCATTCCGTATACGTTCGTCACCGACGGTCCGGTGCTCGAAAACGTCATGACGGGCGACGCCATCGACGTGACGAAATTTCCGACGCCGAAATGGCACGAGGGAGACGGCGGGCGCTATATCGGGACCGGCAGCTTCAATGTCACCCGCGATCCGGACGAGGGCTGGATCAATTGCGGCACCTACCGGGTGATGATCCACGACGAGAAATCGGTCGGCTTCTACATCTCGCCCGGCAAGCACGGCCGGATCCAGCGCGACAAATACCAGGCGCGCGGCGAGCCGATGCCGGTCGCGATCGTCGTCGGCTGCGATCCCATGATGTTTCTCATGGCCTCGAGCGAGGTGCCGTACGGCGTGTGCGAATACGAGGTCGTCGGCGGCATCCGCGGGCGCCCCGTGGAGGTCATCAAGGGACCGGTCACCGGCCTGCCGTTCCCGGCCAACGCCGAAATCGTCATCGAAGGCTTCGTGCAGCCTGGCCATGTCCGCCCGGAAGGCCCGTTCGGTGAATGGATGGGCTACTACGCGAGCGATGTGCGCGACGAGCCGGCGATGGACATCAAGGCGATCTACTATCGCAACGATCCGATTCTGCTCGGCTGCGCGCCGCAACGCCCGCCGGACGAGATCGCGCGCTATCGCGCGGTCACACGCTCGGCGCTGTTGCGCGAGAACGTCACCAAGGCGGGCGTTCCCGACGTCACGGCCGCCTGGGCGCACGAGATCGGCACCGCGCGGCTGCTGCTCGCCGTCGCCATCAAGCAGCGCTACCCGGGCCACGCCAAGCAGGCCGGCCATATCGCCAGCATGTGCCATGTCGGCGCCTACGCGGGGCGCTACGTGATCGTCGTCGACGACGACATCGACGTCTCCAACCTCGAAGAGCTGATCTGGGCCATGCTCACCCGCTCGGACCCGGCGACCTCGATCGACATCATCACCAACGCCTGGAGCACGCCGCTCGATCCGCGGATCGAACCCGAGCGCAGGGCGAAGGGTGACTTCACCAACAGCCGCGCCATCATCGACGCCTGCCGACCGTGGCATTGGCGCGACAAGTTTCCCAAGGTGAATTCGCCGCCGCCGGAAGTGCGCCGCCTGGCGCGGCAACGCTTCGGCCATCTCTTGAAATGAATCGATGGTAACTGCAACATCCGCGTAGGAATGGTGAGACCAGTGGATCGGATGCCTCTGCGCATCGGGACGGCCGAGCGCGACAGCACGTTTCTGACGCAGGGGCTCGCGTTGAAGACCGTGCTCGACCGGAGCGGAAAGCTCGGTCCCGTCGAGGTGCGCACGTCCGACGACGCCAGCATCGAGAACGCACATCGCCTGCACGAGGGCGATCTCGAATTTGGCTTCATGGCAGCGAACTGGATCGGCCGCGCGCTCCGCGGCGAGGCGCCGTTCACGCGCCCGATCGAGCTGCGCATGGTCGCGCCGATGAACACGGGACCCTTGTTCTTCATCACGCGCACCTATTCGGACATTCGCTCGACCTCCAATCTGCGCGGCAAGCGCATTGCGTTGGGGCCGGCCGGCAGCGGCATGGTGCAGCATGCCCACGTCATCTTCGACGCACTCGGGATCGGCTTCGACGAGTTCGTCCCGGTCTATCTCGACTTTGCCGCCGGCGCGGAAGCGCTCGCCGCCGGAGAGGTCGATGCGCAGTTCCAGTGCCCGATTCCCAACAAGGTGATGACGGCACTGAGCGAACGCATTTCGGTACGCGTCGTCCCGTACGGACCGGGTCAACTCGACGCCGTGCTTGCCGCTGGTCCGTTCTACCGCCTGGCGCTGTTGCGTCGAGGATCCATTCGCGGCCTGACGGCCGACATTCCGCAGCCGGGCGTGGTCAACGTCCTGGTCACGCACGTGCGCGTGTCCGACGCGGTCGTGCGCGAGGTCGCTCTCGCGATCGTTTCCGGGATCGAGGAACTGCAGAAGCTCAACGCGCTGTTCGTCGGGCTCGGCGATCTGCTGCGCCCGTTGCGCACGCAAGGCGCGTCCGCCCTGGAGTTCGGCGGCGTGCCGCTGCATCCGGGAGCGCTGGCGGCATATCGGGAGGCCGGACTGCTCGGCTGATACCACGCCGGCGCTTCACGAGCGAAAAAGAAAACGCGCGGATCGGCGCTGCCGGCGCCGCGCAGGGAGGGACGAATGAGAGGCTTGCGACATGGGCGCCTGCTGGCGCTTGCCATCGGGCTGACGGCGCTCTTGACGGCGGCCGGCGGAGCCCTGGCGCAGAACTATCCGACACGTCCGATCCGCCTCGTCGTCGCGTTCACGGCGGGCGGCACGACGGACTTCTCGGCGCGCCTGCTTGCGGACAAGCTGCGCGATCGGCTCGGCCAGCCCGTCATCGTCGAGAACAAGCCCGGCGCCAATGGCGCGATCGCGGCGGACTACGTCGCCAAGGCGGAGCCGGACGGCTACACGCTGTTCTTCACCACCGTGGGCGCGGTCGCGATCAATCCGGCGCTGCGCGCCGACCTTCCGTACAATCCGCTCAAGGACTTCGCGCCCGTCGGCTTGGCGGTGCGCAACTCGACCATGCTGGTGGTGGCCACCTCGTTCAAGGCGAATTCCGCCAAGGAACTGGCGGAGCTTGCGAAACAGCGCCCGGGCCAGATCACCATCGGGATCACAGGAATTGGCGCGATTTCCCACCTCGGCCTCGAGCTCTTCCAGGCTGCGGCCGGCGTCAAGTTCCAGCCCGTGCCCTATCGCGGCGCCTCGCAGGCGGTCACCGACATTCTGAGCGGGCAGCTCGACGGGCTCTTCGGCGACGTGCCGACGATTCTGGCGCAGGTGCGGGCCGGCAAGCTCAAGCCGCTCGCCGCCACCTCCAAGGAGCGTTCGGACATCTTCCCGGATGTGCCGACCTTCGTGGAGCAAGGATTCACCGGCGCGGTCGGCGACAATTGGGCGGGCGTTCTCGCCCCGGCGCGCACGTCGCCCGAGATCATCAAGAAGCTCAACGCGGCGATGACGGCCGCGCTCAACGACCCCGACCTGCGCGCGAAGCTGCACCAGTCGGGGGTCACGCCGTGGCCGAGCTCTTCGGAGGAGTTCGGGCGCTATCTCAACGAGGAAATCGCCCGCTGGGGCGATGTCATCCGCACCAGGGGCATCAAGAGTGAATAGACGGGGTGCCGGTTCACGGCAGATCGGGCGAATGACGCCGCGCCGGCGAACGGCCGCGCGCAACCGCCGGGCACTTTGAGGACGACCGCCGCCCATGGGACGTTACCGCGTAACGGTCGATACCGGAGGCACGTTCTCTGATTTCGTCTATCTTGACGAGGAGAGCGGCGAAGTCTCGATCACCAAGGTGCCGTCGACACCCGACGACCCCTCGCGCGCGATCATCGCGGGGATCCAGATGCTGCTCGACAAAGGGGTGGCGCCGCAGGACGTCCGCTACTTCTGCCACGGCACGACGGTGGGAACGAACGCGCTGCTCGAGGGCAAGGGCGTGAAGACGGGGCTCCTCGTCACCGAGGGATTTCGCGGAATCTATGAAGTGGGCGAGCAGGCGCGACCCTATGGGCCCGCCATTTTCGACGTCATGTACGACAAGCCGGCACTGCTCGTTCCGGAAAGCCGGACGGGCGAAGTCGCCGAGCGCGTCGACTTCCGCGGCAATGTCCTGCGTGCGCTCGACGAGGCGGCTCTGCGGGCCACGTTGCGGCGCCTGGCCAGGGAAGAGATTCAGTCGATTGCGGTCTGTCTGCTGTTCTCCTTCCTTTGTCCGGCGCACGAGGCGCGCGTCGCCGAGATCATCGCGGAAGAACTGCCCGGCTGCAGCGTTTCGCTCTCCTCCGACATCCTGCCGCAGATCCGCGAGTACTACCGGCTGAGCACGACCGTCATCAACGCCTACCTGCAGCCGATTCTCGCCCGCTACATCGAGCAGCTCGAGCGCCGGCTGGCGGCGGGCCGGATCGAGACGCGGCAGAAGTACATCATGCAGTCGAACGGTGGCATGTCGACCTTCGCCGCCGCCGCCCACAAGGCGGTGACGACGGTCTTGTCCGGCCCGGCGGGCGGCGTGACCGCCGGCGCCTACGCCTGCCGCATGACCGGCCACGACAATCTCATCACCTTCGACATGGGCGGGACCTCCTGCGATGTCGCCCTGATCAAGGGAGGCGAGCCGTTCATCACCGGCCGCGGCAAGATCGAGGGACGCGACCTCGCAGTGCCGATGCTGGACATCAACACGGTCAGCGCGGGCGGCGGAACGATCGCGCGGGTCGACCGGTTCGGCACGCTCGAGGTCGGGCCGCAAAGCGCCGGGGCGCTGCCCGGCCCCGCCTGTTACGGGCGCGGCGGCGAACTCCCCACCATCACCGACTGCAACCTGTTGCTCGGCTATCTGAGCGCGGACAATTTCCTCGGCGGCCGCATGCGGCTCGACCCCGAAAAAGCGCGCGCCGCGGTCGAGCGGCACGTCGCCCGGCCGCTGTCGATGAGCATCGCCGAGGCGGCCGAAGGCATCGTGCGGATCATCGACGTCAAGATGGAAGAGGCGATCAAGTCGATCTCCACGATGCGCGGCCATGACCTGCGCGACTTCATGCTGCTGGCCTTCGGCGGGGCCGGACCCTTGCACGCCGGCCGTATCGCGCGCGAGCTCGGCATGGCGGGGGTCATCGTGCCGCGCTATCCGGGCGTCTATTCGGCGATCGGCCTCGTCATGTCGGACGTCAAGCACGATTACGTCCAGTCGCGCGTCAGCCTGCTCGACCGGCTGGCGCCGCAGGAGGCCGAGGCCGTCTTCAGACGGATGGAGTCGCAGGCGGCGGAAGACCTTCGTCACGACGGCTTTCCGGCCGATCGCGTGCGCATCGAACGCGCGATCGACATGCGCTACGCCGGCCAGGGCTACGAGATCACCGTTGCGTGTCAGCAACTCTCCGACGCCGAGGCCCTCGCAGCCCTGCGTCGCCGCTTCGACGCCGAACACGCAAGCCTGTTCGGGCACACGGCGCCGGAAGAGCCGGTCGAGGTCGTTTCCTATCGGGTGCGCGGCGTCGGGCTCGTGCCGCCGGTCGATCTGCCGCGCTTCGCGCCCGCCGGCACGACCTTGGCGGACGCGTTGCGCGAGACCCGCGAAGTGCGCTTCGACGGCCGAGGCGTCGCCTGCCCGGTCTACGAGCGCGAGCGGCTCGACGTCGGATTGGTGGTGCGCGGACCCGCGGTGCTCGACCAGTTCGATTGCACGACCGTGCTTCTCCCGGGGCAGGCGGCTCGGATCGACGCGTGGAAGAACCTGATCGTGACGGAGGAAAATCCGTGAGCGGCCCGCAAACCTCTCGCCCTGTGATCGACGCCGTCGATGTGGAAGTCGTGCGCGCGAGCCTGAGCGGCATCGTGCAGGAGATGCAGAACTCGCTGTTCAGGACCGGCTTCTCGACCATCGTGCGGGAATCGCAGGACGCGTCGTGCGCGCTGATGAACGCGGCCGGCGAGGTCATCGCCCAGCACGTCGTCCTGCCGCTGCACATCGGCGCGTTCCCGGCCTGCTGCGCCGCCGTGATCGGGACGTTCGGCGACGACATCGCCGAAGGCGACGCCTTCATCATCAATCATCCGTATCACGGCGGCAGTCCGCACGCGCCCGACATGGCGGTCATCACGCCGGTCTTCTTCTCCGGCGAGCTGTTCGGCTTCTGCGGCAGCATCGCGCACAAGAGCGACATCGGCGGGCCGGTGCCGGGCAGTTGCTCGGGCCAGGCCCGCGAGATCTTCAACGAGGGCCTGCAGCTTCCGGCTGTGCGCTATCACAGCCGCCACCGTCCCAACACCGACATCGAGCGCATCATCGGGGCGAACAGCCGCACGCCCGAACTGGTGCTCGGCGATATCCGCGGGCAGTTGGGCGCCGACCGGCTTGGTGAACGACGGCTGATCGAGCTCACCCGCAAGTTCGGCCGCGAGCGCATCTTGGCCGCCTGGCAGCGGCTGTT
>CAZIGW010000118.1:0-17454 GCA_964538565.1 uncultured Hyphomicrobiales bacterium | reverse complement strand
CAGCACACCGCGCTCACCACCGAGCGGGACGATCTGGTCGAGGCAATCAAGAAGCTGCGCCACGGCATCCAAAGTCTCAATCGTGAGGCACGCGAGCGGCTGCTGACGTCATTCGAGATCGTCAACGGCCACTTCCAGCGGCTGTTCACTGGGCTGTTCGGCGGCGGCACCGCAGAGTTGCAATTGATCGAGGCCGAGGATCCGCTGGAAGCTGGGCTTGAAATCATCGCCAAGCCGCCTGGCAAGAAGCCGCAGACGCTCTCCCTGCTGTCCGGCGGCGAACAGGCGTTGACCGCGATGGCGCTCATCTTCGCGGTGTTCCTCACCAATCCGGCGCCGATCTGCGTGCTGGACGAAGTGGACGCGCCGCTCGACGATCACAACGTCGAGCGCTTCTGCGATCTGCTCGACGAGATGGCGCGTTCGACCGAAACGCGCTTCATCATCATCACGCACAACCCGATCACCATGGCGCGCATGAACCGTCTGTTCGGCGTCACCATGGCGGAGCGCGGCGTCTCCCAGCTCGTCTCCGTCGACCTCGAGGACGCGGTCAAAATGCGCGAGGCGGTGTAGGCGCGGCTCGACTTCGACCTTGCGCTGACTGTCTGATCCTTGTGCGCGTCGGCCCCAGGGCCATGATCGCCACGTTTTTTTTTCATAAAATGCCGTGTCCGAAATGGCCGCGGTTTCCCGATCCTGTTGCTGGCGGCGCGCATTCTCTGATGTTCCGTTTGTTTGGATGTCGGTTCTCGTCCGGGCCGCACCGGCACATTTCCTCTACGGAACCGTGATGCCGTTGCGTCGTTTTCCTGTCGACCAGCTGCTTGGTGGGGGAGAACTGAAAGGACGACATCATGAGAAAACCTTTGCTGAAGCAGGCGATTGTGGCCGGCCTTGCCGGCGCCGTCCTCATCGGCAGTGTTGATGCATCATTTTCCGCCCCTGTTCCGGCAGGAACGGCGGCGGCGGTGAAGTCGGCAGTGCCCAGTGACACGGTCAACGTGCAATGGCGTTTCCGGCGCGGCTGGGGCTGGCGCGGCTGGGGCTGGCGCGGTTGGGGCTGGCGGGGATGGGGTCCGGGCGTCGGCCTCGGGCTCGGACTCGGATTGTTTGGTGCCGCGCTCGCGTCGGCGGCGACCGGCCCCTACTACGGGTACTATGGCTGGGACTATCCGGCGTACGCCTGGGCCGGACCTCGGTATTACGGCTACGGGTATGCCCCGGCCTACGCGTACTACGGATCAGGCTGGGGCTGGCCGGCCTATGCCTGGGCCGGGCCCCGCTTCCGGCACTTCGGCTGGCATCGCCATCTCCACCGCGGCCGACTGCATCGCTGGTACTGACGCGAAGGGCAGCCGGTGACGTCGGCCGTCCTCCACAGCCGGCTGTCGCCGCTGTCGATGTGATCGGATCCCGGATACGGACGCGTATCCGGGGATGCGGATCTGTCGCCGCCTGAGCGCAGCGCGCCGGGCGGAACGAACCATTCTGCCGTCCGACGCGACCAACCATCGCTGCGCCCTGCCGAAATGGCGGCGGGAGCGCTATGCTTGTCCCGCTCGACCGGCGCCCGGGCTGAAGGACGCCGGCACGCCGTTTCATTCGCGGACGCCAGGAGTTCCTCGATGTCCACCACCGGTTGGATCGTACTCGCCGTCATTGTCGTCATCGTCCTGTGGGTCATCTCCGTCTACAACCGCATGGTGGCGATGCGGCAGCGGGTGAACCAAGCGTTCGCCGACGTCGATGTGCAGATGAAGCAGCGCCACGACCTCATTCCCAATCTCGTGGAGACGGTGAAAGGCTACGCCGGCCATGAACGCGGCACACTGGAAGCGGTGGTCAAGGCCCGCCAGAGCGCCGTCGCCGCGCAAGGCCAGGGACCGGCCGCCCAGGCGGCGGCCGAGAACATGTTGAGCGGCGCCCTGCGCCAGCTGTTCGCGCTGTCGGAAGCTTACCCCGATCTGAAGGCCAACCAGAACTTCCAGCAGCTCCAGGCCGAGCTCAGCGACATCGAGAACAAGCTCGCCGCCGCGCGGCGCTTCTTCAACAATTCCGTGCAGGAATACAACACGGCCATGCAGCAGTTCCCGGCGGCGCTGTTCGCGGCGAGCTTCGGCTTCACTCCGAGGGAATTCTTCGACGTCGGCGAAGACCGCAAGGCGCTCGACCAGGCCCCGCAGGTGAAGTTCTAGCGCCCAGGACAGCCGTCATGGCCGCCTACGGGCTCTATACGCACATCCAGTCGAACAGGCGCCGGTCCGTCGCCCTGCTCGCGGGCCTGTTTCTGCTGGTCTATCTGCTCGTCTACGCGGGAGCGCTGACTGCGGAGGTCCTTTCCTACGACGCGTCGCTGCAATGGTACCTGCAGCGCGCCTGGCGCGACCTCGTCCGGGCCGCGCCCTGGGCGACGCTCGGCACCGCGCTGTGGATCCTCATCGCCTACAAGTTCCACCAGGCGATGATCGACGCCGTCACCGGCGGGCGCGAGGTGACGCGCAGCGAAATGCCGCGGCTCTACAATCTGCTCGAGAACCTCTGCATCTCGCGCGGCATCACCATGCCGAAGCTCAAGGTGATGGAGAGTGGCGCGCTCAATGCCTTCGCCACCGGAATGAACGAAAAACAATATTCGATCACGGTCACTTCGGCGCTGCTCGAGCAGCTCGACGATGCCGAGATCGAGGCGGTGCTCGGGCACGAGCTGACGCACCTCCGCAACGGCGACGTGCGCATGATGGTGGTCGCCGTCATCATCGCGGGCGCGATCTCGTTCTTCGCCGAATTGTTCTTCCGCATGTGGTTCCAGAGCGGCATCGGCTGGCGCGGTTCGCGCCGCAGCGACGACGGCGACGGCGAGCGTGGACGGGGCGGGCGCGGCAGCGCGATCCTCATCGCGCTCGCGCTCGTGGCGCTGGCGTGGATCCTCTCGATCGCCATTCGCTTTGCGCTCTCGCGCTCGCGTGAATTCCTAGCCGACGCCGGATCGGTCGAGTTGACCAAGAATCCGGATGCCATGATCTCGGCGTTGCGCAAGATCGAAGGGCGCGGCGAGCTCCCGGGCGCGACATCGGCGGTGATGGAAATGTGCGTCGACAACCCGCGCGAGGGTTTCGAGGACATTTTCGCCACGCATCCGCCGATCGAGAAACGAATCGAGGCGCTCGTCAAATTCGCCGGCGGCCACGACCCGGGGCCTTTGGCGTTGGCTGCGCCGGATCAGTCGGCGCCGCAGGAGGAGAGCGGCCCTGCGCCGGGCCCATGGGGCTCGGGCGAGCCCGCGCCGGAGGGCGAGCGTCCCTTCCTGCCGGAGCGGCCGCCGGTCGAACTCGGTGGGGCGCGGCCGGGCGACCAGGACGCCGAATCGCCCGCCGACTCAGGGCCGTGGGGTCCGCACCGCCAGCGCTGAGCCGCGCTTTCATCGCTCATTCAAGTCGGTTATTGTGACGCTGGGGAAGGACGGGAGCGACCCGCAGCAGCGGCGATCGGCTCGGCCCAGGGTCGCGCGCTAACTCGCTGAGTTCGCGCGAGATCTTGTCGGCGCGCCGTGTCCCCTTCGCGGACTCATACGCTCGCGTTCAGCAACGGACGGGCCCCGCCTGCGGCGTGCAGGGCATGCGCCGAAACGGCCAGCGGACGGCACGGGACCAAGCTGTGTTCACCGACCGCCATGTTCTTGCCACGAGCCGTTCGGCGGATGTACCACAAACTGAACATCATCCCGAAGGGGGAGCAATGTCTACACCAGCAGTCATTCTGGTCGGAGCGGACAAGGGCGGGGTCGGAAAGACGACGGTCACGCGCACGCTTCTCGACTATTTCGCGGCCCGCAAAGTGCCGACGCGGGCGTTCGACACCGAGTTCCCCAAGGGGACGCTGAAGCGTTTCCACCCTGACGTCACCGACATCGTCGACATGACCTCGGTCGCCGACCAGATGCGGGTGCTCGACACGCTGAACACGACCGACGCCAAGGTGACCGTCATCGACATGCGTGCGGGGCTGATGTCGCCGACCCTGCGCGCACTGCGCGACATCGGGTTCCTGGAGGCCGCCAAACGCAATCACCTCACGTTCGTCGTGTTCCACATCCTCGGACCTTCGATCGCCTCGCTCGAAGAGATCGCCGAGACGGCGAACTTCATGAACGACGCGAAGTACTTTTTGGTGAAGAACTTCATCAACAACACCAGCTTCTTCGAGTGGGACCAGGCGACCTACAATTCCTACTTCAACAAGATCAAGGACGCGGTCGAGATCACGATCCCGAAGCTGAACGAGATGGCTTGCGAGCAGGTCGAGCTCGCGTCGGTGCCGTTCGTCAACTTCATCGGAAACCGCACGATGAACGGCGAGAGCACCGCCAATTCCTTCGTGCTGAGGGGATACGTGCGCCACTGGCTCGGAAACGTCTGGGCCGAGTACGACCGGCTGAACCTCACCGGGATCGTGACGGCCGACAAGTAACGGCGGAGCGCCCACCACAATGCCATGAGGGATCGTCCGGCGCGCACCCCCTGCCCGGCTCGACAGCCCGACCGGTGTTCACGGCGATCCGTCACACCCAAGCCGCGCACCGGCGCGATCGGTTGCCGAGCAGAGGCGGGGCAGACATGAGTGGGCGAACTCCCGTCTACATCATCTGCTCGCCCCGCGCGCGCGTCGGCAAGACCATGGTGGCGCGCCTGCTGACGGAATTTTTCTTCGTCGAGGGCCGCTCGGCGGCCGCCTTCGATCTCGACGAAGATGACCCCAGCCTCCTCAATTGCCTGCCGGCGTGTACGACCGCCGGCAATCTGCGCACCATCCGCGGCCAGATGGCGCTGTTCGACCGCCTCGTGGTGGAGGACGGGACCCCCAAGGTCATCGACGTCGGCCGTCGTGAATTCCACGAATTTTTCACGCTGGCGCAGAAGATCGGCTTCTTTGACGAGGCGCAGCGCCGCACGATCGAGCCGATCCTGCTGTTCATGATCGACCCCGACGAGGCCTCCGCGCTCGCGTATGCGGGCCTGCAGAACCGCTTTCCCGAGACGATGCTGGTCCCGGTGCAGAACGAGGCGGTCGCCAAGGGGCACCAGACGCGCGGCGCCTTTCGCTCGGCCCGCGCCGCGGCGCTGCCGCTGCGCATTCCGCAGCTCGCGCCCACCTTGAAGGTGATCGTTGATCGGCCCGACTTCTCTTTCGCCAATTTCCGTCAGGCCATGCCGGCCGAGATTCCCGCCGACCTCAGGAAGGAGCTCGAATCCTGGATCAAGCGCGTCTTTCTCGAATTCCATGAACTCGAGCTGCGGCTCCTGCTCGAGCAGGTGCGCTCGTCGCTGCAGACGCAGCGTTGAGGTTCGCGGCACGCCCGGGAGTCGCCTCGGTGCAGCGGATCTGGATGCTCCCGGGGTGGGGCCCCGGCATTGATTGCGTCAAGACTGGAACGCTTGGCGCAGATCCGGCGGTACGAGGTCGCCGATGGGATGCCGACGAGATCACGCGCCAAGTCATGGAATGACGGCGCGACCTTGCGCAAGGCCGGTTTCCATTTTGGCCGCCGACCCCCTAGTGGCCTTCGAACGCGATCAGCGTGCGCACCGGAACGCCGAGGCGTCGGATCTTGTCGGCGCCGCCGAGCTCTGGCAGGTCGATGATGAAGCAGGCGGCGAGCACGTCGGCGCCCATGTTGCGCAGAAGCTTCACCGCGCCTTCGGCGGTGCCGCCGGTCGCGATCAGGTCGTCCACCAGGATCACCCGCTCCCCCTTGACCACCGCATCCTCGTGCATCTCCATCTCGTCGACGCCGTATTCGAGCGAATAGGCGATGCGGACGGTGGTGTGCGGCAGCTTCCCCTTCTTGCGGATCGGCACGAAGCCGGCCGACACCTGGTGCGCGACGGCGCCGCCGAGGATGAAGCCGCGTGCCTCGATGCCGGCGACCTTGTCGATCTTCGAACCCGCCCACGGTTGCACCAGTTCGTCGACGGCGCGCCGGAAGGCGCGCGCGCTGCCGAGCAGCGTGGTGATGTCGCGAAACATGATCCCGGGCTTGGGATAGTCGGGAATCGTGCGGATCGCGGCCTTCAGATCGTTCTCGAAGACAAGGCTGGTCATGTTCGTCTCGCAGGAAGTCGTTCGCGGGCGCTTGCGGGCCGGCTCACTGTGGCGGACCATCGGGGCCGGTGCAACCGGGAGAGCGCAGCATGAGTACACAACCCGATACGCCGGAGCGCAGCCGGACCGTCCTCACCGACATCGACATTCCGTTCGGCCGGCTGGTGGTGTTCTTCATCAAGGCGGGGCTTGCGTCGATTCCCGCCGCGATCATCCTCTGGATCATCCTCATGGTCGTCATCGGCGTCGTCGGCGCCCTGCTCGGATTGGGCTTCAACTGGCGCATGCACTCCACGGTGCTGTGAGCGCCGCTACGGCGCCAGGATGCGGCCGGCGACGGCGTCGAGCTTGCGCAGAAGCCCGGGATCGCGCGCTTCCGGCGCGGTGATGATCGCGGTGTCGAGCGCCCGGTCGGAGCCGATCGGGCACGGTTCGTGCTCGCGCGGGAAGCTGCTCGCAAGCCGCACCACGAGGCGCTGCGCCCGCTCGGCGTTTGCGTGCAGGACGCGCACGACGTCCTGCACGGTGACGGCGTCGTGATCCGGATGCCAGCAGTCGAAGTCCGTCACCATGGCGATCGTCGCGTAGCAGATCTCCGCTTCGCGCGCGAGCTTCGCCTCGGGAATGTTGGTCATGCCGATGACCGAATAGCCGAGCGCCTTGTAGGTGAGGCTTTCCGCCAGCGTGGAAAACTGCGGTCCCTCGATGCACACGTAGGTCCCGCCGCGCACCACCGTGATGCCCTCGGCGTCCGCCGCCGCCGCAATGTGGATGCGCAGGCGTGGCGACACCGGATGCGCCATCGACACGTGCGCCACGCAGCCCTTGCCGAAGAACGAGTTCTCGCGCTTGAAGGTGCGATCGACGAACTGGTCGACGAGCACGAAGGTGCCGGGCGGCAGATCCTCCTTGAAGGAGCCGCAGGCCGAGAGCGAGACGAGATCGGTCACGCCGGCGCGCTTGAGCACGTCGATGTTGGCGCGGTAGTTGATGTCCGACGGCGACAGCCGGTGCCCCTTGTCATGGCGGGTGAGGAACACCACCGGCAGGCCGGCGATCTCGCCGATCCGCAAGGGCGCCGACGGCTCGCCCCAGGGGCTTGCGATCTTCTCCTCGCGGACATTCTCAAGTCCCGGGAGGTCGTAGATTCCCGAGCCGCCGATGATGCCGAGCACCGCCTTTGCCATCGATCTGCCCCTCCGCCGCCGGGCCGGCGCCCGCCTCGGACGCTGCCGCCCGGCCGGCAAACGAAGGGCCCCGAACGGGGCCCCGCGTCAATCGGAAAAATCCGCGACCTGGAAAATCGGCGCGCTCACATCGACGTGGCCGCGGGATTCTGCCCGCGTGCGACTTCGCGCGGCTTCTCGACCTCGTGCCAGACCTTCTTCTTCGTAAAGTAGAGGAGCCCGCTCAGCACCACGAGGAAGATCATGACCTGCAGACCGATGCGCTTGCGCGCCTCGAGGTGCGGTTCGGACGCCCACGTCAGGAACGCGGCGACGTCCTTCGCATACTGAGCCACCGTCTGCGGCGAGCCGTCCGAATAGGTGACCTGCCCATCCGACAGCGGCTTGGGCATGCCGAGCGCGTGGCCGGGAAAGTACTTGTTGTAGTTCGCCCCGGGCGGAAGCTGGAAGCCGGCCGGCGGGTCCTCGTATCCCTGCATCAGGGCGACGATGTAGTCTGGCCCCTCTTCCTGATACTGGGTGAAGATGTCGAAGATGAACCAGGGGAATCCGCGCTCGTAAGTGCGCGCCTTGGCGAGCGTCGACATGTCGGGCGGCAGCGCGCCGCCGTTTGCCGCGCGGGCGGCCTGCTCGTTGGGAAATGGCGCGGGGAAATGATCGGCCGGACGGCCGGGCCGCTCGAACATCTCGCCCTGGTCGTTGGGCCCGTCCTTCACCTTGAACTCGGCGGCAATCGCGGCGACCTGCTCCTTCGTGAACTCGGGCCCGCCCTTGTCCTCGAGATTGCGGAACGAGAGCAGGTTCAGGCTGTGGCAGTTCGAGCAGACCTCGCGATACACCTTGAAGCCGCGCTGCAGCTGCGCCCGGTCGTACATGCCGAACGGTCCGGAGAACGACCAGGTCTGGCGCGGCGGCTGCTCCTGCTCGGCCGCCGACGCGGTCCCGGGAGAGCCGGCGGCGAGCACCGAGCCGAGGCCGACCACCACGGCGACGGCGGCGATCTTGCCCTTCGCCTTGAGGACCGCTTCGGAGATCGAGTTCGGCAGCGGCTTCGGCGTCTCGAAATAGCCGAGCAGCGGCAGGACGACCAGGAAGTGGAAAAAGTACCAGAACGTCAGGATCCGCGCCGCGATGACGTACACGCCTTCGGCGGGCTGCGAACCGAGCCAGCCGAGGCCGATGCACACCGCGACGAAGATCCAGAAGAACTGCCGGTAGAGCGGACGATAGCTCGCCGACTTCACCCGCGAGGTGTCGAGCCACGGCAGGAACGCGAGGATGATCACCGAGGCGCCGAGCGCGATGACGCCGGCGAGCTTGTTCGGGATCGAGCGCAGGATCGCGTAGAACGGCAGGTAGTACCACTCGGGAACGATGTGCGCCGGCGTCACGCCCGGGTTGGCCGGAATGTAGTTGTCCGAATGTCCGAGATAGTTCGGGATGTAGAACACGAACCACGCGTACACGATGCAGAACAGCGCCATGAAGAAGGAATCCTTCACGGTCGCGTAAGGCGTGAACGGAACCGTGTCCTTCTCCGACTTCGGCTCGACGCCGGCCGGATTGTTCTGCCCGACGACGTGCAGCGCCCACACGTGCAGCACGACCACGCCGGCGATCACGAAGGGCAGCAGGTAGTGGAGCGAATAGAACCGGTTGAGCGTCGGATTCCCGACCGAGTAGCCGCCCCACAGCCAGGTGACGATGCTCTCGCCGACGAGCGGAATGGCCGAGAACAGGTTGGTGATGACGGTCGCGGCCCAGAAGCTCATCTGGCCCCATGGCAGCACGTAGCCCATGAAGCCGGTCGCCATCATCACCAGATAGATGATGACGCCGAGAATCCACAACACCTCGCGCGGCTCCTTGTAGGAGCCATAGTACATGCCGCGGAACATGTGGATGTAGACGGCGAGGAAGAACATCGAGGCGCCGTTCATGTGCAGGTAGCGCAGCAGCCACCCGTAGTTCACGTCGCGCATGATCTGCTCGACGGAGTTGAAGGCGTAGTCGACGTGCGGCGTGTAGTGCATGGCCAGCACGACGCCGGTCACGATCTGCACGGCGAGCATGAAGGAGAGAATGCCGCCGAAGGTCCACCAGTAGTTGAGATTGCGCGGCGTCGGATAAGCGACGAAGGAGGAATGCACCAGGCCCATGATCGGCAGCCTGGCCTCGAGCCAACGGGCGAAACGGCTCTGCGGCTGGTAGGTGGAATGTCCGCTCATCGTGAAATCCTGAAGGTGCGCCGGCTCAGCCGATCCGGATCTTGCTGTCGGAAACGAATTGATAGGGCGGCAGCGGCAGGTTCGCCGGAGCCGGGCCGCGGCGGATCCGCCCGGCGGTGTCGTACTGGGACCCGTGGCAGGGACAGAACCAGCCGTCGTAGTCGCCCTGATGGGCGAGCGGGATGCAGCCGAGATGCGTGCAGATGCCGATCACGACGAGCCACTGGTCATGGTCCGGCTTGACGCGCTCGGAGTCGGGTGCCGGATCCGGCAACGTGTGCCAGTCGACCGAGCGCGCCTCCTCGATCTCCTTCTTGGTGCGGTGGCTGATGAAGATCGGCTTGCCGCGCCAGAATACCTTGATGACCTGGCCCTCGGCGATCGGCGAGAGGTCGACCTCGATCGGTGCGCCGGCCGCGATGGTCGACGCGTCCGGATTCATTTGCGACACCAGCGGCACCAGCGTTGCGAGCGCCCCGATCGCCCCGGCGGCACCGGTCGCGATGTAGAGGAAGTCGCGTCGGGTCGGCTCGGCCGAAGACATGGTCGTCACGATGTCAGTCCTTTCCCGTCTTGTCCGTCAGTTCGCCCACGCGGCGAACCGCCGAAGCACACCCCCCAAGAAGGCGCCCCCGGCGGCGGCGGGCGAACCGGCCGCGCCGGCCTTTTGGGGGAAAGGCGGCAGGCGGCACGATCCAGCGTGCGTTCTATTGGCACCCTTGCCCGGAGAGCGCAAGCCCGCTAACGCAGGACTGACCAAAGGTCGCACAAACTTCGGGCGTGCAACGACATTTCGACCGAAACGGATCGCCGAGACGAAGTTCCGACTGCCGTGACGCGGATCGCACTCTACGAACCGGACATCCCGCAGAACACCGGAACGATTCTGCGTCTTGCCGCGTGCCTCGGGGTCGAGACGCACCTGATCGAGCCGGCCGGATTTCCGACCTCCGACCGCGCCTTTCGCCGCGCCGGAATGGACTATCTCGACAAGGTCGCGCTCGTGCGCCATCCGTCATGGGACGCGTTCTCGGCCTGGCGGCGGGAGCGGGATCTGCGACTCGTCCTGTTCTCCACGCAGGCAACCCTTTCCTATCTCGACCACGTCTACGGCGCGACTGACATTCTTCTGTTCGGCCGCGAGTCGGCGGGCGTGCCGGAAGCGGTCCACGCCGCCGCCGACGTGCGACTCGGGATCCCGATGCGCCCGGGCCTGCGCTCGCTCAATGTGGCCATGACCTGCGCCATGGCGGTGGGCGAGGCCTTGAGGCAGACGCGGACATCCCTTTCCGGCTAGATTGGCGCGCATGCCTTCGCCCCTGCCCGATCCTGCGACCCTCGACGCCCGCAAGTCGCGCGCGCGCGCCTGGTTCGAACGATTGCGCGACGAGATCTGCGCCGCCTTCGAATCGCTCGAGGACGAAGCGCCGGCGAGTCTCTTCGGAAACCGGCCGGGCCGCTTCGTGCGCACGCCCTGGGAGCGCACCGACCACGGCGGCGCCCCCGGCGGGGGCGGCGTCATGGCGATGATGAAGGGCCGCCTGTTCGAGAAGGTCGGCGTGCACGTGTCGACGGTCTTCGGCGAATTTGCCCCCGAGTTCCGCAAGGACATCCCGGGCGCCGAGGACGACCCGCGATTCTGGGCATCGGGCATCTCGCTGATCGCTCACATGCAGAGTCCGCATGTTCCGGCGGTGCACATGAACACGCGTTTCGTCGTCACCACGCGCGCCTGGTTCGGCGGGGGCGCCGATCTGACGCCGGTGCTCGAAGCGCGCCGGACCCAGAGCGATCCCGATACGCAGGCGTTTCACGCGGCCATGCGCGCCGCCTGCGACGCCCATGCGGCGGTCGCACCCTATGAGAAATACAAGGCGTGGTGCGACGAGTACTTCTATCTCAGGCATCGCAAGGAGATGCGCGGGATCGGCGGCATCTTTTACGACTGGCTGGACTCCGGAAGCTGGGACGCCGATTTCGCCTTCACGCAGGCGGTGGGCCGCTCGTTCCTCGGCGTCTATCCCGAGCTGGTGCGGCGAAACATGCATACGCCGTGGGGCGAGCGCGAACGCGAGGAACAACTCGTGCGCCGAGGACGTTATGTGGAGTTCAATCTGCTCTACGACCGCGGCACGGTGTTCGGGCTGCGAACGGGTGGCAACGTCGAGTCGATTCTCTCCTCGATGCCCCCGATGGCGAAGTGGCCCTAAGCACGGGCGCTGGTTCGGCGAGCAGCTTTGCCGAGGATCTTTCGGCGCGTGTCGCAGAAAAGAGACGTTTCGCAGATAAGGAGAAATCTCCCGAATTCCGGGCACGGCTGGAAGCATCGCCGGGCCGGGCGTGTTCATGCTCATGGGGTGGCAGGCCGACCGGAGAACACACACGGACAAAATTTCCGATTATCCACATGACCGGCCATCAGTTGGCCGCGATCGCGCTATCATCGAGGAGCGTCACCGCTCCAGTCCGAAATGCAAGGAGATGGCCATGGGGATCACAGCCGCAGAGATTGCCGCATTGAAATCGAGCAGCCGCCTCGCCCGGCATGCCGACCTCTCGACCGAGGGTCTGGTCCGACTGTGCTTTGGCGAGACGGCGATCCTCGGGGTCGAAACAGCGGCAGGCGTCGCTCCGCTCCGGCCGCGAGACGAGGCCGGCCGCTGCCAAGTTCTCGCCACGACCGACGGCGACGAGGACGAAGACGACGAGGACGAGGAAGACGACGGGGATGATGACGACGAGGACGAGGACGATGACGAGGAGGATGACGACGGCGACGAGGATGAAGACGACGACGGCGAAGGGGACGAGGACGAAGGCGACGAGGACGAATAGGCCAGCGGACAAGCCGGCGGCCGCCGAGCAGCAATCGCGCAGCGCCAGCCGCGCGCTGCCTGAGAGCCGGCAAACGCAGACATTCTGATCAACTCGACGGCAGGCGGCTCGGCCGGGGCCAATGCCGCCGGCGGGTGGGCTGTCGTTTCGAATTGTCGATGGAGCGGGAGACAAATGGATTACCGCATCGGCGACACCGTGCAGCTCAAGTCCGGTGGCCCCGTGATGACCGTCGTCGAGATCGACGATGCGGACCGGGTGACGTGCATCTGGTACGCCGCCACGCAGGAGGAATTCCGCACCCACGTCTTCGCCAAGGCTCTGCTCGAGGAAGTCGAATTCGAGGACGACTGACCGCCGGCCTGGCGCTTGCGGGCCCGCGCTTCTCTCGACGCGCCGCCGATCAGGCCGCGAGGCGCGCACGCGGCCGCGAGATCTGCGCCAAAACCGGGACGTTGATTGGCAGTCGGCCCGTCAGTGCCGCAAGGCGCTGACGGCCATCACGGCTCCGCCGCCGAGCACGACGGCATCGAGGATCGCCGTGTGCAGGTGAAGCGACATGCGGGCAATCAACAGCTTGGCAAGGAACGCGCCCGGAAAGGCGGCAAGCCCGATGAGGACGGCCACGGCGACGACCTTGGCGCCGATCACGCCGGCCACGCCGAATACGCCGGTCTTGACCACGCCCATGACGACCGACACGGCCGCGTCGGTCGCAATCACGCCGGCGCCCTCCAGCCCCGAGGCCATCAGCAGCGACAGCAGAATGATTCCGGCACCGCTGGTGCCGCCGACCACCACGCCCCAGCCCGACGAGGCCAGAGCCAGATAGCGATCGCGCAGGCGAAAACCTCGGGCGCCGAGGATCCGTCGCAGCGGGATGCTCGCCATCATCATGGAGCCGATGACGACGAGCGCCCCCTTTCCGGTGAGCCGGGTATAGCCCCAGGCGCCGAGCATGCAGGTCGGAATCGCGGCGAGGATCACGATGATGGTCCGCCGGACGTCGACGGACCCGCGAAACGCCAGGGCGCGGCTGAGATTGGTGAACAGCGCCGAGATCGCGATGATCGGCACGACCGGCTCCGCACCGACGATGGGAACGAGCACCAGCGGCATCAAGGCCCCGGTGCCGTATCCGGCAACGCCGCCGACGAGCGAGGCGAAGACCGCCATGGCGGCCACCAGCGCGAGCTCGACCAGCGAAAGATCGGCCAGAGCGGACACGTGGTTCGGCCCCCTTCCGAGACTTCAGGAACGATCGCGATGCGGGTTCGCCGCGGCGTCCAGAATGCCCGCGAGCGAACGCGGATCGGTCGGAAAGCCGGCGGCGATCCAGGCGTCTTCCGCCGCCCGCATGGCGGCACCGAGCTGCGGGCCGCGCGCAACTCCGCGCGCCATCAGGTCGGCGGCCTTGATGGGCAGGCCCGGTGCGCGCCACCGGGACGGCAGGCTCGTCAGCTCGCGCCAGGCCCGATCGGCCGCGCCGGCCGACGAGCGCGCCCAGGCGAGCAGCCCGCGGTCGACAAAGCGCTGCGGGCCCAGCCGGTAAAGCAGGGCCTGGGCGCCGTCGCCGGGAGTCATCCGCCACCATCGGTCCGCCATGCTGTCGAGCCGGGCGTGCTCGACGTTCGAGAGGCGCAGTCGCTGCCACAGCCGCTCGGCGTCCTCCACGATCCAGACGCCGAGCGCTCCGAGCCGCCGGATCGGATCGGGCTCGACGCCGAGCGCCGCTTCGACCTTGATCATGTTGGCGCAGCTCGCCAGAAACGGCACGCTGCCGAGAATCGGGCCCAGCAATCCGCTCTCCGCCATCACGGCGAGCGTCGCGACCGCGTGCGGGGCAAGCAACAGCTTGAGCAGTTCCATCCGCACGCGCTCGCGCGAGAGCCGGTCGAGGCCGCCGCGCGCGACGATGCAGGCATGCAGGCCCGCCGCGTCGGGCGCGCCGTGCCCGTAGGCCGCGTGGAACCGGAAGAAGCGCAGGATGCGCAGATAGTCTTCCTCGATTCGCTGCGCCGGATCGCCGATGAAGCGCACGCGCCGCGCCCGCAGATCCGCGAGCCCGCCGACGTAGTCGTGCACCGCGCCGTCGGGCGAGATCGACAGCGCGTTCATCGTGAAGTCGCGCCGCTCGGCGTCCGTCTTCCAGTCGCGGCCGAAGGCGACCTTGGCCCGGCGGCCGAAGGTCTCGACGTCCTCGCGCAGCGTGGTCACCTCGAACGGCTGCGCGTCGATCACGACCGTGACGGTCCCGTGCTCGATGCCGGTCGGCACCGGCTTGAAGCCCGCCGCCTTCACGCGACGGACGACCTCCTCGGGCACGGCCGTCGTCGCGATGTCGATGTCGCCGGGCGGATGGCCGAGCAGCGCGTTGCGCACCGCCCCGCCCACCACCCGCGCCTCTTCCCCGTCGCGGTCGAGCACCGCGAGCAGGCGGGCGAGCGATCCGCGCGTCAGCCAGGGAGCGTCGAGACGATGAACGGCGGCTTCGCTCACTTGGTGCTTCTCGGAATTGCGCTCACTTGGTGCTTCCCGGACCAAAGCGGCCGTTCTCGACGTGCGCCGGCACGTAGGTCGAGCCCGGCGGCCCGCCGGAATAATGCGCGAGAAATCCGAAACTGCCGACCATCAAGGCAAGCGCCGCGATCGTCAGCCACGCGAGCCGCGCCGGCGTCCAGGCGGCGGGCTCGAGGACGCCTGCGCGCGTCGCCCACAGAAACAGCGCATAGGCCGCGAACGGCGCCAGGAACAACGCGAGCTCGGTGAAGATCGGACGAATCATCGCGCGTAGATCCGCTCGTACAGGTTCCGCAGGATACCGGCGGTGACGCCCCAGATGTACCGTTCGCCGAACGGCATGGCGTAGTAGGTGCGCGTCATCCCGTTCCAGTCGCGGCTGTGGCGCTGGTGGTTGTCCGGTCTCATCAGGAACGCGAGCGGCACCTCGAAAACGTCGTCGACCTCGGAGCGGTTGGGAACCACGGAATAGTCGGGCGAGATGCGCGCCACGGTCGGCACGATGCGGTAGCCGAGCGTCGTCATGTAGAGATCGAGATAGCCGATCGGCTCTACCAGACTGCGGTCGAGTGCAACCTCTTCCTCGGCTTCGCGCAGCGCCGCGTCGAGCGGCGTCTCGCCGCTCTCGATCTTCCCGCCCGGAAAGGCGATCTGGCCCGGGTGATCGGGCAGCGCCGCCGCGCGCTGGGTCAGCAGCACCGTCGGTTCGGGCCGCGCCACCACCGGCACCAGGACCGCGGCGGGCCGGATCGGCCGCACCTCGGCGATCGCCCGCATCACCGGATCGATGTCATGGTCGCCGCGGGCCGGCACGACGGTCGGATCGACCAGGCCGGGCGGCACCCGCAATCCCAGCCTTGTCTGCGCGCGGGCGAAGAAATCCGCGGCGGGCGTATTTTCCGCGGCGGCTTCAACCTTGATGGTCAAGACAATTCCTCCAGCCGCTCGGCCTCGATCATCGCAAAGAAGGCATCCCGCGAGGCCACCCCGAACATCCGCCTGCCGTCGAGCGTACGCTCCTCGCCGACATCGACGAGGTCGTAGAAGACGCTGCGCGTGAGTCTCGCCCAGAGTCCGCTGCGGACGTGCAGATAGGGTTTGAGCCCGCCCGCCGCCTCTTGCGGCCGGAAGCGCAGGTCGTGCCCGGGTCCGCACGCGACCCAGTCCTCGACGTTGGTTCGGAAATGCAGCGTCTGGCCCCCGTCGTTCCTCTCGACCCTCATTTCCACCGCCTGGAACGGCGCGTCGTCGACGCGGATCGCGACCTTTTCCACCGGGGTGACGAGGTAATACCGATCGCCTTCGCGCCTCAACACCGAAGCGAACAGCCTCACGAGCGCAGGCCGGCCGATCGGCGTTCCCTGGTAGAACCAAGCGCCGTCGGCGGCAATCCGCATGTCGATCTCGCCGCAGTCGGGCGGATTCCAGAGGTGAACCGGGGGGAGCCTGTTCGCGTTCGCTAGCCGGGCGGCAGCCACGATGGTCTCGAATTCGCCTGTTTTTGTGCGCCCTTCGTCGGCCATGGTTGACCCTAGCGTAGCATGGGCGTGCAGTTCGCTCGCGCGATCGTGATTCCGCAGGCGCAAACGCGGTGCCAAGAAAATAGCGTAACTTGCGGTCATACGAGAGGAATCGGCCGATAAATGCGGGTCCGCGGCGCACCCTCTGCATAGCTTTGTGGCCGGCGGCATCCTAAGTTCAGCCCTTAACGGTTCATGAGGAGCATCATATGGCAGTGTCGAGCGGGGACGGGCTGGAAAAGCTCGAGGATATGATCGTCCGCGCCGCCGAGACGACCGCAGCCCACGTCCGCGCCGCCAAGACCGCGATCGGCGCCGTCATCTTCGGCCAGGATCCGGTCATCGAACACGCCCTGGTGACGATCCTGTCCGGCGGCCACGCCTTGCTGGTCGGCGTCCCGGGCCTCGCCAAGACCAAGCTGGTCGAGACCATGGGGGTCGTGCTCGGGCTCGACGCGCGCCGCATCCAGTTCACGCCCGACCTCATGCCGTCCGACATTCTCGGAACCGAGGTGCTGGAAGAGAGTCCCGGCGGCAAGCGCAGCTTTCGATTCATACCTGGCCCGGTATTCGCCCAGCTCCTCATGGCCGACGAAATCAACCGCGCGAGCCCGCGCACCCAGTCGGCGCTGCTGCAGGCGATGCAGGAGCAGCACGTGACGGTGGCCGGCGCGCGACATGACCTGCCGAAGCCGTTCCACGTTCTGGCGACGCAGAACCCGCTCGAGCAGGAAGGCACCTATCCGCTGCCGGAAGCGCAGCTCGACCGCTTCATCATGCAGATCGACGTCGACTATCCGGATCGCGACGCCGAGCGGCGCATCCTGTTCGACACCACCGGCGCGGAGGAGACGAAGCCGCGCCCGGCGATGACCGCCGAGGACCTCATGTCCGCCCAACGGCTGGTGCGGCGGCTGCCGGTCGGCGAATCCGTCGTCGAGGCGATCCTCGCGCTGGTGCGCTCGGCGCGGCCCGGTCCCGACGCCGGCGACCTGAGCAAGCTGATCTCGTGGGGACCCGGCCCCCGCGCCAGCCAGGCGCTGATGCTGGTGGTGCGCGCCA
>CAZIGW010000117.1:0-35640 GCA_964538565.1 uncultured Hyphomicrobiales bacterium | reverse complement strand
GAGAGCGCCCGGGGCCTGGGCGGCGTGCGGGGCCACGGCCGCACCGTCGCGGCGGGCGAGCGCACCCGCGCCGACGATGACGAGTGGACGTTCGGCCTTGCGCAGCACGTCGGCGAAGCCGTGCCGACCGGCCGCCACGTCGGCCAGAGTCTCGGGTCCGGCACCCAGATAGTCGTACGGGTAGGTCAGGTCGACCTTCTCGCCGATCAGGCCGACCGGGAACGTGCCGGCGCGCCAGCGCTTGCGAATGCGCGCGTTGAGGACCGCCGCTTCCTTGCGCGGATTGGAGCCGACGACGAGCAGCGCATCGGCACGCTCGATGCCGGCGATGGTGGCATTGAACAGATAAGTGGCCCGGCCCCAGCCCGGCTCGAGCGCGCTGCCGTCCTGCCGGCAGTCGAAGTTGCGCGATCCGAGGCGCGTCAGCAGGTCCTTGAGGGCGAACATCTCCTCGACCGAGGCAAGGTCGCCCGCGATGGCGCCGACGCGTCCGGGCGAGCTGGTGGCGAGCCGCTCGGCGATCGCCTGGAACGCCTCGCTCCACGACGCCGGGCGCAGCCGCCCGTTGTCGCGCACGTAAGGCTGGTCGAGGCGCTGCGTGCGCAGGCCGTCGACGATCTGCCGCGTCTTGTCGGAGATCCACTCCTCGTTCACGTCGTCGTTGACGCGCGGCAGGATGCGCATGACCTCGCGGCCGCGCGTGTCGACGCGGATCGCCGAACCGACGGCGTCCATCACGTCGATCGATTCCGTCTTGCCGAGTTCCCACGGACGGGCCACGAACGCATAAGGCTTCGAGGTGAGCGCGCCGACCGGGCAGAGGTCGACCACGTTGCCCTGCAGCTCGGAGGTCATGGCGCTTTCGAGATAGGTCGTGATCTCCATGTCCTCGCCGCGGCCGAGGGCGCCGAGCTCGGGAACGCCGGCGACTTCGGTGGCGAAGCGGATGCAGCGCGTGCAGTGGATGCAGCGCGTCATGACCGTCTTCACCAACGCGCCGACGTACTTGTCTTCGACCGCCCGCTTGTTCTCATGGAATCGGCTGGAGTCGACCCCGTAGGCCATCGCCTGGTCCTGCAGGTCGCACTCCCCGCCCTGGTCGCAGATCGGGCAGTCGAGCGGGTGATTGATGAGCAGGAACTCCATCACTCCTTCGCGCGCCTTCTTCACCATCGGCGAGCGCGTGCTGACCTCCGGGGGTTCGCCGTTCGGGCCGGGGCGGCAGTCGCGTACGCCCCAGGCGCAGCTCGCCACCGGCTTGGGCGAACCCTTGAGCTCGACCAGGCACATACGGCAGTTGCCGGCGATCGACAGCCGCTCGTGGAAGCAGAAGCGCGGGATCTCCGCGCCTGCGGCTTCGCACGCCTGGAGCAGCGTGTACTCCGGCGGTACGTCGATCTCCTGGCCGTCGACGACGATCTTGGTCATCTTCACGTCTTCGTTTCGCGTCCTGTGGTCATCGGCTCGTCAGCGCAGGGTGCGGCAGATCAGCAGCGGGGCCGCGACCATAAACACCCGCGGCCATATCCATGCGAACCAGCAAATTCAACGTGCGCAGGATTCGATCCGACATCCGCGCCTCCTCTACTCCGCCGCGACCGCAACCGGCTCGGGATGCGGGTTCGCCGCATAGGTGTCGATGCGCCGCTCGATCTCGCCGCGGAAATGACGGATCAGGCCCTGGATCGGCCAGGCAGCGGCGTCGCCGAGGGCGCAGATCGTATGCCCCTCGACCTGGGTGGTGACCTCGAGCAGCATGTCGATCTCGCGTTTCTGCGCCCTGCCCTCGGCCATGCGCGAGAGCACGCGCCACATCCAGCCGGTGCCTTCGCGACAGGGCGTGCACTGGCCGCAGCTCTCGTGCTTGTAGAAATAGGAGATGCGCGCGATCGCCCGCACGATGTCGGTCGACTTGTCCATCACGATCACCGCCGCGGTGCCGAGTCCCGATTTCAGGTTCCTCAGCGTGTCGAAATCCATGTAGAGGTCCTCGCACTGCGAGGCCGGCAGCAGCGGCACCGAGGAGCCGCCCGGAATGACGGCGAGCAGGTTGTCCCAGCCGCCGCGCACCCCGCCGCAATGGCTCTCGATCAGTTCGCGGAAGGTGACCCCCATCGCCTCCTCGACGTTGCACGGGCGTTCGACGTGACCGGAGATGCAGAACAGCTTGGTGCCGGTGTTGTTCGGCCGGCCGATCGAGGAGAACCAGGCGGCGCCGCGCCGCAGGATGTCGGGCGCGACCGCGATGGACTCCACGTTGTTCACCGTCGTCGGGCAGCCGTAGAGGCCGACGTTCGCCGGGAACGGCGGCTTGAGCCGCGGCATGCCCTTCTTGCCCTCGAGGGATTCGAGCAGCGCCGTCTCCTCGCCGCAGATATAGGCGCCGGCGCCGTGGTGGACGATGATGTCGAAGTCCCAGCCGTGGCTGTTGTTGGGGCCGATCAGCTTGGCTTCGTAGGCCTGGTCGATCGCCGCCTGCAGGCGCTCGCGCTCGCGGATGAACTCGCCCCGCACGTAGATGTAGCCGACGTGCGCACCCATGGCGAAACCGGCGATCAGGCAGCCTTCGACCAGCAGGTGCGGATCGTGCCGCATGATCTCGCGGTCCTTGCAGGTGCCGGGTTCGGATTCGTCGGCGTTGACCACGAGATAGTGCGGCCGTCCGTCCGACTGCTTCGGCATGAACGACCACTTCAACCCGGTCGGGAAACCGGCGCCGCCGCGGCCACGCAGGCCGGACGCCTTCATCTCGTTGATGATGCCGTCGCGCCCCTTTTCCAGGATGGCCTTGGTGCCGTCCCAGGCGCCGCGCGCACGCGCGCCCTTCAGTCCCCAGTCGTGGAGACCATAGAGATTCCTGAAGATGCGATCCTTGTCGTCGAGCATCACTTGCGCCTGGGCCGGGTAGCGTCGTCGATCGGAGGAGACGGCTTGGGCACCGGGCTCTCGGCCACGTCGGCCGTCACCCCGGGCTTCTTGAGATCCTCGTCCGCGAGCGCCGGGCCGCGGTGCTTCGCCGTGCCGGCCGCGGGCTTCTTGGCCGCCGAGGCGAGCGGATAGAGCAAGGGATCGGTCAGCGTCGTCGGCCCGCCGACGGGCGCGGAGAACTGCCGGTCGACCTGCGGGCCGGGCTTCGGCGTCCTGCCGGCCACGAGATCGTCGAGCACGCGGGCGAAGCTCTCGGCCGTCAGATCCTCGTAGAAATCGTAGTTGATCTGCGCCACCGGCGCATTCACGCAGGCGCCGAGGCACTCGACCTCGACCCACGACAGTTTGCCGTCGTCGGTCACATGATGTTCCTCGCCGATCTTCTGCCGGCACACCTTCTTGAGGTCGTCCGCTCCGCGCAGCACGCACGGCGTCGTCCCGCAGAGCTGGACGTGGAATTTGCCGACCGGCTCGAGGTTGAACATCGTGTAGAACGTGGCGATCTCGAGCGCGCGGATGTTCGGCATGTCGAGCAGGGCCGCGACGTATTCGATCGCCTTCTGCGGCAGCCAGCCGCCGGCCTGCTCCTGCGCGCGCCACAGGAGCGGAACGACCGCGGACATCTGCCGGTTCTCCGGATACTTGGCGATCTGCGCCTTGGCCCAGGCGAGATTGTCCGCCGTGAACGCGAACTCCTTCGGCTGCAGCTCCGGCGCGGCCAGTCGACGAACGGCCATCAGTCGACCTCCGCCATTCGCAGCACCGTCCGCCGCTTCGCATGCCAGCCCGCGCGCATCATCGGTCCACCTCGCCGAACACGATGTCGAGACTGCCGAGGATGGCGGATACGTCGGCCAGCATGTGGCCGCGGCACATGAAGTCCATGGCCTGCAGATGTGCGAAGCCGGGCGCGCGGATCTTGCACTTGTAGGGTTTGTTGGTGCCGTCGGCGACCAGATAGACGCCGAACTCGCCCTTCGGCGCCTCGACCGCGGCGTAGACCTCGCCCTCCGGCACGCGGAAGCCCTCGGTGTAGAGCTTGAAGTGGTGAATGAGCGCTTCCATCGAGCGCTTCATCTCGCCGCGCCGCGGCGGCACGATCTTGTTGTCGTCGACGAGCACCGGCCCCTGCCCGTCCGGCGCGCGCAGCTTCTCGATGCACTGTTTCATGATGCGCACCGACTGGCGCATCTCCTCCATGCGGATGCAGTAGCGGTCGTAGCAGTCGCCGTTCCGGCCGACCGGAATGTCGAAGTCGAGCTCGGCGTAGCATTCGTAAGGCTGCGCCTTGCGCAGGTCCCAGGCGGCGCCCGAGCCGCGCACCATGACGCCGGAGAACCCCCAGGCCCAGGCGTCCTCGAGCTTGACGACGCCGATGTCGACGTTGCGCTGCTTGAAGATGCGGTTGTCGGTCAGGAGTCCCTCGATGTCGTCGCACACCTTGAGGAACGGATCGCAGAAATTCCAGATGTCCTCGACGAGCTGCGGCGGCAGGTCCTGGTGCACGCCGCCGATGCGGAAATAGGCGGCGTGCATGCGGCTGCCCGAGGCGCGCTCGTAGAACATCATGAGCTTCTCGCGCTCCTCGAAGCCCCACAGCGGCGGCGTGAGCGCGCCGACGTCCATCGCCTGCGTGGTCACGTTGAGGAGGTGCGACAGCAGCCGGCCGATCTCGCAGTAGAGCACGCGGATGAGCTGCGCGCGCCGCGGCACCGCGATGCCGAGCAGCTTCTCGGCCGCGAGGCAGAACGCGTGCTCCTGGTTCATCGGCGCGACGTAGTCGAGCCGGTCGAAATAGGGGATCGCCTGCAGGTAGGTCTTGTGCTCGATCAGCTTCTCGGTGCCGCGGTGCAGGAGGCCGATGTGCGGATCGACCCGCTCCACCACCTCGCCGTCGAGCTCCAGCACGAGGCGCAGCACGCCGTGCGCGGCCGGATGCTGTGGCCCGAAGTTGATGGTGAAGTTGCGGATTGCGGCCTCGGACATCGGATCCTCTAAGCTGACGCCTGTTCGGCCGCCTTGGCCTTCTTCTCGGCCACCTTGGCGTTGAAGCGATCCCACGCGACGACGAAGCGCTCGTGCCGGCCCTCGCCGATGAGATCGACACCGTCGTGCGCCTTCACCTCGAACGAGACCCGCCGGCCGTTCACCGCCGTGCAGCGCACGTCGACCGTCACCGCCAGGCCCGGCGGCGTCGCGGCCGCGTGGCTCACGTCAATATGCACGCCGAGGCTGCCTTCGCCCGGATCGAGATGCGGCGCGAGAAGCTGGAGGCATGCCCATTCCATCAGCCCCACCATGAAGCCGGTCGCCAGCACCTTGGGCATGGCCTGGAAGTCGGCCGCTTCCGGATAGAGGTACGGGACCGTCTTGTTCTCCGGCACCGTATAGACGAACCGGTGGGTCAGCCCGGCCTTGAGCGTCGGTTTCATCGTCAGCCCTTCGCCTTCTCGTCGCCCGGCAGCACGTAGTCGGGCCCCTCCCACGGCGAGAGGAAATCGAAGTTGCGGAATTCCTGCGCCAGCCGGACCGGATCGTAGACGACGCGCTTCTGCTCGTCGTCCCAGCGTACCTCGACGAAGCCGGTGAGCGGAAAATCCTTGCGCAGCGGATGTCCGTCGAAACCGTAGTCGGTGAGGATCCGGCGCATGTCGGGATGCCCGGTGAAGATCACGCCGTAGAGGTCATAGACCTCGCGCTCGAACCAGTTGGCGCCCGGGAACACGTCGATGATCGAGGCGACCGGCGTCGTCTCGTCGGTCTCGACCTTCACCCGCACGCGCGCGTTCTGCGTCGGCGACAGGAAATGGTAGACGAGATCGAACCGCCGCTCCCGCTTCGGCCAGTCGACGGCCGTGATGTCGATGATCGAACGGAATTCGCAGCGCGGGTCGTCACGCAGGAACTGCGCGACCTTGACGATGTCCGAAGCCCTTGCGCCGACCGTCAATTCGCCGTTGACGACCGAATGACCGGTGACAGAATCGGCGAGCGCGCCGGCGATCGTCTGTCCGAGTGCTTCGAGCTTTTCGTCCATCATGGGGAGTGTCCGGGGTCCTAGCGCTCGATCGTGCCCACGCGGCGGATCTTCTTCTGCAGCAGCAGCACGCCGTAGAGCAGCGCCTCGGCGGTGGGCGGACAGCCCGGCACGTAGATGTCGACCGGCACGATTCGGTCGCAGCCGCGCACGACCGAATATGAATAATGATAGTAGCCGCCGCCGTTGGCGCAGCTTCCCATCGAGATGACGTAGCGCGGCTCCGGCATCTGGTCGTAGACCTTGCGCAGCGCCGGCGCCATCTTGTTGGTCAACGTCCCGGCGACGATCATCACGTCCGACTGCCGCGGCGAGGCGCGCGGAGCGAAGCCGAAGCGTTCCGCATCGTAGCGCGGCATCGACATCTGCATCATCTCGACCGCGCAGCAGGCAAGCCCGAACGTCATCCACATCAGCGAGCCGGTGCGCGCCCAGGTGATGAGGTCGTCCGCCGCCGCGACCAGGAACCCCTTGTCGGAAAGCTCGTTGTTCAGGCCGACGAAATACGCATCGTCGGCGCCCACCGGCTTGCCGGTGCGCGGATCGAGAATGCCGGTCGCCGCCGGCGCTACGAGTGTCGTGCGCTCGCTCGTCAATCCCATTCGAGCGCTCCCTTCTTCCACTCATAGATAAAGCCGACCGTCAGCACCGCAAGGAACACCATCATCGACAGGAAGCCGAACACGCCGACGCGGCCGAACGCCACCGCCCACGGAAACAGGAAGGCCACCTCGAGGTCGAAGATGATGAACAGCAGCGACACCAGATAGAATCGGACGTCGAACTTCATGCGGGCGTCGTCGAACGCGTTGAATCCGCATTCGTAGGCCGACAGCTTTTCCGGTTCGGGCTGCTTGTAGGCGACGAGAAACGGCGCGACGAGGAGCGCGAGGCCGATCACGAGCGCCACCCCGATGAAAACCACCAGCGGAAGATAGTCCTGCAGCAGTGCGTTCATCGCATCCTTCCGTCCGCCCGTCCGTTCGCGCCTCGCGGCACGCGAACCGCTCTCCGCACGCCCGATGCACGACCGCCTCCACGCGCAGCCATCTCCAGCGTCGCTCGATGCACCGCAAGGCTGGACCCAATCACCCGAAGCGCAGTTCGGATTCGACCAGGGAACGGAGTCGGGGTGAGGCTTAGCGCAGCGCAAAAAGAGAGGCAAGACGCGGAGGCGGCCATTTTGACCGCTCCACACGCCTCATCCGGTGGGCGCGCAGCCGCCCTGCGGGCCGGGCGGAAGACCGCCTGCCCGCGCTTCCAGGACGTCAGCCGTGACGGGTTCCGGCCGTCAGTTCCGGCGGCTGCCGGTGCAGCAGCCAGATTTCGACCGCCGCGATCACCGCGATGGCAAGGCCCGTCCACACGTGCACCTGCGTGGCGGCCGTCTCGGCGGAGAACGCGATCACCCAGGGAGAAACGAGCACCCAAAGGCCGAGGACCAGATTGAGCCATTCCTCCCATTCGGCGAACGCGGCCAGAGCGGCCACCGCCACGATCCCGATCAGGATCGCGCTGATCCACGCATTGGTCGCCGAATTCGAACTCGCAAACCCGACGATCCAGGGAGACAGGAACAGCCACACCGCCAAGATCAGGTTGAGAACGTCTGCGATCGCGCCCTTTCTCGCGTTCATGTCCAGACCTCCTGTGCGAAGGCCGACGCTGAATCCGTGCTACGAAAGTCCGCGCCGCCTCGAGCCCCGTCGAGCGATCGCGTAATCGCCTGCCGCACGATGACCGCTCACGATGACCGCTCCGGAGCGGCCTCGCCCCGGGCGGACGGCCGAGGACTTCCCCGGCGGCCGGAACCGGCCGCCACGCGTCGGCGCCGAGGTTGCCCCCCGGGATTGCCCCGCACCCTGAAGTTAAGGAGCGGGCCGGCGCCCGCAAGCCCCCGCGACAACCCGGTCGGTAGCGGCGGATGGCAGGCCCTTGGCGGCGCGCCGCGCCATGACGGAATTCGTGGGCGCGCGAAATCACACATCACGCGGCTTCATACGTTATCCTTCTCGTGCGGATTCTGATTCGATGCGCGCCGCCCGCGGCGGGGCACGCGTGCACGAACGATGGGGGGGCCATTCGCGATGCCGACCATGCCACGTCCGGTGCCTGCGCCGGTTCCTTCCGAAGTCATCGAAGCGGTGCACCTGCATCAACAGGGTCGACTGCCCGAAGCGGAGCAGCTTTACCGCCGCGCGCTCGTGTCCAGCCCGGGCAATTTCTACGCGCTGCACCAGTTCGCGCTGCTGCGGCGCGATTGCGGCGACCACATCGAGGCGCTTCAGCTCATGAGCGCGGCGCTGGCGGCGCGTCCGAATTCGGCGGAAGCGGTCGCCAACTACGGCCTGATCCTGCAATCGCTTCAGCGCAGCGAAGAGGCGATCGCCCAATACGATCGCGCGCTCGCCCTCAAGCCGGAGCACGTGCCGGCCCTGTTCAATCGCGCCAACGCGCTCGTCAGCCTCGGCCGGTACGAAGAGGCGATCGGCGGGTACGACGCCACGCTGTCCCGGCAGCCCGACCATCTCGGCGCGCTCTTCAACCGCAGCAACACGTTTCGAGCCCTCGGCCGCCACAGCGAGGCGATCGCGGGATACCGGCGCGTGCTGGCGTTGCAACCCGACCACGCCGAGGCGCGCCGCGCCTATGCGGAATGCCTCGAAGAGCGCGACGGCGACCTGCGGGGCCTCGGGCGGGCCGAGCGCATCCGGCGCGCCGCCGAATCGCTTGCGCGCGGCAACGAACATTTCGACGCCGGCCGCCATCATGAGGCCATCGCCAGCTACGAAGAGGTGCTGCGCCTCGCCCCCGCCGATTTCCAGGCCGCCAACAACCGCGGGCTCGCCCTGATGCATCTGGGGCGGCTCGAGGACGCCCTGGAGGCGCTCGACAAGGCCGCGGTCATCCGGCCCGGCCAGGCCGACGTGCATTTCAACCGCGGAACGGTGCTGCAGCGGCTCAAACGGCACCAGCCGGCGCTCGCCTGCTTCGAGCGCGCGCTGGCGATCGCGCCCGACGACGTGAGGGCGATGATCAGCCGCGGCGTGTCGCTCGAAGCGCTCGGCCGGCTCGAGGAGGCGCTTGCGTGCTACGACCGCGCCCAACGGATCGATGCGCGGCGCGTCGAGACGCTCAACAACCGGGCGAACGTCCTCAGCAAGCTGCATCGCTTCGAGGAGGCGGCAGAGTGTTTCGAGGCCGCCCTCCGGCTCGCCCCCGGCCATGCGGACGTCAACTACAACCACAGCATCGTGCGCCTGTTGAAGGGCGACTTCGCGCGCGGCTGGCGCCAGTACGAAGCACGCTGGCGCACCGCGGGGTTCGCCGCCGTGAAGCGGAACTTCGCTCCGGCGCTGTGGCTCGGCGAAACGCCGGTCGCCGGCAAGACCGTCCTCCTGCACGACGAGCAGGGAATCGGCGACACGATCCAGTTCGCGCGCTACGCGCCGCTGGTGGCGCGCATGGGCGCCAAGGTGCTGCTTGCCGTTCAGGCCCCGCTCAAGTCGCTGGTGTGGCACCTTCCGGGCGTCGAGGACGTCTATGGTCCTGACGACGTCCTGCCGCCCTTCGACCGGCACTGCCCGCTGCTGAGCCTGCCGCTCGCCGTCGGTACCGACGTTTCCACGATTCCGGCGGACATCCCCTACGTCGCGGCCGATCCGGCGTGCCGGACCCGCTGGCGGGAGGCCCTTGGGCGTCACGGCCGGCCGCGCGTCGGCATCGTGTGGGCCGGCCGCGCCGACTATGCCAATGACGCCGACCGTTCGATCCCGCTCGCGACCTTCGCGCCGCTGTTCGGGGCCGAAGGCGTCGCCTTCATCAGCCTGCAGCACGATCTGCGCGACGGCGACGACGCCGTGCTCGCCGCGCAGACGAACGTCGAACGGCTGGGCGAACGCTTCGCCGATTTCGCCGACGCCGCGGCGGTGATCGCGGAGCTCGATCTCGTCATCTCGGTGGACACCGCCATCGCGCATCTGGCCGGCGCCATGGGCAAGCCGGTCTGGGTGCTGTTGCCGCACTATCCGGATTTCCGCTGGCTGCTCGAGCGCGAGGACAGCCCTTGGTACCCGACCGCGCGATTGTTCCGCCAGCCGCGGCGCGGCGATTGGGACAGCGTCGTCGCGCGTGCATGCGACGCGCTCGCCGGGCTTGGCCGATGACTCCCATCGGACTTCGTCGGAACGCGATCGATGCCAAGAGCGCGCGCGGCGCCGCCTGACCGCGCCACGGGCGCCCAGGCGCTCGGCGCAGCCCTGGCCCTGCACCAGCAGGGCCGGCTCGAGGAGGCGGAACGGATCTACGCGCAGGTACTCGCCGGCAGTCCGCGCGATTTCAACGCGCTCCACCTCCTCGGCGTGCTCAAGCTGCAACGCGGCCAACCGGTCGAATCGCTCCGGCTGATCGGCGCCGCGCTCGAGGTGAGCCCCCGTTCGGCCGATGCGCTCTCGAACTACGCGGCGGCGCTCGAGGCGCTCGACCGAACCGAGGAGGCATTGGTTCACTACGAGCGGGCGCTGGCGATCGAGCCCGGTCACATCGACGCGCTCTACAATCGCGGCCACGCGCTGCAGCGGGCGGGACGTCTCGAGGAGGCCATCGCCTGTTACGACAAGGTCCTCAGCGCACAGCCGCGCCATCTCCGCGCGCTCAACAACCGCGGGGTCGCGCTCTATCACGCCGGGCGGCCGATCGAAGCGCTCGCAAGCTTCGATGCCGTGCTGCGCCTCGACCCGGGGCACGCGGAAGCCCTGCGCAACCGCGGCGATCTCCTGCAGGATCTCGGCCGCAGCGAAGAGGCGCTCGCGAGCCTCGATCGCGCGCTGGCGATCGAACCCGGGAACGTCGGCGCCCTCAACAATCGGGGGCTCGCGCTCCTTCGCCTCGGACGCGAGGCCGAAGCGCTCGCCAGCTTCGACCGTGCGCTCGCACTCGCACCCGGGAGCGTCGAGGCGCTGAGCAATCGCGCCACCGCCCTGGTTCGGCTCGCCCGCGAGGAGGAGGCCCTCGCCAGCCTCGACCGCGCCCTCGCTCACGATCCCGCGCACGCCGGTGCGCTCAACAACCGCGGCGTTGTCCTCATGCGGATGCGACGCTGGGCCGACGCGCTCGCGAGCTTCGACCGTGCCATCGGGGCCGATCCGCAGCACGTGGATGCGCTCGCCAACGCCGGACAGGTGCACGAGGAACTCGAGCGTTTCGCGCAGGCGATCGCCTGCTACGACAGGATCCTGGCGATCGATCCGGACCATGTCGGCGCGCTCGACCGGCGCGGCGTCGCCCTGCATCGGCTGGGTCGGCTGTCGGAGGCGCTGGCGTGCCTCGACCGCGCGGTCTCGCTCGCGCCCGACCACGTCGAGGCGCTCACCCATCGGGGAGACCTGCTGCAGGACCTCGACCGCAACGAGGAGGCGCTCGCGACGCTCGATCGGGCGCTGGCGCGGGATCGCGACTGTGTCGACGCCCTCAACGTCCGTGGCAGCGCGCTCGTGCGTCTCGGCCGGCATGAGGAGGCGATCGCGAGCTTCGAGCGGGCGCTCGCGCTGCGCCCCGAATTCGCCGACGCGCGCTTCAACTGCGCGCTCGCCCAGATCGCGCTCGGCCGGTTCGGCGAAGGCTGGCGGAACTACGCGTGGCGCAGCCGCACCAAGCGTCTCGCGGCGCTCGAACGCAATTTCCCGGCGCCACGATGGACCGGCGCGGAGCCGCTCGCCGGGCGCACCATTCTGCTGCACGCCGAGCAGGGATTGGGCGACACGATTCAATTCGTCCGCTATGCCGCCCTGGTCGCCCGCCAGGGCGCAACGGTGGTGCTCGAAGTTCAGCCGTCGCTGCAGAGCCTGCTTGCGAAGCTGCCGGGCGTCGTGCGGGTTGTCGCGCGCGGCGAGAGGCTCCCGCCGTTCGACCTGCATTGCTCGCTGCTCGACCTGCCGTCCGCCTTCGGCACCGAAGTCGCGGCCGTGCCCGCCGAAGTGCCTTACCTGTCGCCCCCGGACGACCGGCTGGCGGCCTGGCGCAGCCGGCTCGCCGGGACCGCCGCTCCGCGCATCGGTCTCGCCTGGTCGGGCAACCCGGCCCACAAGGAGGACCGCAACCGCTCGATCGCACTCGCGCGCCTCGCGCCGCTCCTCGAAATGCCGGGGATCACCTTCGTCAGCCTGCAGAAGGAGCCGCGCCCCGCCGACCGCGAGCCACTCACGCGCCTGCCGCTCCTTGATCTCGGCGACGCCTTCCTCGACCTCGCCGACGCCGCCGCCGCGATCGCGGAGTTGGACCTCGTGATCTCGGTCGATACGGCGGTTGCGCATCTCGCCGGGGCGCTGGGCAGGCCGGTGTGGCTGCTGCTGCCGCACTATGCCGATTTCCGATGGATGGTCGATCGCGAGGACAGCCCCTGGTACCCCACCATGCGGCTCTTCCGCCAATCGACGCCCGGAGACTGGGACGGCGTGGTCGAACGCCTGCGCGGCGAACTTCACCGCTTCGCCAGCGCGGCTTGAGACGGGGCGATCCGCGAGGAAAACATGGCGACAGCGCGGGCCGGACGTGAACGGGCCGCCGCCCAGGCGATCGGCGAAGCGATGGCACTGCATCGGCAGGGGCGGCTCGACGAGGCGGAGCGGCGCTATAGCGGCGTTCTCCACGACCATCCGGACGATTTCGACGCCCTGCATCTCCTCGGCGTGCTCAAGCTGCAACGCGGCGATCCGGTCGAAGCGCTCCGGCTGATCGGCGCCGCGCTCGAGGTGCGCCCCCGCTCGGCCGATGCGCTCTCGAACTACGCTGCGGTGCTCGAGGCGCTCGACCGCCGGGCGGACGCTCTCGTCCACTACGAGCGCGCGCTGGCGATCGACCCCGGTCACGTCGACGCGCTCTACAACCGCGGGCATGCGCTGCAGCAGGACGGACGTCTCGAGGACGCCCTCGCCTGCTACGACAAGGTGCTCGCGGCTCAGCCCCATCACGTTCGCGCGCTCAACAACCGCGGCGTCGCGCTGCACCGGCTTGGCCGCGCCGCCGAAGCTCTGGCGAGTCTCGACCGCGCCCTGTCGTTCGCGCCCGACTTCGTCGAGGCGCTCGCCAACCGCGGCGACCAGCTGCAGGACCTCGACCGGGACGCAGAAGCGCTCGCAAGTCTCGATCGCGCGCTCGCGCTCGATCCCCGCCACGTTCGCGCACGCAACAACCGCGGATCCGCGCTCGTGCGGCTCGGCCGTCCCGCCGACGCGCTGCCGGATTTCGAGGCGGCGCTCGCCGTCGATCCCCAGTTCGCCGAAGCCCGCCTCAATTGCGCGATCGCCCAGCTGATGCTCGGGCAGTTCCGTACCGGGTGGGAAAATTACGAATGGCGCAGCCGCACGCGGCGGCTTGCCGCGCTCGACCGTCCTTTCGCCGTCCCGCGGTGGACCGGCGCCGAACCGCTCGCGGGACGCACCATCCTGCTGCACGCCGAACAGGGATTGGGCGACACCATCCAGTTCGTGCGCTACGCGCCGCTCGTCGCCCGTCGTGGCGCGCGGGTCGTGCTCGAAGTGCAGGCTCCGCTCCGGACCCTGATGACGGGCCTCGAGGACGTCGACACGGTCCTCGTCCGCGGCGAACCGTTGCCGCCGTTCGATCTGCACTGTCCGTTGCTCAGCCTTCCGTTCGCCTTCGGCACCGAGGTCGCGACGATCCCGGCCCATGTGCCCTATCTCCAGGCGCCGTCGGAGCGGATCGCGGCGTGGCGCGACCGCATCGCCCCGCTGCCGCGGCCGCGCGTCGGGCTCGCCTGGTCGGGCAGTCCCGCGCATCGCGACGACCGCAACCGCTCGATCGCGCTGGCGCGGCTCGCGCCGCTGCTCGCCGTTCCGGACGTGCGCTTCGTCAGCCTGCAGACGGGCACGCGAGCCGCCGACCGCGCCACGCTCGCGCAGCTTCCGCAAGTCGTTCCGCTTGCGGACGGCTTCCGCGATTTCGCCGATACGGCGGCCGTCATCGCGCAGCTCGACCTCGTGATCAGCGTCGATACGGCGGTCGCGCACCTGGCCGGCGCGCTCGGCCGGCCGGTGTGGGTTCTTCTTCCTTTCTATCCGGATTTCCGCTGGCTGCTCGGGCGGGAGGACAGTCCGTGGTATTCGACCGCCCGGCTCTGGCGGCAGCCGCGATCCGGCGACTGGGACAGCGTCATCGACCGCGTCCGCCCCGAACTCGCCCGCCTCTTGTGAGGCCACCTCCCGACGGACGCGGCGGCAGCCCGGCATCCCGCACGCGCGATCAAATCCTTGCGTCGGAATGCCGCGCACGTTGACAGGCTATCCGCATTTGAATACTCCCGGCCGCTGTTTGTTATTTCAGGTGGGCGGGTGGGCCGCATTTTCTGCGGCGAACCGGGATCCACTCGCCGGAAACTCCTCTAGAAGCGCGCACATGCACGGTATTGCATCATTGCCAGGCAGGGCTCGTTCGGCGCTCGGATTCGACCGGGTGGTGATGGGCACCGCCGTGCTCGCCATCATCGTGCTGGTCGTCATGCCGGTCGGCTCGCTCATTCTCGGGAGCGTTCGCTCCGACGATGGATTGGGGCTCGGTCATTTCCGCGAGGCCTTGTCCGGCCGCCTCTATCTGCAGGCCTTGTGGAACTCGCTCGTGCTCGGATCCTGGACCGGCCTGTTCAGCGTCGTGATCGGGGTTCCGCTCGCCTGGGCGGTGAGCCGCACCAACGTTCCGGGCAAGCCGCTCATCCGCGCCACCGCGAACCTCTCCTATCTCTCGCCGCCCTTCCTCACCGCCATCGCCTTCGTCAATCTGTTCGGACCCAACGCCGGGCTCATCAACACCTTCACGCGCGACGTGCTGGGCCTGCCGTGGCTGACCTTCAACATCTTCTCGATGACCGGCCTCGTGCTGGTCACGGTGATGCACACGTTTCCCTACGTCTATCTGCTCGCCTCGAGCGCGCTGCAGTCGGTCGACGCTTCCTATGAGGAGGCCGCCCAGATCCTCGGCGCCAGCAAGTGGCGCACGGCGCTGGCGATCACGACACCGCTGGTGCTGCCGGCGATCCTCTCCGGCACGTTGCTCGCCTTCGTCAACGCGATCGCCCTGTTCGGCTCGCAGGCGATCATCGGGTTGCCGGGCCGCATCGTCACGCTGCCGACCCGCATCTATTCGCTGTTCGACTATCCGCCCGAATACGGCCTCGCCTCCGCACTGTCGCTGGTCTTCGTGGTGATCACGGTCGCGGCGCTGTTCCTGCAGCGCAGCTTCCTCGCTAGGCGCTCGTTCGTCACCTTGAGCGGCAAGGGTTCGCGGCCGCAGCTCGTCGATCTCGGCCCGGGACGCTGGCTCCTGCTCGCCTTCGCGGTCGTCGTCTTTCTGGTCGCGATCGTCGCGCCCTACGCCTCGCTCGTCGCCGTCTCGCTCAGCAAGTCGTGGGGCCTCGCCTTCTGGAAAGGGCTGACCCTGCACAATTATCACTTCGTGCTGTTCGAATACGACGTCACGCAGCGCGCCATCGTCAACAGCCTGATTCTCGCCACGCTCTCCGCCACGATCGCGGTGATGCTCGGCGCGGTGATCGGCTGGATCGACCTGCGCACCAGGCTCCCCGGCCGCCGCCTGCTCGACTATGCCGCCCTCATTCCGCTCGGCCTGCCCGGCATCGTCATGGCGGTCGCGCTGATCCAGTTCTGGCTGGCGATGCCGATCGCGCTCTACGGAACGCTGGCGATCCTGCTCCTCGCCTACACGGCGCGCTACGTGCCACTCGGCGTGCGCGCCGCCAACGCCTCGCTCCGCCAGGTCGATCCGACGCTCGCGGAGAGCGCGCGCATCCTCGGCGCGACCTGGGGCACCACCATGCGCGAGGTGACGCTGCCGCTGATCCGTCCCGGCCTGTTCGCGGGCTGGCTGCTCGTCTTCGTGCCCGCCATTCAGGAGTTGAGCGCGTCGATCCTGCTGTTCAGCTCGGGGTCCATCACGCTGGCGGTCGCGGTCTACAACCTCTACGAAACCGGATATACGGAGCCGGTCGCGGCGCTTGCGATCATCAACGTCATGATCATCGCGGCGGCCATCTGGGTGGCCGGACGCCTGTCCGGCGGACAGTCGCAACAGCAGAGCTTCGGCGCGTCGACCTGAGTTCAGCGGCCCGGAATCGAGACCACAACAGGATTGCACATGGCGGGCATCACCATCAGCGGGCTGTCGAAGAGCTACGGGGCGGCGTCGGACATGCCGGCCATCAAGGATCTGTCGCTCTCGATCCGCGACAACCAGTTCGTGACGCTGCTCGGCCCGAGCGGGTGCGGCAAGACGACGACGCTGCGGCTCATCGCCGGCTACATGGCGCCCGACGAAGGCACGATCCACGTCGGCGACCGCCTGCTCTCGGCCAAGGGAAGCGTGGTGCCGCCGGAGAGCCGCGGCATGGGCATGGTGTTCCAGAACTACGCCGTATGGCCGCACAAGACGGTGTTCGAGAACGTCGTGTTCGGCCTGAAGCTGCGCAAGGTTCCGACCGCCAAGGCCCGCGATCTCGTCGGCGCCGCGCTCGCGCTCGTCAATCTCTCCGGCCTCGAAAACAGGCTGCCGAGCGAATTGTCCGGCGGCCAGCAGCAGCGCGTGGCGCTCGCGCGCAGCCTCGTGGTCGAGCCGGAGATCCTGCTGCTCGACGAACCGCTGAGCAACCTGGACGCCAAGCTGCGCGAGCGCATGCGCACGGAGCTCAAGCAGCTCCAGCGGCGGACCGGCATCACGTTCATCTATGTAACGCACGACCAGGCCGAGGCGATGGCGCTCTCCGACCAGGTGGCGGTGATCCATGCCGGCCGGCTGCAGCAGTTCGGCCCGCCGCACGAGATCTACCGGAGGCCGGCGAATCGCATGGTCGCCGACTTCATGGGGCACGTGAACCTGGTCCCCGCCAAGGTCGTGCAGGCCGCCGGCGGCAATGGCCGGATCGAAATCGCGGGCGGGCTCCTCGCCGATGTGCCGCTTCCCTCGACCGTGCGCGTGGGCGACGAGGTCGAAGCGGCGGTCCGCCCGGAGGACGTCATCGTCGGACCCGACGCGACGGTGCGGCAGGATCACGCAGAGGCAAAGGTCACGGATCGTACCTTCCTGGGCAACATCTGCGAATATGATGTCGCGCTCGCTTCGGGTCCGGCGCTGCGCGTGCAAACCCACCCGAAGCTCAACTTCAACATCGGCGACACGGTGAGCATTGCCGTCGATGCGGGACAGATCAGCGTCTTTCCGCGCTCGGCGGCGGACAAGGCGTAGGACGGAGCACGGTCTCCGCCAGCAGGGAGGTTACAGATGTCGAGATTGAGCCGGTGGGGTTCCGTTCTTTGTCTTGCGGCGCCGTTGCTCCTGCACCCCGGAACGCGGGCGCAGGCGGCCGATACGGTCGACACCGCCGCCGCCAAGCAGGAAGGCACGGTCGTCTGGTACACATCGACCCCGATTGCGACCGCCAACAAGATCGCCAAGCAGTTCGAGGAGAGCACGGGCGTCCACGTCGAGCTCTTTCGCTCCGGCGGGTCGGCGATACTGCGGCGCTTCATGCAGGAGCTGCAGGGCGGGAAGGCGGCCGCCGACGTCCTGACGACGTCCGATCCGGCCGCCACCGAGGCGCTCGCCCGCAAGGGGACCTTCGTGGTCTTCAAGCCGGAGAATTTCGACAAGGTGCCGGACGGCGCGAAGGATCCGAACGGCGCCTTCGTGGCGCAGCGCCTCAACATGATCGCCATCGTGGCCCGCAAGGACAAGCTGTCCGAGAGCGACATTCCGAAGACATGGAGCGATCTCGTCGATCCCAAGTACAAGGGCAAGCTCGTCACGACCGATCCGTCGTTCACGGCGCTCGGCCTGATGACGGTCGCCACCCTGTCGAAGAAGCTCACCTGGGACTACTACAAGAAGCTCCGGGGGAACGACACGATGGTCGTTCCGGGCAACCAGCAGGTGTCGGACATGCTCAAGAGCGGCGAACGCCTCGTCGCCGCCGGCGTCCTCGACTCCTATGCGGCCGAGGATCGCAAGAAGGGCCACCCCCTTCTGACGATCTATCCGAGCGAAGGCGCCCTGATCATCCCCTCGCCCACCGCAGTGATCAAGGGCTCGCCGCATCCCAACGCGGCCAAGCTGTTCGCGCAGTACATGCTGAGCGATGCCGCGCAGAAGCTCTTTCCCGAGGACGGTGGCTACGCGGCGCGCACCGACATGCCACCGCCCGCCGACAGCCCCAGGCTTTCGGACGTGAAGTCGATCCCGGTGAACTACGAGGAGATCGAGAAGGACTCCGCCCGCGTGAAGCGGCAGTTCAACGAGATCTTCCAGTAAGACACTGATAGAGCGAAAGGCGCGGCGGGGCCCCGGGCCCCGCCGCCGCGCGCAAGGACCATCGATGACCAACGCGACGACGATGCCGACCACGGAAGACGTGACCGGGCAGGAGCACTGGACCAGCAAGGACGGCGTCAAGCTGTTCATGTGGGAAAAATTCGCCGGCGATCCCGCGCGGGCGACCGGCACGATCCTGTTCGTCCACGGCTCGTCGATGGCCTCCCAGCCGACGTTCGACCTCCAGGTGCCGGGACGTCCCGATTCCTCGGTCATGGACTGGTTCGCCAAGCGCGGGTTCGACACATGGTGTGTCGACATGGAGGGCTACGGCCGCTCCGAGAAGGGCCGCGACAACAACGCGCCGATCGCGCAGGGGGCCGACGACTGCTTCGCCGCCGCGACGTACATCCAGAAGCTGCGCGGAAAGCGGCCGCTGCTGGTCTACGGAATCTCCTCGGGCGCCCTGCGCGCCGCGCTCTTCGCACAGCGCCATCCCGAGCTCGTCGGCCGCCTTGCTCTCGACGCGATGGTGTGGACCGGCGAAGGCAGCCCCACCCTTGCCGAACGCCGCAAGAAGCTGCCCGAGTTTCAGGCCAAGAATCGCCGGCCGATCGACCGCGACTTCGTCCACTCGATCTTCAACCGCGACCATCCGGGCACGGCCGAGGACCGCGTCATCGACGCCTTCGCCGACGCGATCCTCTCGCTCGACGACTCCGTGCCGACCGGAACCTACGTCGACATGTGCTCCCGCCTGCCGGTGGTCGATCCGGAGAAGATCACGATGCCGACGATCATCATGCGCGGCCAGTGGGACGGCATCGCCGGCTTCGACGACCTGGTGGAATTCTTCCGCCGCCTGCCCAACCCGGACAAGCATTTTGCCGTCATGCCGGGCATTTCGCACGCGAGCTTCCAGCAGAAGAACTACATGCTGGTGTACCACATCCTGTGGAGCTTCTTCGCCCAGCCGGAGCCGGTCTATCGCGGCTGAACCTGCGGCTTTCCGGGACGCGGGGCGGTCCGCTCGAGCGGCTTCGCCGCCGCTCAACGGCTCCGCTTCAACCCGAAGGTGGCATGCGCCCAGGCGCGCTCGTGCACATAGTACAGCACGAGCTTGGTGCCGACTTCGGCGAGGCTGATCGCAGCCGACACCCTGATGTTCCCGGTGAACACGAAGGACAGCACGAAGGTGTCGACGCTGCCCGTCGCCCGCCAGGTGATGGCCTTGACGATGCTGCGCAACGGGCGCTCGCGCGTGCCGTCGATCCACGCCGCGAAGCGTCGCGCCAGACGCGCGGCTCCGGCGGCGAGCCGCGCAGGCCACGCACCCTCGCCGGCCGAGCCCGCGCCGGCGCCGCTGTCCACCGCGCCTTCCACGAGGCCGAGCGCGACCGTGTCGTTGCTCAGCCGGTCGATGAGAATGAAGCCGCTGAGCTCGCGGTTCTGTCGATAGTCGGTGAAGACGAGCGGGCTCTCCAACGCGACCGTCGCGGTGGCGATGCCGTTCGCCTCGAGCGAATCGGCGGGGACCTCGGCGTAGCTCTCGACATCGACCGCCGTGTGGAGCCGGGCGACGGATGCCGCGACGGTCTTGGTCCCGAGCTTGAGGTAATACCCGGTCTCCTTGCGCAACGGCGCATCCGCCAGCCACAGGAGCCGCGCCTTCAGCCCGGATGCCACGTGCACGGCCGCATCGTGGCCGACCACCACGTCGCCGCGGGAGACATCGATCTCGTCGGCAAACCGCAAGGTGACGGACTGCCCGGCATCGGCCCGCGGCAGCGCCCCGTCGGCCGTGACGATCTCCGACACGGTGGTGTGCCGACCGCTCGGCCAGACTCCGACTCGCGCGCCCGGCTTGACCGTGCCGCTGACGATCGTGCCGGCGTAACCGCGGAAGCTCGGATCGGGCCGGTTCACCAATTGAACCGGAAAGCGGAAGGCGCTGTCGAGGCAGTTCGCCCCGACGTCGATCGTCTCGAGATGCTCCAGCAGGTGCGGCCCCGCGTACCACGGCATCGCCGTGGACGTGGCCGCGACGTTTGCCCCGACCGTCGCCGAGATCGGGATGGGCGTAACCGTTGCAAAACCGAGCCCTTCGGCACTCGCCCGGTAGGCCTGCGCGATTTCCTCGAAGCGGGCCTGCGAATAGCCAACAAGATCCATCTTGTTGACGGCGAGCACGACGTGCCGCACGCCCAGCATCGACACGATCAGCGAGTGGCGCCGGGTCTGCGGCAACAGGCCCTTGCGGGCGTCGACGAGGATGACCGCCAGTTCCGCCGTGGACGCGCCGGTCGCCATGTTGCGCGTGTACTGCTCGTGGCCCGGCGTGTCGGCGACGATGAACGAGCGACGCGGGGTCGAGAAATAGCGGTATGCGACGTCGATGGTGATGCCCTGCTCGCGTTCGGCGGACAGCCCGTCGACCAGGAGCGCGAAATCGAGCCCGGCGCCCTGCGTGCCGTACTTGCGGGACTCCCTCTCCAGGGCGGCCATCTGGTCATCGAGAAGCAGGCGGGAGTCGTACAGAAGACGTCCGATCAGCGTGGACTTCCCGTCGTCGACCGAGCCGCACGTGATGAACCGGAGCAGGCCGGCAGCGCCGGATACCGGCTCGGCGGCGGACATGCGCCCCCGCGCGTGCGCGGGTTTGTCCACGCCGGCTGCGGCCGACGGCTGCGGCTCGCACGGGACGGCCTGCGGTGCCAACGAGCCGTGCATCAGAAATAACCTTCCTGTTTCTTCTGCTCCATGGAAGCCGCCCCGTCGTGGTCGATCACCCGCCCCTGGCGTTCGGAGCTGCGCGCGTTCTTCATTTCGGCAATGATGTCATCGAGCGTCGTCGCGCTGCTCTCCACCGCTCCGGTGAGCGGATAGCAACCGAGCGTGCGGAAGCGGACGGTGCGGATCTCCACGCGCTCGCCGGGGGCAAGCGGCATCCGCTCGTCGTCGCGCATGATCAGGATGCCGTCCCGCCGCACGACCGGCCGCGGCGCCGCGAAATACAACGGCACGATCGGGATGTTCTCGCGCGCGATGTAGGTCCACACGTCGAGCTCGGTCCAGTTCGAAAGCGGAAACACCCGCACGCTCTCCTTCGGACGAAGCCGCGTGTTGTAGAGCCGCCAGGGCTCCGGCCGTTGCCGCTTCGGATCCCAGCGGTGCTCGGCGGATCGCAGCGAGAACACGCGTTCCTTGGCGCGCGATTTCTCCTCGTCGCGCCGCGCCCCGCCGAACGCCGCGTCGAATCCGTGCGCGTCGAGTGCCTGGCGCAGCGCCTGCGTCTTCATCACGTCGGTGTAGAGGCGCGAGCCGCTCTTGAAAGGATCGATGCCGGCCGCCAATCCCTCGTGATTGGTGTGGACGATCAGATCGAGCCCCAGTTCGCGCGCGCGACGGTCGCGGAACGCGATCATCTCGCGGAACTTCCACGTCGTGTCGACATGCAGCAGCGGGAACGGCAGCTTGCCGGGATAGAACGCCTTGAGGGCAAGGTGCAGGAGAACGGCCGAATCCTTGCCAATCGAATAGAGCATCACCGGGTTGGCGCATTCCGCGACCGCTTCGCGGATGATGAAGATGCTTTCGGCTTCGAGCCTGTCGAGATGGGAGAGCTGAATCACCGCCCGACCTCCGCCGTGGCCGGAGCCGCCCGCACCAAGCGGCCGTTCGCGTCGAGGTGGAGACCGCACTCCTTCTTCTCCTCGGCCTCCCACCACCAGCGGCCCGCGCGTTCGGGCTCTCCGGGCCGCACCGCGCGCGTGCACGGAGCGCACCCGATCGACAGAAATCCCCGTGCGTGCAGCACATTGACGGGGACCCCCTGCCGCTCGGCGAACGTCCGCGCGTCCTCGCGCGACCAGTCGAGCAGCGGGTTGAGCTTGAGAAGACCGCGTGAGGCATCGGCCTCGACCACGCGCATCCCGGCACGATGCGCCGACTGGTCGGCGCGCAGCCCGGTGATCCAGCCCGCAGCGCCGGCGAGCGCCCGCCCGAGCGGCTCGACCTTGCGCACGCGGCAACATGCCTCGCGCGCCTCGCGCGAATCGTAGAAGCCGTTGATTCCCTGTCGCGCCACGAGACCCTCGATCGTCTCGCGATCCGGATAGATCGCCCGAATGCGGCGTCCGTACCGTCGCTCGGTCGCGGCCCAGACCTCGTAGGTTTCGGCGAACAGGCGGCCCGTATCGAGCGTGACGACCTCGATGTCGAGCGCCTGCCGGTGGATCAGCTCGAGAACCACCTGATCCTCCAGGCCGAAGCTCGTGGTGAAGACAAGGACGCCAGCAACCTCGCTGCGAAATTCCGCGAGGCGCTCGGCGGGAGAGCGCGGCGCCAGCCGCGCGTCGAGCTCGGCGGCTCGTGCCGCGAGCGCAGCTGCCGGCGGGCGCGGTGCCGCCGCGAGATCAGTGATGAATTTTGTCGCTTCGCGCGTGTGTTCGGTCGTCATGCGGCGCACAACAACCGCCGATATTTTCCTTGTCAACGGCAAGAATTCTTTTTCGATCCGGCGCGGCGGGCGCGATGGATGTTTTGTCTGGGGGTCGGTTCTCGAAAGGATGATATCGCGGCGCGCGCCTCTCCGTCCCGGAATCAAGGCCGCGCCGAAAAGCCCTTTTCGAGACTCCTTTTTCACGCCGGGAGGGTGATGCAAAAGATCGTTTTCCGCCGGAGATCGGCTTTTCCCGATACCCGGGAACAAGCGCCCGCCCCTGCTTCGCCGTGGCCGCTGCGGAGAACGTCGTTCTCCCGGGGGGCGCCGCGGCACCGGGCGTTCGTCGTTGCCGCCGACGCGCGGTCCGCGCTACCTCCGGGGCGACCGGCGCCAAATGCTTTTGCGGGCGGCGGAACTTGGCTTCCGGCCGGTGCGACAATCCGAACCTGCGGGGAACTGGCGCCCCGCGCCGCACGTTGATTCGGTACGCAACCAGCGCGAGCAGAGCCCGCCGAGTGGCGCTGGTGTGCAGTGCGCCGATGCTGCGCGCCCCAATCCACAACCAAGCATCTGCCTCAAACAGAGGAGGTTTTCATGTCGATGAGTTTCGCCCAAAGCACATCCTTGGAAGGCGGCGGCGCCTTCGTCGACGCGATTGGTGGTCTTGCGACGATCGTATTGGCCATCGTTGCGCTCGCCGGAGTGGCTTCGACCACCATCGTGGCGATTGCCACGATCGTCTTCGGCGCCGCGCTTCTCATTCACGGAGGAGCGGTGCTGTCCGAATTCGCCCACACGATGTATACGCCCGGATATGCGGCGGGAACCGGAACGAGCACGTCGGTGGCCGAGTTCGGCGGCGGCACGCTGTCCGCCCTGTTCCTCGCCGGCGCGACCGGCATCGTGCTCGGCGTTCTCGACCTGCTCGGGATCGCTTCCGGCATCCTCGCGGCGATTTCTCTGATCGTGTTCGGCAGCGCGCTGCTGCTGAGCAGCGGTTCGACGCACTCGTTGCAGAAGATGAAGTCGGGGCTCCAGACGTCGGACGTGAGCCGCGGCGGCAACGAGATCGTGGCGTCGGAGATGGCGTCCGGATCGGCGGCCGCGCAGGCGCTGGCGGGTCTCGCCGCCATCGTGCTCGGCATCCTCGCGGTGACCGGCATCAGGACCGGCGTGCTGACGATGGCGGGTCTGATCGTCGTCGGGGCTTCGATCCTGCTGACCGGCAGCGCGCTGGCCGGCGCCGCGGTCGGCTTCATGCGGCCGATCGCCGACATGCGGCCGCGAACGAGCGCTCAGTAAGCCAAAGTACCAGGTCGGTTCAGGCGACAAGGCCCGGCGCGGGCCGGGTGCTTGTCGCCCGCCGTTCGGCGGCCGTACGAGGGACGAGATTTGGCGGGGTTACGCCAGCGATACCGGAACACGCCCCGTGACGCCTGCGGCGAGCGCCCGCCGGTAGACGCATTCGGCGAAGGCGACGTCCTCGACGCCGATACCCAGCGACTTGAACAGGGTCACGTCCGTCGGTGATGTCCGCCCCGGCGCCTTCCCGACGAGGACATCGCCAAGCTCGTCGATTTCCGACCAGTCGAGCCGGTCTTCGGCCGCGAGATCGCGAAACTCCGCCGCTTCGATCTTCGCCTGTTCGCGGTCGTCCGTGACCTTGCGGGCGGCCCGCAGCACGAGCGCGGGATCGATCTCGCGGCGATCCGCCGAATTGGCGCCGGCCGCGTTGACGTGGGCGCCCGCTGCCACCCATTCGGAATGCAACACCGGCTCCGCCGACTTGGTAATGGTGACGATGACGTCCGCGTCCTCGACGCACTGCACGGCGGTGCTCGTCGCCTGCACGGTGCGTCCGGTTTCCTCGGCCAGTGCCCGGGCGAACGCCTCGCGCCGCTCCGGTGATCGGCTGAACACCGTGATGCGCTCGATCAGCCGCACCGCACGGACCGCCAGGACCTGCGCGCGCGCCTGCTTGCCCGATCCGATCACGGCCAGAGAGCGCGCATCGGGCCGCGCCAACAACCGCGTGGCGATGGCGCTCGCCGCGCCGGTTCGCAACTGGCCGAACAGATCGCCCTCCATCATGGCGAGCAGGCGCCCGTCGGCCGCCGAGTAGAGCAGGACGTGATAGCGCACCCCGCCCTTGCCGCCGAAGTAGGCCTTGAGGCCGTACACGCCCTTCTCGCCCCAGGCGCCGCCCATCAGGTTGAAAGTCCCGGCCGCGAGCCGGGCGCGCTGACGGGCCAGGTTGACGGTGCCGCGATCGGACCGGCTCGCAAACACCGCCCCGAGCGCCGCGATGGCGTCGTCGACGGTGACGAGGCGCGCCACGTCCGCTTCGGTCAAGTACAGAGGGGGATGGCTCATCGGGGCGGGCATTCCGGATGTGAGTTTCACCCGGTCACTTGTCCAAATGTCACTCCGCCGACATCTATGGCATGGCCGCCATCTTGTCCAATGTCCGATGGCTCGTCGGACGGCTCTGTCGTCCGCGGGCCCACGGAGGAGCGCGCCGCGTGGTCTGGGTATCCGCCTGACCACAATCAATCGGAGCGTCCCATCAGGTCCTTGCGCGAATTCGCGACCGTGTCGGCCGACACCGCCGGCGCGGCGGAGCCCCAGGCGTTGCGCACATAGGTGGCGACGGCCGCGATCTCCCGGTCACTGAGTTGCCACGCGAAGGACGGCATGCCGGGGCCGGTCGGCTCGCCGTCCGTCGCGACGCTGCGCGCCCCGCGCAGGATGACCCTGAGGATCGTGGCGGGGTCTTCCGAGCGCACCTGCGAGGAGCCGGCTAGCGCAGGAAAAAGATTCGGAACACCCTTGCCCTCGAGGCCATGACAAGCCGAGCACTGGTCGCGGAAGATCGCCGCCCCGGCCTTCATCTGCGGATCGTCGGCCGCAATCGGCTTCGGCTCGTCGTTTCGCCCCTCGTTTCGCCCCGGCAGCGATTTCAGATAGGTCGCGATCGCCTCGAGATCGCCATCGGTCATCAGCGAGCTCGCCATCGCGATCTCCTCCGACATCGTCCCGGTCGCGCCGGAAATCGCATTGTGCCCAGTCTTCAGATATTTCACGATCTGCCCGACCGACCAGCGGCCAAGCCCGCGCCGATCGTCGTTGGTGATGTCGGGCGCGAACCATCCTTGCAGGTTCGCTCCCTGCAGGAATTCGCCCGATTCGTCCGCGCCCGCGAAGTTCTTGGGCGTATGACAGGCGCCGCAATGCCCCGGCCCCTGCACCAGGTATGCGCCGCGATTCCACTCCGCCGACTTCGAGCCGTCCGGCACGTACGGGCCCGCATCGAAAAACAGGTAGTCCCAGACCCGCATCCCGAAACGGATGTTGAACGGGAACGGGAGCGCGTCCGAGTGCACCTCATTGCGCACCGGGAGAACCGTGCTGAGGTACGCGCGCATCGCGCTCACGTCCTCGCGCGTCATCTTCGTATAGGACGTGTACGGCATCGCCGGATAGAGCCGCGAGCCGTCGGGCCGCACGCCGCGGCGCACCGCGTTGTCGAAGTCGTCATCGGTCCAGGCGCCGATCCCCGTCTCCTTGTCGGGGGTGATGTTCGCGGCGATGACGTTACCGAACGGCGTCTCGATCGGCCGGCCCCCGGCGAACGGAGCGCCGCCGCCGGGGCGTGTATGGCAGGCGGCGCAGTCGGCGACGGCGACCAGATAACGGCCGCGTTCGATCTCGGCGAAGGCCTGCTGGTCGGGCGTGCGGGCGCGCGATGACAGCGAGGCTGTCGCGCACGCCAGCGTGGCCATGACGGCAACTGCCAATCCTGCCCGGGCGTTACGCATGCACGAGCGGCCCCGGATCTTTCAGATACATGTCGCGGATGGCCGCCGCCGACCAGAAGGCGAGCGCCGCGACGGTGCCGGTCGGGTTGTAGCCGGCATTCTGCGGGAAGGCGCTCGCCCCCATGACGAACAGGTTCGGCACGTCCCACGCCTGGAGATATCGGTTCAATGCACTTGTCCTGGGATCCGCCCCCATGACGGCGCCGCCGTTGAGATGCGTCGTCTGATACTTGGTGACGTCGTACGGCCCCTTGCACGGCTTCTTGACCACTTGCCTGGCACCCATCGCATGTACGATCTCGGCGTACTTGTCGGTCAAGAACTCCGCTGCCTTCAATTCGTTTTCGTGAAAGTCAATCGTCATGCGGACGAGCGGCCGTCCCAGGCGGTCCTTGTAGGTTGGGTCGAGGTCGAGATAGACGTCCCGATAACTGTAGAAGCTCGCGTGAATGCTGCCGTTCGAGATCGAGCTGAGATAGTTCTCCCGCACGGCTCGTTTCCATTTCGCTCCCCAATTCGGCGTATCCGGCGGAACGGGCGTCGTTTCGATCGGCCTTCCGTTTGTCTGCACCTGTCCGAGATAGCCGCCGCCCACAAAGCCGAGCGGCCCGTGATCGAAATTGTCGCCGTTGAATTCGTCGATGCACATCCCGATCGCGCCCGAGGCGATGAACGGGTTGAAGTTGAACTTGGAATTGTCGAAAAATCCGTCCACGCCCGAAATGGTCTGGTGCGTGAAATTGCGGCCGATCACGCCCGAATTGCTTGCCGGGTCGTACGGCCGGCCGATCTTCGACAGCAGAAGAAGCTGCACGTTGAAGATCGTGTAGGCGGCGAGGATCACCAGGTCGGCCGTCTGCTCCCATTCCTGCCCGCTGGTGTCGACGAAGGTCACTCCGGTCGCGCGCTTCCCCGAGCCGTCGAGGTTGATTCTCGTCACCTCCGAGTTGTCGCGCGCGCTGAAATTCGATTTCCGCACGAGGAGCGGAAGGATCGTCGTCTGCGGGCTGGCCTTCGAGTAGTTGCCGCAGCCGAACCATTCGCAGAAGCCGCAGTAGGTGCACGGACCGAGCCGCAGGCCAAGCGGGTTGGTGTAGGTCTGCGACATGTTTCCGGAGGGCTGCGGAAACGGTTTGTAGCCGAGTTCGGCCGCCGCCTTGGCCCAGAGCACGTGGCCGAAGCCCTGCTTCTGCGCCGGATTTGGATACGGCCGGGAGCGCGGCCCCTCGAACGGATTTCCCCCTCCTGGATCTTGCCCTGCAGATTGCCCGCGGTGCCCGAGGTGCCGCACAGATGTTCGAAGGCATCGTAGTGCGGCTCCAGTTCCTGGTAGGTGACGCCCCAGTCCTGGATCGTCATGTCCTCGGGGAGGAACGCCGCGCCGTAACGCTGCGTGAGATGCGTCTTCAGAACGAAGTCGCTCGGCAGGAACCGCCAGGTCTCGCCGTTCCAATGCACTCCGCCGCCACCGACGCCGTTCGGCGGCATGAAGGCGCCCCACGTGCGGATCGGCAGCGCCGTCTGATCCATCTTGTTGCGAAAGGTGAAGGTCGTCTGGTCCGGACGGAGAAAGAGCTCGTGGCGAATCCGGTAGCGCAATTCGTCCTGCATGTAGTTTGGCGGAAAGTCCGTCGGAGAATCCCGCCAGGGCCCGCGCTCGATGGCGATCACGTCGAGACCGGCGTCGGTCAACTCGTGCGCGAGGATCGATCCGGTCCAGCCCAGCCCGATGATCACGACATCCTTGTGCGGGAGCCTGCAGGTCATGGCCGCTCAACTCTTCGGCGTCCACTCGGCCCGGCCCGTCATGCTGACGGGCGGCAGCGGAAAGCGTTCGTTGTGGCGGTCGATCCAGTCGAGATAGTTGTACCGGGTGCCCGGGAACCCGATCATCCTCCACCCGACCATGTCGCGATTGCCGCCATAGATCGGATCGGCGAAGAAGCCGGCCTTGATGTCCTTCACCAAATGCTCGAAGAAGAGCTGACCGTCGACACTGCTGAGCTGCACCTCGCCCTTCTCCAATCCGCCCAGCACCGTGTCCTGCTGATCATCGGAGAGACCGGCGAAGTCCTTGCCCTGGTATTTGTCGCGGCAGTACTGGTCGAGCGCGGCGATCGCCTGGCGATATTCCTGCGCCGGACCGGCCTGCGACTGCGGGCCTTGTTGTTTGCTTCCCGTGTGGAACGGCGGCCTGTTGTAGTGTCCCTCGTTGCGCCCGTAGGGCCCGGCGAGCTGACGGTCGAGGAACACCGCGCACCCGGCATCCTTGCCGCCGGGCGTTTCGGAATCGGGCGGGATGATGCGGTCCGCAAGAGCCTCGACCGTGCGTCCCTCCGCGCCCGTGAAGAACAGCCATGGTCCCGGTTTCACCGGAACGGGCGGATCGCCGGCGTAGGGCCGCCAAGGCAATTGACCCGAGACGATTCCGGCTTTGGAGAAAGAGACGCTGAGAAGCAGAACCGCCGTGCTCGCCAATAGGTCCCGTCGATGAATGCGCATTCCATGTGCTCACCAGCCAGCGTGACACTAAGCACCGCCGCCGGTGACTCGTTCCGGGCGATCCGCCATCACGAACCCGCGTCATTCGGACGCAGATTTCAGCCCGGCCGCGCGTTCGGCGCGCAGTCCCTGCGCCACACGATGCAAGTTCAAATCGATTTTGCGCGTCCGCGGCGACTGCCGGGCGGTTCACCCGCGCCCGGCGTCCGGCATGAATGGGACTTCGACCGAGCAGCCCCGTTTCAAGCCGTTGCGGGGCCGAGCCTTAAAGGCTCATGGAGCGCGCCTGCTGCTCGATCGCCGCGCGGTCGAACTTGTTGATGTCGTCGAGAAGATCGTTGGTGAACACGCGGCTGACATCCTTCACCTTGCCCTCGAGGCCGGCGAACGCCACCTGCGCCTGCCATTCCTCGAGCGTCTGCGCGCCCATGCGCTTGTCAGCCTGCCAGGGTGCCGCGAACCATTTGTCCTTGCGCGAATCGACGACCTTGCGGGCCTCCCGCATCGCCTCCTCGTCGGTTTTGCCCTTGGGCTTCGACTCCGGATAGATCTGCCAGTGCAGCCGGATGGCCAAATCGACGTTGGCGTAGGAGAACACGGTCGACTTCGCCATGGCGCGGAAGAAGCGCACGTAGAGGTCGCGGTCGGTTGTGAGCGCCGAGCGGCGCACCGCATAGCCGTTGCCGAACAGCTTCTGCATGCCCGGCGTGTTCGGGAGCTGGCGCAGCGGGAAACCGGCGATCTCGATACGCGCGAAGCTGCCATCCCAGAACGCCATGGCGTCGACGCGGCCGCGGTAGACGGCTTCGCCGGCCGGGCCGCCCTCACCCACCGCGACCCATTCGACGTCCTTTTCCGGATCGATGCCGAGCTCGCGGAACATCGCGCGGGCGCCAAAGTAGCCGGTGTCGCCCTGGTTGCGGATGCCGACGGTCTTGCCCTTGAGCTCGGAGAGCGACTTGACCGGGCTGTCCGGCTTCACGGCCACGGACCAATGCGGCTGGCGCAGCCAGATGTACGGATAGCTGATGTCGATGTCCGGGTTCTTGGCGTAGACGTTGAGGAACGCCGTCGGCGACACCGCCGAGGTTTCCACCTTGCCGGTCGCGATCGCCTGCAGGGTCTGGCCGACGCCCGACATGTTGAGGATTTCGAGCAGGCAGCCTTCCTGCTCGTAGAACTTCAGGCGCGGATGCTGGCCCAAGGTGAGGAAGATGAGCTGCGGGTCGATGATGCCGGCGGCGTTGCCGAGCCGCACTGTCGGCAACATGGCTCCCCGCGCGAGGCGGGGGGCCGCAAGGCCGACCGCGACCGAGCCCAGCAACCCGGAAAACTGACGGCGTGTGATCATCGTTTCCTCCCAAGTGCTTGTTGTCAGACGAAATCTTCACGTACCCGGCTTCAACACGTCCTCGGCCCAGTCCCACATGGCGTGGACGCCGAGCGTGATGTTGTCCACCTGGCAATGGTGAAAGCCGCCCTCCTCCCTGGTGAATATCTTGAAGGTCTTCTGTTTCGAGCCCACCGCGTCGAAGCACTTCTGCGCGAGCGCCAGCGGGATCTGCTCGTCGCCCGCCCCGTGCAGCAGCAGGAACGGACATCGCATCTTCTGCACGATGCCGTCGAGGCGGAAGCCTTCGAGCTTCTTGAGCGCCGCGGCGCGGTTGGAGACGCCGAGCACCCATTGCAGATGCTCGGGCGGGACGGAGAGCGAGAGCACCTTGCCGGAATCGAGCAGCTCGAGCCGGCGCGCCCAGATCTCGTGATAGTCCCACTGCGCCCCCCAGGCGATGCAGCAGGCAAAGCGCGGCTCGAGCGAGGCGGCGCGCGGCGCGTAGTAGCCGCCGAGGCTCAGCGCCATGACGCCGATGCGTCGCGGATCGAACTCGCGCCGCCCGGCGAGATATTCGTAGACGGGCGTGGCGTAGCGCTCGGTCTCCGCGATCAGCGGCAGCTTGCGGAAGCGTATGCTCTCGCCGTTGCCCGGGCCGTCGACGATCAGGCAGCCGATGCCGCGCGCGGCGAGATTGGGCACCCCATAGCCGTACTGCAGCTCCTTGGTGACGTCGAACCCGTCGAAGAACACCATGGCGGGCGCCGGCCGCCCGCCCGTCGCCTCAGGATCGGGATGTACCAGCAGTCCCGGCAGGCTCACGCCTTCGTACGGGATTTCGACCGGCTCGATGCGCGGCCGGCGGAGGAGGGCGGCGGCGTCGCGGAAGGCCCTCACCGACTTCGCGTAGACATCCATTCCGCGCTGCGTCTTCGGCTGCAGGAAGCGCTCGCCCGTCTGGTAGTAACGCGTGGCGCGCATGAAGCACGACGCGGCGGTGAGCCGATGGCCGGCGCGCTCGGCCTCGCGTCCGCGCGCCTCGACGGCGTCGCCCATCCGGGTCCATTCCGCAAACCAGGCATCATCGTCGCCGACGCGGCCGCGCAGCGCGCGCCCCACCCGGTTCACCTCGTCGATCTCCACGCCGGTCCACGGCGCCGCCGACAGGCAGATGAGCAGCCCCATCGACCAGCGATAGTCGGTGGGAAAATAGAGAAATGCGGGGTCGTCGGTGCGATCAGCCACGGGATTTTCTCCGGCTAGTCATGAGGGCAATTCCTTCAGCTGCCGATCGCGCGCACCCCGTCGCCCGACCAGAACAGAATGCGCCGCTCGATCCGCCGCAGCGTCCAGTGCATCAGCACGCCCACGGCCGAGAGAATGATGAACACCGAGAACGTACCGGCCGTGTCCATCTGGGCGTTCATGGAGAGGATGAGCACGCCGAGCCCGCGCTGCGCACCGACGAATTCCCCGACGACGGCGCCGACGACCGCGAACACCGCCGCCATGTCGAGACCGGCGAAAATGTAGGGCAGCGCGCTCGGGAAGCGCACCTTCCAGAACACCTGCCACGGGTTGGCGCCGAGCGCCCGCATCAGTTCCAGCCGCTCGGCGTCGACCGCCTTGAATCCCGCCATGCTGGTCACCAGCAGCGGGAAGAACGTCAGCAGGCAGATGATGACCACCTTGGAGGTGAGCCCGAAGCCGAACCAGAGCACGATGATCGGCGCCAGCGCCACCTTCGGCAGGCTCTGGATCGCCACCAGGTAGATGCGCAAGGTCGCTTCGAGAATGCGGAACTGCGAGATGATGGTGCCGAGCACGAGCCCGACCGAGCTGCCGATGAAGAACCCGAGCAGCACCTCGGCGACCGTCACGCCGGTATGCAGCCAATAGCCGCCGCGGTCGAGAAGCGCCGCGTCGAGCCCGTTCCACAGCGCCATGCCGATCGCGCTCGGCGTCGGCAGCACGTAGTTCGGCACCGAAAGCCACGGAACGGCGAACTCCCAGGCCGCCAGGATGACGACGAGCAGGATCGGCGCCAGCACCAATTCGGGACGCGTGCGCAGCAGGACCTCGAGCCGGCGCACCTCCCCGGCCCCTCGATCCGGCTGCGGGAGGGCGATGCGTTCGTCCAGCCCGCTCATGAGAGGCCTCCGCCGTTGCCGGATGCCGGGCGCCCGTAGAGCAGCCGCCGGATCTCGCCGGTGAGGCGCCCGAACAGCGGCTCGCTCATGATCTCGATGGAGCGCGGCCGCGGCATGTCGACCTCGACCACGCGAGCGATGCGCCCGGGCCGCGGCGTGAGCACCACGACGCGGTCGCCGAGAAACACGGCCTCCGGAATGCTGTGGGTGATGAGCACGATGGTTTTCCCGCTCTCGCGCCAGATGCGCTGCAGGTCGAGGTTCATCTGCTCGCGCGTCATGGCGTCGAGTGCCCCGAACGGCTCGTCCATGAGCAGAATACGCGGATCGGGGAGCAGCGCGCGGCTGATGGCGGCGCGCTGCTGCATGCCGCCGGAGAGCTCCATTGGATATTTGTCGGCGAAGTCGGCGAGCCCCACCATGGCGAGGAGATCGCGCGCGCGGGCAAGTGCGGTCGAGCGCGGCAGGCCCTGAACCTCGGCCGGCAGCAGCACGTTTTCCAGGATCGTGCGCCAGGGCAGCAGGACCGCGTTCTGGAACACGATGCCGATGTCGGCGCGCGGCGCGGCGACCGGCGTTCCGGCGACGCGAATCGTCCCGCCGCTGGTCGGAACGAGGCCGGCCAGGATCTTGAGCAGCGTGGTCTTGCCGCAGCCGCTCGGGCCCACGATGGTGACGAATTCGCGCTCGCGGACCGCGAGGGAAATGTCGCTCAGCGCCGTGACGTGCTCGCGCCGCACCGTCACGAACGTCTTCGTGACGGCGGCGGCCTCGATCATCGGGCCGTCGCTCCCAGGCGCGCGCATAGCGGCCGAGGGCCCTGCGCTCATGGACCGCCCTCCCAGGGACGCATCGGCCGGTGCGCCGGAGCCGCCCGCCGATTGTTTTCCTGACAGTAAGCCGCTCCGCGCCGCCGCTTTCAACCGATATTCGCGGCCGGGCCTCGCCTCAGGCGTAGAACGGCGCAACGAAGTCCCGCGCCGGCGCGTGCGCGAACATGCGCTCCACATCGACGGCCGTCAGTCCGCGGTCGAGATAGCGCCCGGCGACTTCATCGGTGAATTCGGAATTCCGGGTGTAGCGGATCTCGCGAGCGCGGTCCTGGCGCACGGACTCGAGCCGCAGCAGGCGGCCGCGGCGAATTTCCTCGGCCAGGCCCAGGTGGGCGGCGCGTACCGCCTCCATCCCGAGGTCGAACGGATCGACGGCACGGCGGCGCGGCAGCGCGTGAAACAGCATCTCGCCGGAGTCGAGACCTTTGGAGAGGCGATGAATGGTCGCGCCGACCAGATCGGCGTTCCCGTCGTAGAGCGCCCAAAAATTGCACGAGCTGCCGCGGTAATAGGGCGATACGCCCATATGAATGTTGACGGCGCGGCGCTCGATGAGGAGATCGACCAACGGCGGCCTGATCCAGCTCGCCCCGAACACGACGAACAGATCCGCCGCCAGAGCCTCGGCCAGCACTTCGGTCTCGAGCCGCGGGAGGTCGCCCGCCTTGAGCGCGAGTTGCCGGACGTTCGCCGGCAGGAAACGCACCTGCCCGAAAATCCGCCGCTCGGCGGCGATGACCCTGGAAAAATAGGTCCGCATGACCGGCGAGGCCCGGTAGGAATCCTCGACCTCGCCGGGAAACACCGTCGTGCACTCCTGCACGGCAAGGACCGTGTCGGCGACCGCGGCCAGCGCTTCGATCAGGGCCAGGTGGCGCGGCTGATTGCTGGTGAAGACCGCGATTCTCATGCGTTCATGCGTGCCATGACGAGCGCATGGTCCTCCCGTGGGAATTCAAGCGGCGAGCGGCCCCCGACCGCGTCCACGTAGGCGCGAAAACCGATGCGGATGCCGAGATCCTGAAGGATGTCGAGCGTCTCCGCCGTATATGAGTTGCAGGGATGAGACATCGCCACCGGCTCCCGACCCAGCACGCACATGATGTGGTCGCGGTTTCGCCGATACTCGTCGCGTTGCCGGTCTGCCGGCAGGGCCGCAAGCCGCGTCGGATGACGGAAGCTGTGCAACCCGACCACGTGCCCGGCCGAATCGAGCGCGCGCAGGTGATCATCGGTCATCCACAGTCGGTCCTTGATCGCCTCGATGTCGAACCCTTCGTCGGCGATCATCGCGTTCATGACGGAGCGATAGCGCACCGGCCCCAGCACGTCGTCGCGCAGATACCGGAAAATCCGGTCGTTGCGCGTGTAGAACGGATCGTCCGGCAGGTAGCGCTCCGGATCGAACTTCGAAATCGCGGCGCGCTCGTCTTCGCACAGCACGTCGGCAGCCCGCCGGAAGAACGCCTCGTAGAATGCGTCGATGTCCGCGAAGGCCACTGTGCGAAAGTAGCGGTAGACCTCGAGCGGCTCGATCCCGCCCTGAAAGACCGACGAGTACACGAACCAGAATCCACTGATGCCGAAATCGGCCAGGACCGGCGCGGCGATGTCGTACTGGCAGCGCAACGCGTCATCGAAGGTCAGGCACACATCGTCATCGCCGAGACGTCCGTCGAGCGCCCGCTCCATCCATTGCGGCGCATCGAGAATGCGCTCGCGGCCGAGAAAGCGGATCATGCGCGCGAGGTCGTCCGCCGATATCGCCCCCTGCCCGCGCGGATGAATCGAATCGCAGAAATGGTGAAACATGATGCCACGCGCGATCACGCCGTAGACCCGTCCCCTGCCAACCCTGTCGGAGCGGCATTTTGCACAGGACCGGGCACCCGCGCTACGAAAATACCCCCGGGGTTCGCAAGGCGCGCGCTTCGTTCGCGTTCACGGCCGCCGTTCTCCCGACCGGGCACGCGTCCTGCCGTCGCGCGCCTTCCGCGCGACTTGACGGGAGGTCGAGCGCCGCGCCGGCGACGGTCGCAGCGTCTCTCCGGAACTCGGGAATAGAACCTGAGCCGACGGGTTCGTTCTGGCGGCGGGCTACGCCAGCTCCGCTCCCGAGCTGATGCTCCAATTGGAACTAGCTATCGTCGGCTCGGCATCTCGCACGGAAGCTCTCACACTCACGCACTGAAACTTCGAACGCGCAAAATGGCTTGCGCACAGGAGAACGGTATGCTGCGGAATGCATTGCTTCTTCCAATGATC
>CAZIGW010000116.1:0-15884 GCA_964538565.1 uncultured Hyphomicrobiales bacterium | reverse complement strand
GACGCCTTGGCGCCGGCACGAGCGCGCCGGCCGACGCGAGACCGCGCGTTCACGTCCCGCGCGGCTCGTCCCAGCGCGCGGTCGCCCGGACGGCGAGAATCCAGCACAGCCAGAACGTCGAGAAGAACAGCGCCAGAAACGCGGGCAGGCTCGCCACCGGCCAGGCGCGGTCCACCAGGAGACCGAGCGCGTAGGCGAGGAGCTCGCCGACGACCAGAAACACGACGTAGACCGCCATGAGAATCATAAGCTTCTCCCCCCGCGCGCCTTCCCCAACGGCACGCACCGCCACCTTATGGATTCGGCGGGGGTTCTTCCAATCCTTTTCGAAAGCGCGGCAAATCCCCGGGCGGACCGGAACCAAATGTGAACAGGCGGCATTTACGGTGCCGGCCAGAATCAGTTTACAACCCCGCCATAGCACCATACCCAGTCGCCTTCCTTATCGAGGAAAACCGCGATGCCGCCGACCTCCCTGCCTTCGGTGCCGCAGCGTTTGCCGCGCGTGTTCGTGCTGGGGACCTCGGTCACCTGCGGGGTGCTGCTCGCGCTCGCGGTCTACATCTTTCTCGGCGACGTCGGACTCGACCTGGCCGTGGCCTGGCGCCGGGTCTCGCCGCTGCGGAGCGACCAGTTGGCCTCGGCGCTCGCCTGGTGGCTGATTGCAGTGTCGGGGTTTGCCGGCAGCTTCCTGGCGGTCGGCATCATCAAGGCCTCGGCCGACGGCTCGCCGCTCGGTCGCTGGCTGCTGCGGATCACCGCCGCCGCCTTCGTTGTGGCGCTCGCGGCGGTCAGCCACACGAGCGTCGGTCTCGCTGACATCTCTCCCGCCATGCGGGCGAGCGCGAGCCTCGGCGCGCTGGCGCTCGGGGCTTTCACGGCGATGTGCGGAGCGCGCGTGGCGCTGCAAACCGCGGAAGCCGCCGTGGCGCGCGCCCGCGCCATGGCGCGGGTCGATCGCCGGCGTCGGCGCCGTCGGGCTGCCGCGCTGCAGGTCCCGCAGGCGCCCGCGGCCCGAGTCGACGGCCGGGCGAGCGCCTGAGGTCCGCCTTCACGAAGCGCACAGGGCCGGCACGCCATCGTCGTCGTGTGGCCGGGTCGAGCGCTATTCGATCCTGATCTTGGCGGCCTCGATCACCGGGGTCCAACGTTCGGCGCTCTGCGTGATCAGGTCGCGCATTTCCTCGGGCGTGCTGCCCAGCGGCTCCGCCTGGAGCTCGTGAATGCGGGCCGACACGTCGGGTGCCTTGATCGCCTGCGCGATTGCGGCCGAGAGCCTGCGCGTGATCTCGTGCGGCGTGCCGGGCGGCGCCGCGATCGCCATCCAGGTGTCGGAATAGAGACCCGGCACCACTTCCGCGAACGTCGGCACGTCCGGGAATGCCGGCAGGCGTTTGCGGCCTCCCACGGCGAGGATCTTGAGCTTGCCGGAGCGGACATGCGACAGGCCGGCGAGCAGGTTGTCGGCGAGCACGTCGACCTGTCCGCCCAACAGATCGGTCATCGCCGGCGCGCTGCCCCGATAGGGCACGTGAACAAGGTCGATCTTCGCCTTGAGCTTGAGGGCTTCCATGGTGAGGTGGCCGATCTGGCCCTTGCCCTGCGAGGCGTAGTTGAGCTTGCCGGGATGCGCGCGCGCATAGGCGACGAGTTCGGCAAGCGAACCGGCCGGCAGGTTGGCCCGCCCGAACAAGACGGTCGGATAGGTGGCGAGCACGCTCACCGGCTCGAACGTCCGCGGATCGAACCCGAGCTTCGGATTGAGCAGGTGGTTGACGCTGAACGAGAGCTGCGGCGCGTTGAGCAGGACGTAACCGTCGGGCGCGGAATGCGCCACGTAGTCGGAACCGACGTTTCCGCTCGCCCCGCCCGGACGGTTCTCGACGACGACGGGCTGGTGCAGGGTCGTCTTCAGCTTCTCCGCAATCATGCGCGGCAGGAGATCGGCGGTGCCGCCGGCCGGGAACGGCACCACGATGGTGATGGCACGGTTCGGATATGTGCTCTGCGCCCGCGTCTGTCCGGCTCCTCCCGCCAACAATCCGAGAATCGCGAATACGCCAATCAACACGCGGTCTGACATCGCCCCCTCCCCTCACCGGCCGGCGCCGGCCCGGCTCCGACGGTCTTCGCATGCCGCCGTTGGTCCCGGCATTCTCGCGGCGATCATCAGGCTGTTCGCCGCCCGCGCCGCCGCGCCGGAATTGCCCGCGGGCTCCACCGCCGGCGGAACCAATGCCGCCACCGCCCATTGTCCCACACGGCATATGACGCGGCGAAGCGAAATTCGACCGCAATCGTGCAGCCGGGACAGGAACGCGCGGAACAAGGCCGAGCCTGCCGACCGCGCTCGGCGTTCCCGGCGATGGAGGAGCGGAACGCGTGCGGATTGCGCGGGCTGCAGAATCGACGGCCGTGGGCCTCGCGCTGCTCGCCCTGTGCGGCGGCGACGGACGGCCTGCAATGGCGCAATCGGGGCAGCCGCCGGCGGCCAGCGACCGTCATGCCGACGAGCCCCGCAACGGCACCTGCCCGCAAGGTCAGGCGCCCAGGCTCGGCGAGCAAACGACGGGCGAAAATCTCAGCCAGGAGCTCGCGCGCTCACATGGCGTGATTTGCCCGCCTTCCGGAGTGGACCCGCAGATGACCAGCCCGCCTCCGGGAGGTGGCCGCACGCCCGTCATTCCGCCACCCGGAACCGCCCCGGGCGACCGCACGGTTCCAAAGTAGCGCGGCGACGCGGTGGCCGGCAGCCGCCACGGACGTTCGACAGACCCAGACAACCCGAGGGAGAGTTCATGAGACATCGTGTTTGCCGCCAGTTTCTGGCGATGCTTTTCGTCGTTTCGGCAACGACCGCCGGTTTTGCCCAGGGCGGCGCCGGCGGCAGCAGCGGCGGAAGCGCCGGGGGCGCGTCCGGCGGTGCGACGGGCGGTTCAACGGGCGGTTCAACGGGCGGTTCAACGGGCGGTGCGACAGGCGGCGTCGGAGGCATCAGCCCTGGCGGCGTCAGCCCCGGCGGAACGCCCATCGCTCCCGGTCCTGCGAGCCCCGGCTCCCAGAGCGTGGGCCCGGCCGGAATACCGCTCGCGCCCGGATCGAGCTCGAGCCTGCCATGCAGCAGCACCACCGGCAGCGCCAGCAATTTTCGCACTCCCAACATCATCACCAACGAGCCGGGAACGACGGCCGGCTCCCTCGGCACGATCGCGCCAAACACGAGCAGCTCGTCCACGACTCCGGGCTCGAGCACGACGAACCCGGGCGGATCCTCCACCAGTTCCGGCACCGCGAACGGCAGCACGAGTGGATCCGCCAATTCGCGGACGGGCTGCTGACGCGGGCTCGCGACAGGCGAAGGCCCGCCGTCGGATGGACGGCGGGCCTTAGGGTCAGAGCTCATGACGGCTCGGAGGGGGGTGAACGTCAGCTCGCCGCGCGCAGGTTGAGCCGGCTCTCCGCCATGTCGGTCAGCTTCTGATCGGTCGCCTTTTCCTCGTCGAGCGTGCGCTGCAGGATCGTGGCGCATTCGTTGCGGCCGAGCTGCTTCGCCCATGAGATCAGCGTGCCGTAGCGGGTGATTTCATAGTGTTCCACCGCCTGCGCAGCGGCGATCAGGGCGGCGTCGAGCACCTGCTTGTCGTCGACCTCTCCGGCCACGTCCTCGGCTTCTTCCATGATGCCGTCGATCGCCGGACAGTCGACGCCCTTGGCCTCGACGCCCTGCATGCGGAACACCTCTTCCAGGCGGCGGACATGATTGTCGGTCTCGCCGAGATGCGCCTGCAGCCCCTGCTTGAGCTGAGGATCGTTCGCCTTCTCGATCATTTCCGGGAGCGCCTTGAGAACTTGCTTCTCGGCGTAATAGACGTCGCGCAGCGTGTGGACGAACAGGTCGTTCATCGTGTGGATGTCCTTCGAAAAGAAACCCATGTTCCATTCCTTCCTGTCGGAATTTGCCTTCGGGGCTGGCAGGCGCGCGATGGACGGAGCTTACATGTCGCAAGTCCTGCCGCACCGCCGCCTGATGTGAGGAGGCAACGGTGAAGATCCGGGGAGGTTCCCAGGGGAGATGAAGAGCGTGTCGAAGATGAAGGCGGACGCAAGCGCGTCGGCTCTCTGCCGGAGCAACAGCCATGCGCCTCGCGCAGGCGCGGCCGACGTGCTGAATCCACTGCAACTTTCGCCGAACGCGACGAGGCGATCCGCCCTCAAAAACCCTCCGTCCCCCCTTCCGGAACATCACGGCCGTTTTTAAGTTCATGGGACGAGGCAGCGCTCGTCCCGAACGCTGCGGCCACCGCGAGGCGAAGCAATGCGGGTGCTGGCGCGTCCGACGTCGAGTCTGGCGCTCATCCTCTTCCTTGTGACTCCGTTCCTGCTGGCGAGCGCTCCGGTCGACGCGGCGTCGCGGACGCGGTCCAAGGCGCCGATCCATCAGCCGGCCGCGCGCGCCCAGGCCGACCGAAACGCCGCCGCGAACGCTTCCCAGCCCGCGCCGCGAAGCGCCTTCACCCAGGCGGACGACGATGTCGCCGCCATCCCGGGCATGCCCGACGCGCGGTTCTGGGGTGACAGCGAGCAGGCGTTTCTGGCGGCGCTCGGACCGGTCCACGGGCCGTGGCTCGCGCTCTCCGGCGGCGGCGAGGACGGCGCTTTCGGGGCGGGGCTCCTCAACGGCTGGTCACAAGCCGGCACCCGGCCGGATTTCGCCGTCATCACCGGGACGAGCGCGGGCGCGCTCATCGCCCCTTATGCCTTCGCCGGCAAGTCCTACGACCCGCAGCTGCGCGAGGCCTTCACGACGATCTCGGCCGGCGACGTGTTCGAGGACGCCGGAACGGCCGACAGCCTGCTCGACACCTGGCCGCTGCGCGACCTGATCGCGCGCCACATCACGCCGCAGCTCATCGCCGACATCGCCGCCCAGCATCGGACCGGCCGCCGGATGTTCGTGGTCACCACGAACCTCGACGCCGGGCGGCCGGTGGTCTGGAACATGGGGGCGATCGCGGCCCACGGCGGCGAGGCGGCGGTGAAGCTCTTCCGCGACGTTCTTCTCGCGTCGGCGAGCATCCCGGGCATCTTCCCTCCCGTGGCGATCGACGTCGAAGCGAATGGCCGCAAGTTCCAGGAGCTGCACGGCGACGGTGCCATCAACGCCCCGCTCTTCATCGCGCCCGAGACGATGCTGGACAACGGCCAGCTCGCGCGACTGCCGACCAAGGATCTCTATCTGCTGATGAACGGCAAGCTCGCGCCCGAATTTTTCGTCACGCCCCACGGCAAGGTCTCGGTGCTGAGCCGCTCGATCGGACTTGCGCTGCAGTCGAGCATGCGCGCGGAGATCGCGCGCGTGCATCGCGCCGCGCGGAATTCGGGAATGCGCTTCAACCTCGCCTACATCGAGCCGGATTTCGTCCATCCGTCGATCGGGATCTTCGACCAGTCCTACATGGACGCGCTGTTCCAGCGCGGGGTGGCGCAGGGCAAGAGCGCCGCGCCATTCCGCACCGAGCCTGCGAACCTGCTCACCGACTCCCAGGCCGGCGGCGAGCGCTAGGGCACGGCCTCCGCGAGCGTCGCCTCGCGCGTGCGAATATCGATTTCCGACGTGAGCGTGCGATGCACGGGGCACCGGTCGGCGATCTCGAGCAGCCGCCGGCGCTCATCCGCGTCGAGCGTCCCGGCGAACGCAATTTCCCGTTCGATCCGGTCCACCATGCCCTCGCGCGTCTCGCACGTCTCGCAATCGGCCGCGTGGATCTTGCTGTGACGCAGCGAGACCGACACGCGTTCGAGCGCCAGTCCCTTGCGCTCGGCGTAGAGCCTGAGCGTCATCGCCGTGCAGGAACCGAGACCGGCGAGCAGCAGGTCGTATGGATTGGGTCCGCTGTCCAGTCCGCCGACGTCCATCGGTTCGTCCGCGATGAAGCGGTGAGCGCCGACCGAGACCTCCTGCTGGAACCGGCCCCGCCGCGTCTCGCGCACGACCACGACGTGCGGATCGGAGCCCGACTTCGCGTCGGCCCGCGGCGCCGCTTCGAGATAGCGCTCGGCCCAGGCGGCCAGCACGTTGGCGACGTACACGGCATCGTTGCGGCGGCTGAGCAGATGGTCGGCGCCGGCGAGCGAGACGAAGCTCTTGGGATGCCTGGCGGTCGTGAAGATGTGACTGGCGTTGTCGATCCCGACGATCTCGTCGGTCGGCGAATGGAAGATGAGCAGCGCCTTGCGCAGCCCGGCGATGTGCTTGTCGAGCGACTGCCGGGAAACGTCGGCGAGGAATGTGCGACGGATGCGGAACGGACGGCCGGCCAACGCGACCTCGACCTCGCCGCGCGCCTCGATCTCGGCAAGATGATCGCGAAACAGGCCGGTCACGTGCGCGGGATCGGCCGGCGCCGCGAGGGTGACGACGGCGCGCGCTTCCGGCACGTCGACGGCGGCGGCGAGCACGGCGGCCCCGCCCAGGCTGTGCCCGATGAGAATGGCCGGCGCCATGCGGGTCTGGCGCAGGTGAGCGGCGGCGGCGACGAGATCGGCCACGCTCGAGGAGAAGTCCGTGTTCGCGAATTCGCCCTCGCTCGAACCGAGGCCGGTGAAATCGAAGCGCAGCACCGCGATGCCGAGCGCGGTCAGCGCCTCCGCGATCCGACGCGCCGCGTGGACGTCCTTGCCGCAGGTGAAGCAATGCGCGAACAGCGCGTAGGCGCGCGGCGCACCGGTCGGCATGTCGAGAAGCGCCGCGAGCCGCTCGCCTTCGGCGTTGGGAAACTCCAGACGTTCGGCCGGCATGTCGCACTCCTTTCGGGGCAGGTGCGGCCACCAGTCTATCACGTCTGCGGTCGGGCGCGTCCTGCACGGCAGCGCGTTCGACAGTCGCGGCCGACACGAAGCAGACAGAATTCAGGCGGGCAGTTTCGCGCGCAGATAGCGCCCGACCAGCAGCGCGGCCGGATAGGAAATGCGCTCCTCGGTTTCCGCGTGCAGCATCAGCTTCTCGGCGAAGTGCGTGATATCGGGTTTGTTCTCTGCGTTCGCGGCCGCGACGAGCCGTTCCAATGCGGCGACGATCGTCCTGTGCTCGGCCAGCATGGTGGGAAGCTCGTGCGCGAGCTTGTCGGTCATTGCCAGCACGTCACCCATTCCGGCTTCGACCTTGCCTTGGGCGAGCGCGTCGAGGAGCGCGAGCGGTGGCAGCGCGTATTCCTCCTCCTTGAGGAAATGCGGGTGCAGCACGCGGGCAACCGCCTTGGCGGCCTCGCCGGTCTCGCCGCCCGCCTTGGTGGCCTTGACCAGGTCGGCGTGGAGTTCATCGTGCTCCGCCTTGAGCGGGCGCGGGATCTCGAGATTCATCGGCATCCTCCTCCGACCGGATGGCCGCCCGCCGCCACGGGCGCGCGGGGCAGCACGTCCTCGGGTGTCACCTCGCAAGGAGATTCGCAGACGCGACACACCGCGCCTTGATTTGGCGCGACCGGCGCTTCGCGAGGACGCCTCAGCGCACGAGTTCGCGCATGGCGCGGTCGAGCCCGTCGAGGGTGAGCGGATACATGCGGCCGCCCATCAGCCGGCGCACCATGAGCACCGACTGCGTATGACGCCACTCGGATTCCGGGACCGGATTGAGCCACACGCAGGCCGGATAGGTCCGCGCGACCCGCTCGAGCCAAACCTGGCCGGCCTCTTCGTTCATGTGTTCGACCGAACCACCCGGCATCATCAGCTCGTAGGCCGCCATCGAGGCGTCGCCGACGAAGATCACCTTGTAGTCGTGCGGATAGGTGTGAAGCACCTCCCAGGTCGGCGTGGTCTGGTCGTAGCGCCGCCGGTTCTCCCGCCACACATGCTCGTAGAGGCAGTTGTGGAAGTAGAAGTGCTCCATGTGCCTGAACTCGCTGCGCGCGGCGGAGAACAACGCCTCGATCGCCCGCACGTGCCAGTCCATCGATCCGCCGACGTCGAAGAACAGCAGCACCTTCACGGCGTTGCGCCGCTCCGGCCGCAGCCGGATGTCGAGATAGCCCCGGTGCGCGGTCTCCCGGATGGTGCCGTCAAGATCGAGCTCTTCGGGCGCGCCGGTGCGGGCAAACTTGCGCAGGCGGCGCAGCGCGATCTTGATGTTGCGCGTGCCGAGCTCAACCTCCCCGTCGAGGTCCTTGAACTCGCGCCGCTCCCACACCTTGGCGGCGCGGAAGTTCCGGTTCTCGGCCTGGCCGATGCGCACGCCCTCGGGATTGTAGCCATAGGCGCCGAACGGCGAGGTGCCCGCCGTGCCGATCCATTTGTTGCCGCCCTGGTGGCGGCCATTCTGCTCGGCCAGGCGCCGGCGCAGGGTCTCCAGCAGCTTGTCGAGGCCGCCCATCGCCTCGATCAGCTTCTTTTCCTCCTCGGTGAGAAATTTTTCCGTCAGCGGCTTGAGCCACTCGACCGGGATCTCCGCCGTCAGGGTCTCCGGCACCAGGTCGAGGCCCTTGAAGACGTGAGCGAAGACGCGGTCGAACTTGTCGAGGTTGCGCTCGTCCTTCACGAGTGCAGTGCGGGAGAGATAGTAGAAGTCCTCGACGCGGCGACCGGCGAGGTCCGCGTCCATGGCCTGCAGGAGCGTGAGGTATTCGCGCAGCGTGACGGGAACGCCAGCCGACCTGAGCTCATTGAAGAAGGTGATGAACATGGCTCGGCTCCGAGGAGGGACCAATCCCCTGTCCGGCCCGCGCGGTCAACCGCTCCTCGCGCGCCGGTGATGACGCGAACCGGAAACGTCGTTGCCTCGCCCTCGGACCCTGAGCTATAGTTTTACGGTTCACGATTGTCCGCGGAGGAATGCCATGGCTTGGACGACTCCCACTCTCGTCGAGATCTGCATCGGACTTGAGATCAACGGCTATCTGCCGGCCGAGATCTGATCGAGAAGCGTCTGTCCGTTCAGATGCATCTGCACACCACCCCCGCCAGATGGGGCGCCTGACCACGATCGTGCTCGGCTCCGCGGCGGGAGGTGGCTTTCCCCAATGGAACTGCTGCTGCCCGGTCTGCCGCCTCGCCTGGCAAGGCGATGCGCGTGTCTGTGCGCGCACGCAGGTGAGCCTTGCGGTATCGGGGGATGGCGAACAGTGGACGCTTCTCAACGCGGCGCCCGACCTGCGCGCACAGCTCGCGGCCGTCCCGGCGCTGCATCCGATCCGCGCGGCGCAAGGCGCCGCCCGCGGCAGCCCGATCAAGGCCGTCGTCCTGACCGGCGCCGAAGTCGATCAGACAGCGGGTCTCCTCAACCTGCGCGAACGTCAGCCGTTCGCGCTCCATGCCACCGCACAGACCATGCGGGCGGTCGCCGACAATCCGATGTTCGCGGTGCTCGACGACGACCTCGTGTCGCGGCACGTCGTCGCGCCCGGCGCGCGCTTCCCGCTGCCGGGCGGTCTCGAGGCCGAGCTGTTCGCGGTGCCGGGCAAGGTTCCACTGTATCTTGAAGAAGGTGACGCGCCGGACACGGCTTCCGAAACCGAGGCCAACGTCGGGGTGATGGTAACGGGAGGTGGCGGACGCCTCGCATTCGTCCCGGGCGCCGCTGTCGTGACGCCCGCGCTCAAGCGCCGGCTCGCCGAGGCCGACGTCGTGCTGTTCGACGGCACTCTTTTCACCGACGACGAAATGATCGCGACCGGCACCGGCACGAAGACCGGCCGCCGCATGGGGCACATGCCCATCGACGGCCCCGAGGGCTCGCTTGCCGCACTCGCGGATGTTGCCGCGCGGCGCATCTACATTCACATTAACAACACCAATCCGATCCTGGTCGAGGGTTCGCCCGAGCGTCGCCGGGTCGAAGCCGCGGGCTGGGAGGTCGCCGCCGACGGTCTGGAGATCGCGTTGTGAAGCTGATGACTGCGGAGGAACTGGAGGCCGCGCTGCGCGACATCGGCGCCAGGCGCTACCATCGCCTGCACCCGTTCCATCATCTGCTGCACGGGGGCAAGTGCAGCAAGGGCCAGGTCCAGGCCTGGGCGCTCAACCGCTACTACTACCAGGCGATGATCCCCATCAAGGACGCGAGCCTGATCGCGCGCTGCGAAGACCCGGCGCTGCGGCGCGAGTGGCGCGGCCGCCTCGTCGATCACGACGGCACTGCCGAGGGCGACGGCGGCATCGCGCGCTGGCTCCGGCTCACCGACGGCGTCGGGCTCGACCGCGACTACGTCGTGTCGCTGCGCGGGCTGTTGCCGGCGACGCGTTTCGCGGTCGATGCCTATGTTCATTTCGTGCGCGAGCGGACGCTCCTGGAGGCGGTGGCCTCCTCCCTGACCGAGCTGTTCTCGCCCGACATCATCAGCGAGCGGATCGAGGGCATGCTCGCTGGCTACGATTTCGTCACCGCCGACACGCTGGCATATTTTTCCAAGCGGCCGCCGCAGGCGCGGCACGACTCCGATTTCGCGCTCGACTACGTCAAGCGGCACGCGCGCACGGTCGATCAGCAGCAGGCGGTGTTGAAGGCGCTCGAATTCAAGTGCGACGTGCTGTGGGCGATGCTCGACGCGCTCTATCACGCCTATGTGGCGCCGAAGCACGTTCCGCCGGGTGCTTTCGTCGCGGACGGGTGACTCACGCCCGCGGGTCGCTGCGCGGCGCACGACGACGAACGCGGATGGAAAACCGTCCGGCACAGGAGCCGACATGAGCGAGGCGTCTTCTCCCACGGTCGGGCCGCAATCGCGTCCCCGGCTGCCGCGCGGCGTGCGGCTCGTGCACAACGAGGCGCAGGGCGGCTGGGTGCTGCTCGCGCCCGAGCGGGTGTTCAAGGCCGACGCGATCGCGGTCGAGATCGTCAAGCGCTGCACCGGCGAGGCAAGCGTCGAAGCGATCGTCGACGACCTGGCGAAGACCTACGCGGCGCCCCGCGAGCGCATCCATGCCGACGAGACCGCCCTGCTCGGCTCGCTGGCCGAAAAGAAACTGCTGGAGCTGTGAGATGGATGCGGCGGCAAACGGCAGCGCACCGAGGCCGCTCGGACTGCTGGCCGAATTGACGCACCGCTGTCCGCTCGCCTGTCCGTACTGCTCGAACCCGCTGGCGCTCGAAGGCCGCGCCGGGGAACTCGACGCGCAGACCTGGGCGCGGGTCTTTGGCGAGGCGGCGGCGCTCGGCGTGCTGCAGGTCCATCTCTCGGGCGGCGAGCCGGGGGCGCGGCGCGACCTCGTCGAGATCGCCGCCGCCGCGCACGACGCCGGTCTCTACACCAACCTCATCACCTCGGCCGTCGGCATCACGCCGCGCACCCTCGCGGCGCTCGCCGAAGCCGGGCTCGACCACGTGCAGATCTCGATTCAGGACAGCGAGGGAAGCTCTGCCGACCGCATCGCCGGATATGACGGCGCCTTCGCGCGCAAGCAGGCGCTGGCCGAGGAGGTGGTGCGGCTCGGCATTCCGCTCACCGTCAATGCGGTCATGCACCGGGCCAACATCGATCGCATCGAGCAGATGGTTTCGCTCGCGCTCGCGCTCGGCGCCAAGCGGGTCGAGATCGCGCATGTACAATACTACGGCTGGGCGCTGAAGAACCGCGCCGCCCTGATGCCGACGCGCGAGCAGGTGGAGCGCGCGGTGAGTTCTGTCGAATCCCTGCGCACGCAACACCAGGGCCGCATCGTCATCGATGCCGTCGTGCCCGACTACTACGCGCGCTTTCCCAAGGCGTGCGTCGGCGGGTGGGGCCGGCGCTCGCTCAACGTCACGCCGTCCGGCAAGGTGCTGCCGTGCCATGCCGCCGAGACCCTGCCGGGGCTCGAATTCTGGAACGTGCGCGAGCATTCGCTCGCCGACATCTGGGACAACGCACCGTCGTTCCGCGCCTTTCGCGGCACCGACTGGATGCTGGAGCCATGCGCGAGCTGCCCGCGGCGCGAGCAGGATTTCGGCGGCTGCCGTTGCCAGGCCTTTGCGCTCACGGGCGACGCGCGCGCCGCCGACCCGGCGTGCCATCTCTCTCCGTATCATCCACGTGTCGCCGAACTCGCGGCGGTGCAGACCGACGCGCCGTTCGCCTATCGGCGCGGCTGAGGCGAATCTACCGAGGCCGAGACTTCCGCACCAGCGCGCCTTGTCTGACCGCCTCGTCGGCGGGCCTGGAGCGCGCGCACACGATCTTCACGCGCTCGTTTTCGGCGAGTTCGCGCCCGAGCGAAGTCCCGGCAAGATACGCTTGGCCGTGCATGAAGCAGGTGGCCGGATTGGCGCTTTCGACCGCCGCATACATCACGTCGACGGCGTTGGATTGGCTGCAGGCGGCGAGATCGGGTGTCGTCGCGAGAGAGCAGATGAGAATCAAGGCTGTCAGCATCGATCGCTCCGAGCAAACGCGAAATGGACGCGCCCTCCCAGGCATCCGTTCGGCGCCGTCGTCCCGGGACAAGGCGCCGCCCGCGTTTCCAGGCAAGAGGCATGCCGTTCTTGCCGGGCTCGAACGATGGACAGGCTTGCGAGCTTCGCAGTCGGCGACGACAAGCAGCAGAGTCGCCTGCAAAAGTCCAGCAGCGGCGCTAAGATGTCGGGATGGTGTGGCTTGGCCGCACCGGGTCACGGCTTTCGGCCGATGTCGGCGGTCGCGCCCGCGTAGTGCGATCGGACTTTCTCGACGAGCCACCGCCAGGCCTCCTCCTCGTCCGGCCCGGCGGTCTTGCGAACCGCCGTCTCGAGGGACGCCAGTTCCGCTTCGATCTTCGCGCGCGGCAGCATCGACAGCCGGCTTACCAGAATGGCCGCCTCGATCACCGCGGCCTTGGCCCGGTTGAATCCTTCGAACGGGGCGTGCGCGGCGCGGTGCACGACGCGGCAGCGAAACCGCGGGCGCTGCTCGTCCTCGACGAGATCGACGACTTCAAGCTCCGCGTGCGCAAGCACCGCCGCGAGGCGCGGCACCGGCACGCGCTCGGCCGCGGTGGTAGGCCAGATCTGCCGGCCGGTGAGGCAGCCGGCGAACACGCGCACGTCATCCGTGTAGTTGGCGACGGCGAATGGCACGGCATGCAGATTGTCGAGCGTCGTCGAGGGGCGAAACGGAGCGACCACCCAATCCTCGCCGGCCGCGATGAGGCCGATCGGCGCGAGGTGCACCCGGCCGCCGCGGTCGGCCGTCGTGACGATCGTCTCGCGGATCATCGGCATCGCGTCAGCCCTCGGCGGCGGCGCGCGACGTGTGGCCGACCGCGCGCAGGCGGCTCAGGTCCTCGCTCTCACGATCGACCGCGCAGCCCCAGTCAAGCGGCTCGTCCTGCGTGTAGCGCTTGCCGAGCCGCCAGCTGATCTCGGCCTTGGCGAGTTCGGCGCCGAGATAGAACGCATGCGGCGCGTCGGTGGTCAGGCCGAGCTTGGGAAACAGCGAGAACGCGTCCTGGCCCACATGGTGGCCGCTGCGGCTGTACACGTGGATGCCGTCCTCGGCGGTCTCGATGCGAAAGTTTGCATCCTTCACCTGGGCGGCGAGCTCGGCGATCTCCTGCGGCGAGTTGGGAAACGGCTTGCGGTCGTGCAGTTGCAGGAGCGCCCCGCCGTAGTCCCTGGGAAGGCTCCGGTCCTCGCGCGCCGCGAACATCATGCGACGCGCCGCGTCGTGCTCCTCGATCGTGCGCCGCGTGTGCGGGCTGACCTGCACGACGAGCACGTTGCGGATGTGGAGCTCGGAGCAGATGCCGAGGAGCACGGCGGTGACGCCGCCGGAATCGGCGTCGGTCAGTTCGGTGAGATTGCCGGTGCCCATGAGGATCTCGGCCTCGGGCAGCCGTCGGCGCAGCTCGGCGTAGCGGCCGAGCGAGGCCGAGAAGCCGAAGTGGATCGGATCGAGGATCGGATCGAGGATGGCGGAAATGCCGCGGTGCTCGGCCGCCTCCGCCGCGCGCAGCAAGGAGGCGAGGTCGCCGTGCGTCGCCGGCACCAGGATCGGAACCGCCCCGGTCTCTACGGCAAGGTCGAGCGTGTCTTCCGTCAGGCTCAGGAGGTACTTGGCACCGGCATTGGCGCCGCGGCGCAGTTCCTCGGTCGCCGCCGAATCGACGCTGACGTCGAAGCCCGCGGCCACGAGTTCGCGCACCGCGTCTTCCAGGTGCGGAAAGGGCGTGTCGGGCAGAGCCCCGAGATCGATCACGTCGGCGCCGGCCGCGCGCATCGCCGCGGCGCGCGCGAGGATCGCCGCGACGGAGAGCGCGGACGCCTCGACGATCTCTGCGAAGATGCGGATGTCGCGCCGCGACAGATCGAGCCCGCGCCCGCCCTTGCCGAAGTAGGCCGGCAGGTCTTTCAGTTCCTCGGGACCGCGCTCGAAGGGAACGCCGAATTCGGCCGACAGGCGGCCGAGGTCGGCGCGGCAGCGGCCCGGCACGACGATGCGGTCGGCGGCGAGCGGACGCGGCAGGCGCCGCATGATGATCGCTTCGGTCATCAGCGCGGCGACCTTGACGCCGACGTCGGCGATCGACCAGTCGAATTCGGCGCCGTCGAGCCCGGCGAGGACCTTTTCGAGTCTCGGGCGCGCGAGATGTCCGGTGAGAAAGAGGATGTGCTCGCTCATGCGACGAGCTCGCGCTTGCGTTGCTGCAATGCCTGTTCAAGCTGCGAAAGCGATTCGACGACGCTGGTGCGCTCGAAGGATTTCAGCCGCCGCGTGTTCTCGAGATCGATGGCGCGCGGATAGACGTTGACCATGCCCTTCGGCGCCTCGGTGAGGAGCTCCGGCGCGGTGTCGCAGGCGAATACGATGGAGGGCACGCGGCACTTTCCGGCCTGGGCGAACACGTTCGTGGCGAGCGTGTCGGAGATTCCGAGCACGCACTTGGCGACCGTGTTCGAGGTCGCGGGCGCGACGACGAGCGTGTGAAACACGCCGTAGTAGAACAGACCGACCGGGGCGGCGCTCGCCGTCGTGTCGCGAAAGATGCGCGCCGACTTCGGCAGCACGAGGTCCTGCCGGTACATGCGCACGACTTCGGCGGCCGCCTTGCTGACGAAAAGATCCACCTCGTCGAGCTCGCGGATGAGCGCGAGGCATTCCTTGAAGAAATGTCCCGAGCCGGTCAGCGCCCAGCCCCATCGCGGTGTCTTGACCTTGGCCATGACGCGAATCTAACGCCTGTGAGAGCCGTCAAGGCAAGCGGATGCAAACACCGGCGGGCCGCCCTTCGCGGATCGCCGCCGCCGCGGCCTCGTGGCCCGCAGGACCGACGAGGCTCGCCGCCGCGCCGCTTTCCGCCAGAAACGTCGCAAACGCGGCGTCGAGCGCACCGGCGCGGACAAGCTCGCCGGCACTCAGCTCTGCGCCATGCGGCTCCATCTGCTTGACGAGCAGCAGCCGGCCGCCGAGCCGGCCGGCGAGCCAGGCCGCGAGGCTGTCCGAAGTCACGTCCCACGAGGGAGGAATGCCGGGAAGCCGGCGCACCATCCGGCTCGGTGCCCAGACCGGAACCTCGCCCGCCTCGAGCACGCGGCGGATCGCGTCGAGCGACTCCGTCACGACCAGCGCGCGCGCAATCCCGGCCAGCGCGATGGCGTATTGGTCCATCGCGAGCAGCGCCATCTCGTGGGCGGCGCGATCATCGAACCCCATCCGCGGCTGGGCGGCGCGGACCGCATCGGCGAAGGGACCGCCGCCCGGCACGACGACGGCTCTTCCGCCGCACCGCGCGAGCGCACGCACCCATGCTTCAAGATGCGGCGAGCCGGCGAAGCTGCCGCCCAGCTTGACCACCGTCATGGCATTCCCCGCGAGCGTCACTCGCCCGCCTTCGGCAGGCCGGCGGCCGCGGGATAAAGACGAAAGACTTCGGCGACCTCGGCGGGCCGCTCGCGGCGGATCTCGACCCCGACCGTGCCGGCGCCGAGATCGAGCTTCTCG
>CAZIGW010000115.1:0-9561 GCA_964538565.1 uncultured Hyphomicrobiales bacterium | reverse complement strand
CGCGGGCGCTCGTCTCGCTCATGCACGCCAACAACGAGACGGGCGTGATCCAGCCGGTGGCGGAGGCCGCCGAACGGGTGCACGCGGCGGGCTGTCTGCTGCATGTCGACGCGGTGCAGAGTGCCGGCCGGATCGCCTGTGACATCAATGCGCTCGGGGCCGATCTTCTGAGCCTTTCGGCGCACAAGCTCGGCGGTCCCAAGGGCGTCGGGGCGCTGGTGAAGCGCAGCGAGGCGCTGCACATCGCTGATCCGCTGATCAGAGGCGGCGGCCAGGAGCGCGGGCAGCGTGCCGGCACCGAGAACGTGGCGGGGATCGCCGGCTTCGGCGCGGCGGCCGCTGCGGCCCGGACCGGCCTGGCGCAGGACGCCGAGCGCATGGCCGGGTTGCGGCGATACCTCGAGGCGGAACTCCTGGCGCGGTGGCCCGATGCGGTGATCTTCGGCGCGTCCGCCGCGCGGCTCCCCAACACCACGCTCTTTGCGGTTCCCGGCGCCAAGGCCGAAACCGCCGTCATCGCACTCGACCTCGAAGGCATTGCGGTGTCGTCGGGATCGGCCTGTTCCTCGGGCAAGGTCACGCCGTCGCACGTGCTCGCCGCCATGGGGGTCGATGCGGCCCTTGCGCGCGGGGCGGTCCGGGTCAGCCTGGGGCCGCAGACGACCGAGGCCGACATCGACGCCTTCATTAAGGCTTGGACGAAACACGCGGAAAGCTTATGTAATCGGAGAGAGCGGCGCGGATTGGCTGCTTGAAGCGCAACAATGCGAGGGTGATCTCCAGACCGGGACGAACACCATAGCCGATTGATCCAACCCGCGGTCCTTGAAACCGCAGCGGAGGGAAGAAAATGCCGGCCGTACAAGAGACCGTCGAGCAGGTCCGCCGTATCGACGTCGACCAGTACAAGTACGGGTTCGAAACGCTGATCGAATCCGAGAAGGCCCCGAAGGGTCTTTCCGAAGATACCATCCGCTTCATTTCAGCGAAGAAGAACGAGCCCGAGTGGATGACCGCCTGGCGGCTCGAGGCCTATCGCCGCTGGCTCACCATGCGCGAGCCGAAATGGGCGCGCGTCGACTATCCGGCGATCGACTACCAGGACCTCTACTACTACGCGGCGCCCAAGCGCAGCCCGACGCTCAAGTCGCTCGACGAGGTCGATCCCGAGATCCTTCGCACCTACGAGAAGCTCGGCATTCCGTTGCGCGAGCAGGAGATCCTTGCGGGCGTGCAGCGCGGCGACGGCACGAGCTCGCGCGTCGCCGTCGACGCGGTGTTCGATTCGGTCTCGGTCGCCACGACCTTCAAGGAGGAGCTGAAGAAGGCCGGCGTGATCTTCATGCCGATCTCGGAGGCGATCCGCGAGCACCCCGACCTGGTGCGCCAGTATCTCGGCTCGGTGGTGCCGACGAGCGACAACTTCTTCGCCACCCTCAACTCGGCGGTGTTCTCCGACGGCTCGTTCGTCTACGTGCCGGCGGGCGTGCGCTGTCCGATGGAGCTCTCGACCTACTTCCGCATCAACGAACGCAACACCGGGCAGTTCGAGCGCACGCTGATCATCGCCGACAAGGGCGCCTACGTCAGCTATCTCGAAGGCTGCACGGCGCCCAAGCGCGACGAGAACCAGCTGCACGCCGCCGTGGTCGAGCTGATCGCGCTCGACGACGCGGAGATCAAATACTCCACGGTGCAGAACTGGTATCCCGGCGACAACGAGGGCCGCGGCGGCATCTACAATTTCGTCACCAAGCGCGGCGACTGCCGCGGGCGCAACTCGAAGATTTCCTGGACGCAGGTCGAGACCGGCTCGGCGATCACCTGGAAATACCCGAGCTGTATCCTGCGCGGCGACAATTCGCGCGGCGAGTTCTACTCGATCGCCATCTCGAACGGCTACCAGCAGGTCGACTCGGGCACCAAGATGATTCACCTCGGCCGCAACACGACGAGCCGGATCATCTCCAAGGGCATCGCCGCCGGACGCTCCAACAACACCTATCGGGGCCTCGTCTCGGCGCATCGCCGGGCGACCGGCGCGCGCAACTTCACCAATTGCGACTCGCTCCTCATCGGCGACAGGTGCGGCGCGCACACCGTGCCCTACATCGAGGCGAAGAATTCCTCGGCGGTGTTCGAGCACGAGGCGACGACCTCGAAGATCTCCGAGGACATGCTGTTCTACTGCATGCAACGCGGGCTCTCGGAGGAGGACGCGGTCGCGCTCGTGGTCAACGGCTTCGTGCGCGACGTCCTGCAGCAGCTGCCGATGGAGTTCGCGGTCGAGGCGCAGAAGCTGATCTCGATCAGCCTCGAAGGTTCGGTGGGTTGACGCCCCGCAGCGGAGACTTTGCGCCGGTTCGAGCGGAGGCCCGCCAACCTTCAGTTTCTCTCGGGCGTGCAAGGGAACATTTCGACGAACGACGACATTCAGAGGAATTGCACAGTGGCAATGCTCGACATCAAGAACCTCCACGTCACCGTCGACGGACGGCCGATCCTCAACGGCGTCGACCTCGCGGTGAACAAGGGCGAGGTGCACGCCATCATGGGCCCGAACGGGTCGGGCAAGTCGACGCTCGCCCACGTGCTGGCCGGCCGCGAGGACTACGAGGTCACGGCCGGGGAGGTGACGTTCGACGGCGCCGACCTTCTGGCGCTCGAGCCGGACGAGCGCGCCGCCAAGGGGCTGTTTCTCGCCTTCCAGTATCCGCTGGAGATTCCGGGCGTCGCCACGATGACGTTCCTGCGCACGGCGATCAACGCGCAGCGCAAGAAACGCGGCGAGGCCGAACTGTCGACACCGGAGTTCATCAAACGCGTGCGCGAGGCCGCCGCCAAGCTCAGCATCGACCAGGAGATGCTGCGCCGTCCGGTCAACGTCGGCTTCTCCGGCGGCGAGAAGAAGCGCAACGAGGTGCTGCAGATGGCGCTGCTCGAGCCGCGGCTGTGCGTGCTCGACGAGACGGATTCCGGCCTCGACATCGACGCGCTCAAGGTGGTGGCCGACGGTGTCAACCGCCTGCGTTCGCCCGAGCGGGCGATGATCGTGATCACACACTATCAGCGGCTGCTCAACCACATCGTGCCGGACGTCGTACACGTGCTCTCGAAGGGCCGCATCGTGCGCACCGGCGGCAAGGAGCTTGCGCTCGAACTCGAGCAGAACGGCTATGCCGTCTACCAGGACGAGGCCGCATGACCGCCGACATCCGTCCGATCAAGACCGCCGCCGAGACCGCGCTGGCCGAAGCCTTCGCGGCCGCGCGCGCGCGGCTGCCCGGGCGCAGCGACGTGGCGGCCCGGCGCGAAGCGGCATTCCGCCGTTTCGAGGCGCAGGGCCTGCCGCACCGGCGCATCGAGGAATGGAAATACACGGACCTGCGCGCGCTCATGCGCGAGGCGAAGCCGCTCGCCGGCGCACCGGAAGCGGCCGCGCGGGAGCGCGCCCGCGCCGCCGGCGCGGTCTTGGCCGACGTCGACGCGCGGCGCATCGTCTTCGTCGACGGCGTGTTCGTGCCCGAACTCTCGGACCTCGCCGCGCTCGAACCGGGGCTGTCGATCGTCTCTCTCGCCGAAGCACTTTCGAAGGGCGATGCCGACGTCGTCGCGCAGCTCACGCGTCCCGGCCCGGCCGATGCCGACGTCGTGGCGGCGCTCAATACGGCGTTGATGGGCGACGGCGCGGTGATCCGCGTCGCGGCCGGTGTCATTCTCGCGCGGCCGGTTCATCTGGTGTTCGCGCACGGCGGTGAGGCGACGGCCTCCTTCACGCGTTCGCTGGTGATCCTCGGGGCCGGTGCGCAGGCGACGGTGCTCGAAACCCACGAAGGTCCGGATGGGGTCGAGTATCAGGCGAACAACGGCTTCGATGTCGTCCTCGGCGATGACGCCGGCTTCGAACACGTCAGGCTCGGCAGCGAGGGCGACAGGGCGCTTCATCTTTCGACCGCCACGCTGACGCTCGGCGCACGCGCGCGCCTGAGCGATTTCATCTTCACGAGCGGCGGTGCGGTGGTGCGCAATCAGCTCTTCGTGCGCTGCGAGGGCGCGAACGCCGAGCTGCAATTGCGCGGTGCGACCCTGCTCAAGGGCCACCAGCACGCGGACGCAACGCTCGTGCTCCACCACGCGGTCGGCGGCTGCACCAGCCGGGAGCTCTTCAAGTCGGTGCTGGAGGATGAGAGCCGCAGCGTGTTCCAGGGCAAGATCATCGTCGAGCCGCATGCGCAGAAGACCGACGCGCGCATGATGACGCAGGCGCTGCTGCTCTCGGAGGAGGCGGAGGCCGACAACAAGCCCGAGCTCGAGATCTTCGCCGACGACGTGCAGTGCGGCCACGGCGCGACCGCCGGCGCGCTCGACGACGACCCGAAGTTCTACCTGATGGCGCGCGGCATCCCCGAGAAGGAAGCCGAAGCGCTGCTGATCCAGGCGTTCATCGGCGAAGCGGTCGACGGCATCGCGCACGAAGCGACCCGCGAGGCGCTGATCGCCGCCACGGTGCGATGGCTGGAGGCAAGGGCGCGATGACGCATCCGGCGGTCCAGAACGGCGCCTACGACGTCGGCCGCATCCGCGAGGATTTCCCCATCCTCGGCATGCAGGTCTACGGCAAGCCGCTCGTCTATCTCGACAACGCCGCCTCGGCGCAGAAGCCGAAGGCGGTGCTCGACCGCCTCCAGAGCGTCTACACGTGCGAATACGCCAACGTGCATCGCGGGCTTCACTATCTCGCCAACGCGGCGACCGAGGCCTACGAGGGCGCGCGCGAGAAGGTGCGGGCGTTCCTCAACGCCGAGCGGGCGGAGGAGATCGTCTTCACCCGCAACGCCACCGAGGCCGTAAATCTCGTCGCCTACACGTTCGGACGCGAGCGGATCAAGCCGGGCGACGAGATCGTGCTCTCGATCATGGAGCACCATTCCAACATCGTGCCATGGCATTTCCTGCGCGAGCGGCAGGGCGCGGTGATCAAGTGGGCGCCGGTCGACGACGAAGGAAACTTTCTGCTCGACGAGTTCGAGAAGCTGCTGACGCCGCGCACCCGGATGGTGGCGGTGACGCACATGTCGAACGCGCTCGGAACGATCGTTCCGGTGAAGGAGGTCACGCGCATCGCCCACGCGCGCGGCATTCCCGTGCTGGTCGACGGGGCGCAGGGGGCCGTCCACCTCGACGTCGACGTGCGCGACATCGGTTGCGATTTTTACGTGTTCACCGGCCACAAGCTCTATGGGCCGACCGGCATCGGCGCGCTCTACGGCAAGCACGCGCATCTCTCCACCATGCCGCCGTTCAACGGCGGCGGCGAGATGATCCGCGAGGTCTTTCAGGACCGTGTCACCTATGGCGAGCCGCCGCACAAGTTCGAGGCGGGGACGCCGGCGATCGCGCAGGCGATCGGGCTCGGTGCGGCGATCGACTACGTGGCCTCGATCGGCAAGGCGCGCATCCGCGCGCACGAGCGCGAGCTGGTCAGCTATGCGCACGAACGGCTCGGCGAGATCAACTCGCTGCGCATCATCGGCACCGCGAAGGAGAAGGGCGCGATCGTCTCGTTCGAGATGAAGGGCGCGCACCCGCACGATGTCGCGACCATCATCGACCGCGCCGGCGTCGCGGTGCGCGCCGGCACCCATTGCGTCATGCCGCTCCTGGCGCGTTTCGGGGTCACGGCGACCTGCCGGGCCTCCTTCGCGCTCTACAATACGCGCGCGGAAGTGGACAGCCTGGCGCATGCCGTCATCAAGGCGCAGGAGTTCTTCGCATGATGGACGACACGAGCGACCGTCCGCTCGCTCCGGCGATCAACGCGACGCCCGCGGATTCGGCGCCGCAAAGCGCCGGCGCGCAGTCGGCGCTGCCGCCGGCCGAGCTGGCGCGGCTGACCGAGGAGATCATCGCGGCCCTCAAGACGGTCTACGATCCGGAAATTCCCGCCGACATCTACGAGCTCGGCCTGATCTACAGGATCGACATCGGCGACGATCGCTCGGTGAGCGTCGACATGACGTTGACGACGCCGAACTGCCCCTCGGCGCAGGAGCTGCCGAACATGGTCGAGAACGCGGTGGCGAGCGTGCCGGGCGTCGGCGATGTAAGGGTGACGGTCGTCTGGGATCCGCCCTGGGATCCCGGCCGCATGTCCGACGAGGCGCGGGCCGTCCTCAACATGTGGTGAGGCCGTGCCGAAGCTCGACGGCGTGATCGAAACGGCATTGTACGTCGACGATCTGCCGCGGGCCCGCCGCTTTTACGAGGACACGCTCGGGCTCGCTCCGCTGACGAGCGATCATCGCTTCTGCGCCTACGACGTGGGCGGGCGGGGCGTGCTGCTGCTGTTCCGGCGCGGCGCGACGCGTGAGACGGTGCATCTTCCGGGCGGCACGATTCCCCCGCACGACGGACACGGGCCGCTCCACGTCGCGTTCGCGATTCCGGCCGGCGAACTCGATGCGTGGGAACAGCGGCTGAGCGAAAGCGGCGTCGCCATCGAAGGGCGCACCTCCTGGCCGCGCGGCGGCCGAAGCATCTACATGCGCGATCCGGACGGGCATCTTCTGGAACTGGCGACGCCCGGCGTGTGGACGATCTACTAGGGCTTGTCCTGCGACCGGCCTTCCAGCTTGACAAGATCAGAGCCGGAGCAGCCGAGAACGGCGGATCTAGCCGTTCGTGCTCCAAGGTCAGTTCACGAATTGCTGACCTCGGCTGCGACGTCGCGGCGTTACCCGATGTCCGCAATCGCGCTAAAATGACGCTGCGCAGGACGGTCACGCGAGGACCTGTCGGACGGGCGCAATCGTTCAGTCAGAGAATTTCGTTCTCCGAACCGTGGCGGGGAGCCGATTCGGATGATGCCGCTGGCCCTGGCGGTGCTGCTGCTGGTCGTGGGAACGACCGGTGCGCGGGCGGACGAAGTCGATGCCGCCAAGCGCGCGGTGCTGTCGCTGCTGAATCGGCCGGATTCCGCCCAATTTCGCAACGTCAATGTGTCGCGCCTCGATCCGCGGATGGTGTGTGGGTGGGTGAACGTCAAAGACGGGCTGCCGGGCGAGCGCCGGTTCGTCTATTCGACCACCGACAACCGGGCCTTCATCCTGGAAATGTCGCTGTCCGATCCCCAAGCGGCCGTGGAGGCCCTGCGGCTGATCGAGCACGCCTGCCCCTGGTGACGCGCGGGCCTGTGAGTTCCCTGCCAGAAACTCCCGCCGGAGACCTTCACACGGCCGATTTCATTGCTATTTTAAGGACATGCGAAGCGCCGGGCCTTGAACCCGGTTGCGGGAGAAGACCGATGGGTGAGCGCTATCCCAAGCACAAGGTCATGACCTTGACGGAGACCGCCGCCGGGCGGATCAAGTCCATCCTGGCCCAATCGAAGGTTCCTGTCGCCGGCGTGCGCGTCGGCGTGAAGAACGGCGGCTGCGCCGGCATGTCCTACACGCTCGAATATGCCGACAGCATCGGCCAGAACGATGAAGTGGTCGAGGACAAGGGTGTCCGGCTGCTGATCGATCCCAAGGCGGTGCTGTTCCTGCTCGGTACCGAGATGGACTACAAGGTCGACAAGCTGTCCGCCGGCTTCGTCTTCAACAACCCGAACCAGACCGCGGCCTGCGGCTGCGGCGAATCCGTGACGCTCGCGCCCGCCACGCCCCCCTCGGACTCGCCGGCGCCCTGAGGCGGCGGCGCGTGGCCGTCGACGCCGAATACGTCCATGATCTCTTCGCGGCCTTCGGGACCGTCAGCCTGCGCCGAATGTTCGGCGGCGCCGGGATCTATGCGGGCGAGACGATGTTCGCGCTCGTCACCGGAGGCGTCATCTATCTGAAAGCCGACGAGCAGACGCGCGGCGCCTTCGAGGAGGAAGGCCTCGCGCCGTTCAGCTATTCGGCGCGCGGCGAAACGCGCGTGCTGACCTCCTATTGGCGCATGCCCGACCGCCTCTACGATGATCCCGACGAACTCGCCCGCTGGGCCGCGGCGGCGCTCGCCGCCGCCGAGCGCGCGGCGCAGGCGCCGAGGCGGGCGAAACGGCGGCCCGGCGCAAAGCACGGCGCGACGGCAAAGAAGCGCTGAGCGGGATACGCGCCGGCGCGAAGCGTGGCGGAAGACAAGGGCTGACCACCCGCAGTCGCTCGCGGCGCGGCGAACGCAGCCCGGATGTTCAAGCCACGCGCGACGCCGTCAGGCCGGCCGCCGGATTGGTCTCGCCGATGACGCAGTTGCGGCCGTTGCGCTTGGCCGCCGCCAGGCAGGCGTGGGCACGCTCGAGCAGTCCCAGGGCGCTCTCGCCCCGGTGCAGGACGGCGACGCCGACCGACAGCGAGATGCGGCCGAGGTGCTCGCCGGTCGAGCGGTTCAGCATTTCCTTGGCGTTGACCGCGCGCCGGGCCTCATCCGCCAGCAGGATCGCCTCGCGCAGCGCCGTGCGCGGAAGCACGAGCGCGAATTCCTCGCCGGCGTAGCGGGCGGGAAAGTCACCCTCGCGGATGGCGTTCCTGAGCGTGTGCGCGACGAGGCGCAGCACCTGATCGCCGATCAGGTGGCCGTGCGCCTCGTTGAACAGGCGGAATCCGTCGATATCGGCCAACACCAGCACCAGCGGCTCTTGCCCGGCCTTGTTGGCGGCGACGACCGTGCGTGCCAGCATGTCGTCGAAATGCCTGCGGTTGGCAAGCGCGGTAAGCGCGTCGGTGAGGGTTGCCGCGCGCGCCGCGGAGAGATCCCGCTGGAGCCGCGCGATCTCCTGCTGCGAGGCGCGCAGCCCGTCGGCCAGTGCGCCGTTGGTGCGCTCCAGTTCGCGCGCGACCGCCGCCAGCCGCGCGACCAGCGCATCCGCCGCGTCCGTCCCGGCGGTCGGGTCCGGCCATGCTGCGGCGTCCGCAAGCCTCTCGGCATGATCGGCGGCCGACGTCAGGGCGACATCGATCATCGAGATGAGCGACTCGATCTCGTCCGTGACCTTCGCGCTGACGGAATCGATGCGGTCGGTGAGCCGCGTCGGACAGATGTGGGCGCTGTAGATGCGCTCGACGTCCTCGTCCGCGAGCCGTCCCTTGGCGGCGAGGATGTCGTTGATCGCCTGGTTGAGGGAGGGGTCGTAGCCGGTCGCGTAGTTGTACCAGAGCTCGAAATTGCGCGGGCTGGCGGACTGCTGCAGCGCCCGGATCTGGCCGAGGGCGAGTTCGGCGAACGCCATGGTGCGTTCGTGCTCGTCCCGCTGCGCCTCCATGGTCGCTCCCCGCCCGCAGCTGACGTCGTCCCCCTGATTCCGCGCGACGCGCGCTCGAAGTGGTGCCGGCGCCGCACGAACGACGTTATGTCAGAGCGGTGAATGCAGGGTAAACGCGCGCGGCCGACGTCCTCGATGCCGCCGGGCGCGGCCTTCGAAGACGATCGCGGATCAGACTTTGGCGCGGATCGGGCGGAAGAGGAACGCCGGAAGCTGCGCGGCGTCGCTCGATTCGCCCTGCGGCCGTTCGGGGCGCGGACGCTGCGCGGGACGCGGGCGCGCCGTCTCGATCGGGGCGACTTTCGCCGCGGCGCGCT
>CAZIGW010000114.1:0-3666 GCA_964538565.1 uncultured Hyphomicrobiales bacterium | reverse complement strand
GAGGTCGTCGCGGGCGCGGGCTGGACCATCGAAGCGGTCGCCACGCCCGGTCATACCGCCAATCACATGGCGTTCGCGCTGCGCGAAGCGCGCGCGCTTTTCTCCGGCGATCATGTGATGGGATGGTCGACGACCGTCGTTGCGCCCCCCGACGGCGCGATGAGCGACTACATGGCCTCGCTCGACAAGCTCACGCGCCGGGAGGAGGCGGTTTATCTGCCCGGTCACGGCGGCGTCATCCGCGACGCCCCGCGCTTCGTGCAGGCCTACATCCGCCATCGCCACGGCCGCGAGGCGTCGATCCTGCATCGGCTCGGCAAGGGAGCCGCCGACATTCCGACGCTGGTGCGGGCGATCTATATCGGGATCGACTCGCGCCTCATCGGCGCGGCGGCGCTTTCCGTCCTGGCGCATCTCGAGGATCTCGTGGCGCGCGGGCTCGTCGCGACCGATGGCGAGCCGACGCTCTCCGGCAGCTATCGTCTCGCCGGATGACCGCGCGTGGGCTGGCTCGCCTTCTGCACCGGGCGGGGCGGCGCGCGTTCCAACTTCTCGTTGCCGACGTAGTCGTCGATATCGTCGACCAGGCTGCGGATCCGGGCGGCGTTGGCGCCGAAGTCGTGCTGTCCGTAGCGTGACGCGGAGCGGACGTCGATCCGCGTGCTGTCGCCGGTCGCGCGCACCCGCACGACGACGTCTTCGCGGAATCCCATGATGAGCGTGCGCGCGACCGCCTCGATGTGCCCGTCACGGTCGGGACGCGGCGGGCGCGCATCGACGACTCGCCACTTGCGCTTGGTGATCACCGCCATCGCGGCGTCGTAGGCGGATTGCGCGGTGCCGGTCAGGATCAGCGGCTCGACTTCCGGGTAGGCGGCCCGCTGCAGCTCGGCGGCATAGAGACCCGCATAGGCGATCGGGTTGGAATCGCGGCCGCGCAGGCGTGCGATCGCCTCGAATCGCGGCGGGTCGATCGGGTCGGTCGTGACGTCGGAAATCGACGGCAGCCGATAGGCCTGCACACCGAGGTAGCCCGGATAGCCGATGAGGGCCAGCCCGATGACAAGACCCACCACCGCGTGGCCAAGGCCGCGGCAACCCTCGCGCCAGATCACCACGAAGGCGCCGATGGCGAGCAGGATGGCGGCGACGGCGAGCGCCAGCGCGCCGCCGAATGTCGCCAGCGCCGGCCAGACGTCCAGCCAGCCGGCGCGGACGATGACGATGGAGAGAAGTGCGGCGACGAGCGAGAACACGGCGATCCGCCGCGCCCAGATGGCGAGCCGGGAAGTCGGTTCGTCGGCAAAACGGGGTCGCATCATGGATCTCGCTGGCCGCACCGGATGAGAATCCCGATGCCACGGCCCTGAATGTGGGACCCGGCGGGCGCGAGGGCAAGCCCGCGCTGCGCGGCGGCGCGGCGACCTGCGGCCGGACGGGACGCGCGGATCGGGATGACATCGCCGCGCAGAATCGTCACCTCTCGACCGGCCAGGCGTGGTCTCTGAAGCGCTCGCGCAGCGCGGTCTTCTGGATCTTGCCGGTCGCCGTGTGCGGAACTTCATCGACGAACACGACATCGTCGGGCACGCACCACTTCGGAATCCGGTCGCGCATGTAGCGCAGGATATCCTCCTTGCCCACTGACTGGCCGGGCTTGGCGACCGCGATGAGCAGCGGCCGCTCGCCCCACTTCAGATGCCTGACGCCGATCACGGCGGCTTCCGCGAGCTTCGGACAGCCGATCGCCAGGTTTTCCAGCGCGATCGAGGAGATCCACTCGCCGCCGGACTTGATCACGTCCTTCGCCCGGTCCGTGACATGCATGTAGCCGTGCCGGTCGAGCGTGGCGACGTCGCCGGTGTCGAAGAAGCCGTCGCCGTCGAGCACCTCGCCTTCGTCCTTGAAATACGCGCGCGCGACCGCCGGCCCGCGCACCTTGAGCCGCCCGAAGGTCTTGCCGTCCCACGGCAGCGGACGGCCGGCTTCGTCGGTGATCTTCATTTCCACGGTGAAGGGCGGGCGGCCCTGCTTCTCCTGGACGTCGAGCCGCGCGTCGCCGGCAAGTTCGGCGTATTCGGGAATCATCGTGCACGCCGTGCCGAGGGGGCTCATCTCCGTCATGCCCCAGGCATGGACGACCTCCACGCCGTAGACGTCCTGGAACGCCTTGGTCATCGCGCGCGGGCAGGCCGAACCGCCGATCACCACGCGCTTGAGGAAGGGCAGGCGGCCGCCGGTCGCCTCGAGGTGCTCGAGCAGCATCAGCCACACGGTCGGCACCGCGGCGCTGCACGTCACCTTGAATTCGTTGAGCAGTTCGTGGACCGACGGTCCGTCGAGCCGGGGACCCGGCATGACGAGCGCCGCCCCGGCCATCGGGGCGGCGAATCCGAGCGACCAGCCGTTGGCGTGAAACAGCGGCACGACGGGCATCACCACGTCGCGGCAGGCGAGCCCGAGGACGTCGTCGGAAATTGAGGCGAGGGCGTGCAGAACGTTCGAGCGATGCGAGTAGACGACGCCCTTCGGGTGTCCGGTCGTGCCCGACGTGTAGCACATGCCGGCGGCGGTGTTTTCGTCGAACGATGTCCAGCGGTAGTCGCCGTCGGCCTCCGCCAGCCATTCCTCGTAAGGCACGGCGTTGCGCAGCGAGGTCGAAGGCATGTGGGCCGCATCGGTGAGCACGACGTTGCGCTCGATGCTCGGCAGGCGGTCGGCAAGTCGCTCCAGCAGCGGCACGAAGGTGAGATCGCTCATCATCACCCGGTCTTCGGCGTGATTGATGATCCAGGCGATCTGCTCGGGAAAGAGGCGCGGATTGACCGTGTGGTAGACCGCGCCGACGCCGAGGATGCCGTACCACGCCTCGAGATGCCGCCACGTGTTCCACGCCAGCGTCGCGACCCGGTCGCCGAGACGGATGCCGTCGCGATCGACCCGCTGCGCCAGCTTGAGCGCTCGCGCGCGCACCGCCGCGTAGGTCGTCGTGTGGATCGGGCCCTCGGCCGAGCGAGACACGACGCGGCGGTCCGCGTGGAACGTCGCCGCATGATCGATCACGCGATGGCACAGCAGCGGCCAGTCCTGCATCAGGCCGAGCATGGCGTTTCCCCTCCGTCGTCTTTGTATTGGGCCGCAGCGCGACCGGGGCAAAGCTTTGCGCGCGCCGGACCGGCGCGCAATGGGCTTCTCAGGCGAAGCGCGCGAGCCGGAACCGGCAGATGTCGCGCCGCGTCGCACCCTCGGTCGCGAGGTCGGCGAGAATCGCGCCGATCACGGGCGCGAACTTGAAGCCGTGGCCGGAGCAGGGAGAGGCGATGATCACCTGCGGATGGCCGGGCAGGTGATCGAGAATGAAATGCCCGTCGGGCGCGACCGTGTAGAGGCACGTCGCGGCCGAGAGCATCGGGCCGTCGAGGTCGGGCAGATGCTCGGCGATCGCCGAACGGATGGCGGCCTCGTCCCCGGCGGTGACGGCGCGCGGACAGGTATCGGGATCGACCGTCTCGTCGCGATGGTGATGCTTCGCGACCTTGACGCCCGGCGCCCCGAATATCGGAAATCCGTAGTGGATGCCGTGCCGGCTCTCGAGCAGGAACACCGCAAAACGACCGGGTGCGAAGCCCTCCGGGTTGCGCGGCGCGAACCAGCCGAGCACCTGGC
>CAZIGW010000113.1:0-2667 GCA_964538565.1 uncultured Hyphomicrobiales bacterium | reverse complement strand
ACGTGATCTGCTCTTCAGTGAATCGTGACTTCTTCATAGGACCTCCTCATCGGATCGGAGGACCCGCGGAAGTCGCAAGCTTAGTCCAGTTCTAATCTGCCGTCGAAAGCCGGGGGCACGTCAGTTCGTGGTGTCTAGATTACGCAAGCGATACACGCCGGAGTTCCGGCGACAGATGGGGGAGCTGCATCGGGCGGGTCGCTCGTTCGACGAGTTCGCGAAGGAGTTTGGCTGCACTGCTGGCCGATCCGCCAGTGGGTGAAGCAGGCCGCGCGGGATGCGGGCCGAGGTGATGGCGGACTGACGAGCGCGGAGCGCGAGTAACTCACGCGGCTGCGCCGTGAAAATCGGCAGCTGAAGGAAGGGCCAAAGATCCTGGCAAGAGCCGCGGCCTGGTTTGCGAACGAGAAGCCCGCGTAATCGAAGCGCTCTTCGGATTCGTGAAGGCGAACCAGGCCACCCAGTCGGTCGCGCGAATGTGCCGGCTGCTGGGCATTTCCAAGAGCGGCTACTACGCGCGGCTGAACCGGCCGATGTCGGCGCGGGGCCCGCGCGGATATCGCCCTGACGGCGAAGATTCGCGCGATCCACGGGTTCTCGCGCGAGACGTACGGGGCACCGAACATCCACGCGGAGTTGGCCGATACGTATCAGATCCGCGTCGGGCGCAAGCGCGTAGCGCGGCTGATGCGTGCGGCGGGGTTGCATGGCGCGTGTCTGCGCAAGTTCGTGGTGACCACCACAAGCGATCCGCAGGCTGCGCGCGCGGTAAATCTGCCAGCCTCCATGCGGGGCCGAATCATTTTAACTTTGCAGCCTCACCCATAGCCTGTCCCGGTGTAACCAAATCCAGCTCATGTTGTGGATGCACGGGCGGCAACGGGAGTTGCCAGGTGTGTGTCACGGCGATGCCGTTGTTCTCTGCAACGTCGGTAAGTCCCCGGTCATCGGAATATATCTGTTTCACTCCGTGGACCTTCGCGATTGCGACTATCTGCCGATCGAATTTTAGTTTTGCTTTGGTTTCCGTGGGCGTTCTCGGCACTGAGGCCTTCAGGTCACTCTCCAGCAACATCGCCAGCTCTACTGCTGCGCGCTGATCAAAAGATGCAATCCTCAGAGCATACGTGCCGGTGATCGCAGTCAGGTACTGGGCTTTAGCGCTGCCAGCTCGAACGAGTGTTTCGGCAAGTACCGGAGTTGGGACAAGAACCTGGGTACCCGCATTGCTCAGCGTATGTAGTAAGAACTCGATGCGGTCTTTGCATTTACTTAGCGGCTTGCCACTGACGGGTTCTAAAGGCGGGCTCGCATTGGGCGCAACGAGCAACAGCAGTACGGTGGTATCCAGCACGACCATCAGTGCGCCTCGCCTGGGTCTTCCCTAAGGTTTTCGACCAGCGCGAACGGGTCTTCCTCTGTTTTCCACTCGGCGTGGATTTCACGCAGCTTACCGATAGCAGTCGCGAGATCATCGGGCGCGAGTTCTCGCCATTCCTTGGCGCGAAAGCCTAACAATATCCACTCGCCGAGTTCGTTGCGTTCCCATCGCGCGTTACCGCCTATTCGCACGGGAGTATTGAAAATCAGCGGCGCCAACTGAACAGCCAGTTCCTTTGTGACTGTTACCGGCCACACTTTTCCCTCGCTGTCTTCTATTAGGACGTGAGCCGTTTTGTCCTTGCCCCCCACGCGCACGATCTTTCCATCTATCTCCGCAAATTCCGTAAAAGGCCCCATCCGTGGCTGCTGAAATGCCTCACGGCCGACGAAGCGCAACAGGACATCCTGTTGCACATCGTCATTGCGAGCAAACTGGCCGGTCGCGTTGTCTTCCCGAAGCATCTCGTTGATACGCCTGAACGGCTTGCGTACATCGTCGGGTGCTTCCGCGTCGGCCGCACCTTGCAACCGCACACGAACCTTCGGCACTGCTTCACGCTCTATTGCCGTAATGACACGCGTGCTGCCTTTCTTGAGGCGGCGAAAATGCACGCTTTCGTGATTGCCGAGTAACTTAGCAAGTTCGGCCAAATACTCCGCCAGCCGCGACAGTGGGATCTTGTCCGGCGTAAAGGCGTCGATCCGAAAATCGTATTCCTCAGCTTTCATGACCTTCGCATTCTCACATGAGAGCAGGTGCAGGGTCACTGCGCTTTCGAGAACGCCCAGTCGCCTGCATATACAATCCCCAAGCCATTTACTCACTGGGTGAAGCAGCATGACCGGCAGAGGCCGGGCGTCGCGATAACGCGGATTGACCTGTTCCGGCATTCCCCGCGCGGGCTCGCGTGAAGTACGTTAGCGGTGCCGGTCGTGGTTCCAGCCACGGCCGGCACCTAATCACCACGAGCCCTAAGGAGACCCGCGATGGCTACCCGCAATTCTAGCGAGGTGGCGCGGCGGCGTGTCCGGCTCGACGCCAACCGCCCGCGCACGCACCCGAAATGATCCGGTCGTAAGGCCGCAAAGCCGCGTCTTCCCCGCGCTCAACGTGTTGATGCTGAGGGCGAAGAGCCGCAAGAAGCACTCAGCAAGCTCTCGACCGCAATCGCGCGGACGAACTGATGGATAATGATTGAGTAGTACGTGGCCTGACTCTCGATGGCAACGGATGTTCGATTCAAGGCACGGTTTTCCACAGAGTCCACAATCCACAGCCCACCA
>CAZIGW010000112.1:0-3454 GCA_964538565.1 uncultured Hyphomicrobiales bacterium | reverse complement strand
ATCCTGGCCGGCGGACGGGTGGCGGGCGTTCGTCTCGGCGACGGCCGCATGTACGCAACGGCGGCGGTGGTGCTCACCACCGGAACCTTCCTGCGGGGGCTGATCCACATCGGCGAATGCCAGGTGCCGGCGGGTCGGGTGGGCGAGGCGCCGGCGATCGGGTTGGCGCTCACCCTGGAGCGGCTGGGCCTGGGGCTTGGCCGGCTCAAGACCGGTACGCCGCCGCGACTCGACGGCCGCACCATCGACTGGGCGGGCCTGGAGATGCAGCCGGGCGATGACCCACCGGAACCGTTCTCCGTTCTCACGGATCGCCTCCCCAATCCGCAAATCGAATGCGGGCTGACCCGGACCACCGAGGCGACCCACCGGGTGATCCGCGCGAACGTGCACCGCTCGCCCATGTACTCGGGGCAGATCCAGAGCCGGGGCCCGCGCTATTGCCCCTCGGTCGAGGACAAGATCGTCCGCTTCGCGGAGCGCGACAGCCACCAGATCTTCCTCGAGCCCGAGGGCCTCGACGACCCGACGGTCTATCCGAACGGGATCTCGACATCGCTTCCGGAGGAAGTCCAGCGCGCGCTGGTGGCGACCATCCCGGGCCTGGAGCGCGCCACGATCCTGCGGCCCGGTTACGCGATCGAGTACGACCACGTCGATCCCCGCGAGCTCACGCCGACCCTCGAAGTGAAGCGCGTGGCCGGCCTCTTCCTCGCCGGCCAGATCAACGGCACGACCGGCTACGAGGAAGCCGCCGCCCAGGGCCTCGTCGCCGGGCTGAACGCGGCCGCGCGCGCCGGCGGTTCCGGCGAGATCGTGTTCGACCGCGCCGAAGGCTATCTGGGCGTGATGATCGACGACCTCGTCACCCGCGGGGTCACCGAGCCCTATCGGATGTTCACCTCGCGCGCCGAGTATCGCCTGATGCTGCGCGCCGACAACGCCGATCAGCGGCTGACCGACAAGGGCATCAGGCTTGGATGCGTCGGTCCGGAACGGCGCGCGCGGCACCGGGCCAAAATGAGTGCGCTGGCGGAAGCGCGAGTCTACGCGCGTTCAGTATCGATCAGTCCGAGCGAAGCGGCGCGCCATGGGCTGAACGTCAACCGCGATGGGCAGCGGCGCAGTGCGTTCGAGCTTCTCTCCTATCCGGACATCACTCTCTCGGATCTGGGCCGGATCTGGCCGGCGTTGCTGGATCTCGCCCCCACGATCGCCGCGCAGCTGGAGACCGACGCCAAGTACGCGGTCTATCTCGAGCGGCAGGTGGCCGACATCGCCGCCTATCGCCGCGACGAGAGCCTCGCGCTGCCCGAGGACCTCAACTATGCGGCCATTCCCGGACTGTCGACGGAGGTCCGGCAGAAACTCGCGGCGCATCGGCCACGCACGATCGGGCAGGCCGGGCGGATCGACGGCATCACGCCGGCGGCGCTGACGCTGCTCGTCGCGCATCTGCAGCGGAGCCGGCGTTCGCGACAAAAGCCGGGCCAATCGGCGGCGGGGGAGTCGGGTGTCGCACGCACGGCAGCCTCTAACACCTGAGAGTCCGGAGCTCGTCGCGGACCGCGCCCGGGCGCGTGCACTCACGCCGGTTTCACGTGAAACAGTGGCGCGCCTCGACCGCTTCATTGAACGGCTTCTCGAGCGGGGCGCGCGAACCAACCTGGTCGCGCGTTCGACCATGCCGACGCTGTGGACGCGCCACGTCGCCGACAGCCTTCAGCTTCTGTCGCTCGCGCCCAATGCCCACACCTGGGTCGACCTCGGCTCGGGCGCCGGTTTTCCGGGCCTGGTGGTCGCCTGCGCGCTCGGTGACGATCCGCGTTCGACGGTGCACCTCGTCGAGAGCACCCAGAAAAAATGTGCGTTTCTCCAGGAGGCGATCGAGACGACAGGGGTTCGCGCCCTTGTGCATTGCCAGCGAATCGAGGAATTTACGAAGAGCTTTCGCGAAAATGTTGATGTGGTGACCGCGCGGGCGCTCGCGCCGCTCGAAATTCTCCTTTATCATGTGCACCCGCTGTTGAGAGCCGGGACAATCGCCCTCTTGCCAAAAGGTCAAGATGTAGAGGGTGAGATGGCGCAAGCCTCAAGATCTTGGCGCATCGAGGCGGAGCTCGTGCCCAGTCGGACGAACCCGCAGAGCCGCATCCTGGTCGTTCGGGGCTTGATACGGTTGCGATGAGGGGACCTGAAGTTGCCCGGGCGGCCGGGCCAGGAGACGGGGTAGCGCGCCATGTCCGACATCGAGAAATCGGCCGAGATCGTCACGCTTCCCGATCGGAGCGAGCGCCCTGGCGCTGCGGTCAAGGCCGCGCGCGTCCTCGCCATCGCCAACCAGAAGGGCGGCGTCGGAAAGACGACCACCGCGATCAACCTCGGCACCGCACTCGCGGCAACCGGCGAGCATGTCCTGATCATCGATCTCGATCCACAGGGAAACGCCTCCACGGGGCTCGGCATCGATCGCAAGAGCCGCCGCTGCTCGACCTACGACGTGCTGATGGGCGAGGCGACACTGCGCGACGCGATCCTCGCGACCGCGGTGCCGCGCCTGCACATCGCGCCATCCACGCTCGATCTCTCCGGTGCCGAACTGGAGCTTGGCCAGATGCGCGACCGCGCCTATCGGCTGCGCAACGCGCTCGCCAACCTGAACGAGGGAAAGCCGGACAAGCTCGACTTCAGCTACGTGCTGGTCGACTGCCCGCCGTCCCTGAACTTGCTGACCGTCAACGCCATGGCGGCCGCGAACGCGATCCTGGTGCCGCTGCAATGCGAGTTCTTCGCCCTCGAGGGCCTGTCGCAATTGCTCAAGACGGTCGATCAGGTGAAGCAGACGCTCAATCCGGAGCTCGCCATCCACGGCATCGACCTCACCATGTACGACGCGCGCAACAACCTGTCGGACCAGGTCGTCGCCGACGTGCGCCAGTTCATGGGCGGCAAGGTCTACGAAACGGTCATTCCGCGAAATGTGCGGGTGTCGGAAGCGCCGTCCTACGGCAAGCCGGTGCTCGTCTACGATCTGAAATGTGCCGGCAGCGAGGCCTATCTGCGACTCGCGACCGAGATCATCCAGCGCGAGAAGTCGATGAAGGAAGCTCTCGCGAGCTGACCCGGACGGCGATCGGAACGGGAGAGGGATGATGGCGGAGGAAACGGCACGGTCTCGCCTCGGGCGCGGGCTCGCCGCGTTGATCGGCGACGTCGGCTCGGAAACCGCGGCGGTCGAGCGCATTCGCAGTCAGCGTCGCGTGCCGATCGAATTCCTGCGGCCGAACCCTCGCAATCCGCGACGGGTATTTTCGGAGACCGAGCTCGACGAGCTTGCTGCCTCGATCAAGGAGCGCGGCATCATCCAGCCGATCGTGGTGCGGCCGGCGCGCGGCGTCACCGACTCGTTCGAGATCATTGCCGGCGAGCGGCGCTGGCGAGCGGCGCAACGCGC
>CAZIGW010000111.1:0-36484 GCA_964538565.1 uncultured Hyphomicrobiales bacterium | reverse complement strand
CCTCCACGGCACATTGCGCGAGGAAAAGACGCGCGGCTGCTCCAACAGAGACTTGTAGACGTCGCCGTAGGTGCCCTCGAGCTGGCGCACGAACACCCGCTTCTTCGACCAGCGCTCCCACTTGCCTTCCTTGTCCTCGCTCGGCGGCTGGTTGTGGCCCTTCCCGGGCGTGCGCTCGTAGAGGCCCGTCATCGTTGCTCCTTCATGTCATCGGCCAGACGCCACGCGACGGGGTCCGGCTCGATCATTGCGGCTGGAGGCCGGTTTCCTTGATCACCTTGCCCCACAGCGCCGTCTCGGCGGCGAAGAACTTCGCCGTGTCCGCGGGATTCGTCGCGCCGGGCTCAAGCCCGAGCTTTCCGAGCAGCGCGGTCACGTCGCCGCTCTTGAGCACCTCGACGGCATCATGGCTGATGCGTTCGGCAAGTTCAGGCGGCGTCTTGGGCGGCGCGACCAGTCCGAACCAGGTGATCGAGCGGAAACCGGGAAGGCCGGCTTCCGAAACGGTCGGGATGTCCGGCAAGGCTGCCGCGCGCTCCGGTCCCGCGACGGCGAGAATCTTGATCTTGCCGGCGCGGAACAGCGGCACCGAGGTTGCAAGGGTGTCGAAGAACAGGTCGACATGCCCGGCCATCAGGTCGTTGAGCGCGGGTACGGCGCCCCGATAGGGCACGTGGACCATCTTGATGCCGGCCAGGAGTTCGAGCTGGCTTGCCGAGAGATGAGCGGTCGAGCCGACACCCTGAGACGCAAACGTCAGCTTGTCCGGATTGGCCTTCGCGTAGGCGATGAGCTCCTTGACCGAGTTCGCCGGCAGGTCCTTGCGCACGGCCAGGACGTTGGCGATCTTGGCGACCAGCGTGATCGGCACGAACTGCGTCGGATCGTACTGGAGATCGCGAAACAGCATCTGATTGAGCGACAGCGGCGAGGGAGGCGCGACGAGCAGCGTGTAGCCGTCCGGATCCGAGCGCGCCACGCGCTCCGAGCCGAGGTTCATCGCGGCTCCGCTGATGTTCTCGACGATGACCGACTGCCCCCATTTACGCCCGAGGTGGTCGGCGAGCACGCGCGCCAGCGTGTCGGTGGTCGACCCGGCAGCGGCCGGGACGACGATCTTGACGAGGCGGGACGGATACTGGGTCTCGGCGCGGACCGGAGCGGCCCCGAATATCCCCATCGCGATGGCAGCCAGGGCAGCCCAAGTGCCGAGCCAGAGACTGACCTTGTGCATGTCGTTTCCTCCCGGCCCCCAGTCGGATTGAGCTTGTTCGGAGGGCTCTTTGGCGCGATCCTAGTGCCCGGGCACGTATGCGTAAATTTAAGAGTTCGTATACGTCAGGTGAAAGAGATTTTTATCTGGCCTGACGGTCGACGATGTCGCATCGAAATGCCGAGACTGACGCATGGACGGGCAGAACTCCCGAGGAGGCGACCCGATGAGCTACACGCTCGATGATTTCTGCGCCAGCTGCCGCGCGGCCTTGCGGGCGGACGAGCCGATGGCGGCCCGCCTCGCCCGGATGGCCGAGCATCTCGCCCGCCTGCTCGCCAATCCGGCGTTCGTGCAGGCCACCTTCACGGAGGATGCGCCGCCCGGCCAGCAATTGCTGCGTCACGATCAGGACATGGACTTCTACGTGCTGGCGCACGTGCAGCGGCCGGGCAAGCGCGGCGCGCCGCACAGCCATGGCGATTCATGGGCGATCTACGGAAATGCGCGCGGCTGCACCAAAATGACGGAATACCGCCGTGTCGCCGGCAGCGACGAAGAGGGCCTCGTGCTAGAGGTCGCGACCGAATATCGGCTCGAGCCCGGCCAGACGCGCGCCTACGGACCGGGCCTCATCCACTCGACCGAGCATCCGGATGGCGCCTGGGTCATCCGGGTGACCGGAACCGACCTCAACGCCATCCCGCGATTCCATTTCCGCCCGCAACGCGACAAGCTGCTCGAACGGGCCTGAGCCGAACCGCCGCACCACTTGGCCGGGCGGCGCACCGAGCGCAATGAGCTCTGGCCGCAGGGCCGGGCGCAGTGGCGGGTGCTGGCCGTCGCCGGGATCCCACCGGCCTCGCTCAGGGCGTCACCAGATGGTTGTAGCGCGCGATGACCTCCTTCGGGGTGGCGGCGGTGCGCGCGAGCAGCTTGAGGATCGCCGCGCCGTCGATCGGGCTCATGTCGATCCCGATCTTCTCCGCCTCGGCGACGAAGTCCTTGTCCTTGCACATCTGCATGAACGCCGTCTGGAGCGCCCTGGCGCGATCCTCGGGAATGCCGGGCGGAGCGACGAACGGAAGCGCCATGAAGAACGGCAGTTCGGCAAATTCGATCAGCGAGATCGTGTTGGGGTCCTTGGCGAGTTCGCGTCCGGTCGGAACGTCCGGGAATTCCGCCAGCCGGGTCGCGCGGCCGAACTGGAGGAGCGGACGAAACGCCTTCTTGTTCCACAGCTCGCGCTGGCCGGTCTTGACCGAGCTCAGGCCGACCATCTGGCCGTCCAACTCGCCGCGTTGCATGGCGAGGAACATCGGCGCCGCGCCTGAATAGCCGCGCACGAGCTTCACGTTGAGGCCGAGCGCGTCCTTGGCGATGATGGCAAAGATCAGATTGCTGGACGCCTTGTTGTCGGCTCCGAGAGTGACGGAGACGCCGGGCTTTCTCAGGTCCGCCACGCTCTTCGCCGGATTGTCGGCATTGACGAGCAGCAGATAGGCGTCGTTCGCATAGGACGAGAGGCTGCCGAGCCACACGAACTTGGTCGGGTCGAAGCTCGCGTTCGACGCGCCCTGGATCGCAAGCTGCGGAACGGCCCGCTCGAGCTTGGCGATGACGGACCCGTCCCTGTCGGCGGTGTTGAAGATTCGGTTGGCGGTGATCAGTCCGCCCGCGCCCGGATTGTTCTGCACGATGATGCCGGGATTTCCGGGAATGAACCGGCCCAGATGCTTGGCGACCAGCCGCGCCGAGATGTCGTTGATGCCGCCGGGCGCCTGGCCGACCAGCATCGTGATGGTCCGGCCCTTGTAGAAGCTCTCGACCGACTGTGCCGACGCCGGGGATGTCGCCACGATCCACGCAAGCCCGATGCAGGCGAGGCATTGAATGCGGAACGGACCATTCGCGAACATGGGCTCTTCCTTCCCTGTGCGCGCTCTTCCGGCGCTTCTTGTTGATCTCCCGCCGATGCGCCCGTTTCGACCGCCGCTCTCAGGGCAGCGCCGAAAGCAGGTGACCGAAGCCCCGCACGGGCTGCCGGACGTGAAGGCGCTTCTGAATCTCCCAGACCCGCGCCGTGACCGGATGCACGACCGGGACCTGCAGGTCCTGCTCGAGCAATTCGATGATGTCGAGCGTGCGCCAGCCCGACCCCAGCATGTAGATGGCGTCCGCTCCCTTGTACGCGAGAAAGTGATGCTTGATGTGCGCATAGACCTGGTGGCTCGGGAGCTCCTGGACCTTGCTGAAGGGAACCTCGATGCCCTCCATGCCGCGCACCGTGAATCCGGCGTCCTCGAAATACTTGGCGAAGACGTTGTTGATCGCCCCGGAGAAATAGGTCGCCCCGACGATCGTCTTGGCTCCGATCGCCTTGAGCGCGGCAACGTGGTTCTGCGCCACCGTGAAGATCGTCGTCTTGTACTTCACCTCCCAGGCGGCGACGAGCTCGGTCTCGCGCCTGAGTCCCTGCACCATGAACGGCGGCGCTCCGACCGGGTGGATCAGGTCGCAGTTCTGCTCGGCCAGGATGGCGACCTGCTGCTCGTAGGCCGGCATCATGGCCTCGAATTCGTCGGTCGTTCCGCGGCGGACGTTGAGAAACAGCGGGATCAGGCCGATTCCCTCGGGCAGAAGGCGGATCACTTCCTCGGTCACGCCCGGACGCATGGTCGGATTGATCATGCCGACGACGCCGCGCCAGCTTGTAAATCCCATGCTCCCCTCCCCTTTTTCGTTTCCGGCCGCTCAGCTGGCAATCGTCATCCCGTCCACTTGGGCGGATTGGTCGCCTTGATGCGGCGCGCCTCCTTCACCAGCTCCTTCACGGCGCCGGTGATCGGCAGCGACAGCCCGGCCTTGTCGGTCATCTTCGACACGATCTGCATGTCCTTGAGCGCCCAGGTGAAGCTCGTCTGATCCCAATCCTCCAGCGCCTGCGACTTGCCCGAGCTCATCATCAGGGCGTCGCGCAGCTTGACGAGATCAATGCCGGTGGTCTCCGCGATCCGCCCCGCCTCGATCAGCCCGATGCTGTTCACCCACAACAGCAGATTGTTCATCGCCTTGGCCACTTGACCGTGGCCGACCTCGCCCAGATGGGCGATGTCGGAGCAGAACGTCGAATAGACCGTGCGGCCGCGCTCGACCACTTCCTTGCGGCCGCCGAACAGCGCGAGCAGCTTGCCTTCGTCCGCGAACCAGCGCCCGCGGCAAATCGGCGCGTCGAGCACGTCGACGCCTTTCTGCAGCGCCTCCCGGTCGAGGGCCATCACGGTGTCGGGCGCGACCGTCGAGGAGACCGCAATGACCGATCCCGGCTTCAGCATGCCGAGAACACCGTTCGGTCCGAGCACGACTTCGTTGACCTCCTCGTCGTAGCCGACCCCGAGAATGACGAAGCTCGCTGCCTTGCCGAGTTCCGCCGGAGACGGCGCCACCGCCGCGCCCATCTCGCGCGCCTTTCCGGCATTGCGGGCGTCGATGTCGCAGACCGTGAGAGAGTAGCCGTGACGCAGCACGTGCTTTGCCATGGCAAGGCCCATGCGGCCGACCCCGATGATGCCGACGTGCTCCTTGGATGCCATGTCGCTCCTTCCCCGCTGTCTGCTTCTGCCTGCTTTCATTCGCTGAGCCCATAGTCGGCTGCGGCGGCCGCGGGAGACACGTAGCCCTCGGCGAGGTCCCGGGTGATGTTCGCGCGGTCGCGTTCGCGCGCCACGCCGAATCCGCCGCCGCCGGCGGTCTGCAGCAGGAAACGCTCGCCCGCCTTCATCTCGTAGCGGCCGGAAGCGGCCGTCTCCTGTTCCTGGGGGGTGCCGAGCCGGATGACGAATCGGCTACGTCCGCCGGGCTTGCCGCCGGCGAGCCCGTTGGGCGGATAGCGTGTCTTGTCGAAGCGGCGGATCACCGTCGCATCCTCCAGCAGTTCGTATTCGCGCTGCATGCTCAGGCCGCCGCGCCAGCGTCCCGCCCCGCCGGAATCGCAGACGAGATCGAAACGCGTGATGCGGCACGGATATTCGGATTCGAGGATCTCGATGGGCGTGATGTGCAGGTTGCTCAGGTGCGTGGCGGTGGCGGTGGCGCCGTCGTGCCCCATCCCGCCGCCGTAGGCCGAGCCGAGGATTTCGTATTGCATGGTCGACTGCCCCGGCCGGCCCCTGCTCCACGCGATGCTGAGCGCGCTCGAGGAGCCGGCGTTGGCGATCGCCCGCTCGGGATTGAAATGCGCGAGCGCCTCGAGGATCACGTCGACCAGCTTGAGATTCACCATCTGGTAGTTGGAGACGGGTGCCGGCGGCTCGGCGTTGACGATGGTGCGCGGGGCGAGGATGAGACGCACCACGTCGCGCATGCCGTCGTTGAAATGCAGCTTCGGCCCGAGGCAACCGATCAGGCTGTAGAAGACGCAGGCTTCGACCATCGACGGCCGCAGATTGACCGGTCCGCGCGCCTGCGGGTCGCTCGCCGAGAAATCGAACGTCGCCATGCCGCCCTTGATCGTGACGGTCACGGCGAGCTTCACCGGCCTGTCGACAACGACTCCGTCGCTGTCGAGCAGTCCCTCGGCGGACGCAGCGCCCTCCGGCAGCCGCGCGATCGCGCCGCGCAGTTCCTCCGCGGCGCCGCGCAGGATGGCGGCGAACGTATCGGTCATCGTGCGTGCGCCGAAGCGTCCGCACAGCTCCTTGACGCGCGCGGCGCCCATCTGGGTGACCGCGATCTGTGCGTGGACGTCGCCGCGCACCAGCGCGGGCTGGCGGCTGTTGGCGAGGATCAGCCGCTCGACGTCGGGCAGCGGCCGCCCGCCGCCCCAGATCTTCATCGGCGGGATCAGGAGACCCTCGTGGTACATCTCGGTGGCGTTGGCCGATGTCGAACCCGCGACGGTGCCGCCGACGTCGGCCTTGTGGGCGATCGAACCCGCGAAGGCGACGATCTCGCCGCCGGCGAAGACGGGCGCCACGAACGCCATGTCGGAAACGTGCGGCAGTCCCCCCTCGTATGGATGATTGGACACGAACACGTCGCCGTCGCGGATCGGTTCGGATCCTGCTGCCCCGTAGATCTCCAGGATGCGGCCGACCAGATGTCGATAGACCGGCGCGTGAAAGAACATGGGCGGGGAGACGATCAGGCGCCCGGTCCGGTCGAGGATCACGCAGCTGAAATCGCGCGACTCGCGAATGATCGTCGAATAGCCCGAGCGATAGAAATGATAGTGCATCTCGTCGACCAGGCTGGCGATCTTGTTGCGCAGGATCTGGATGGTGACGGCGTCCATGCTCACGCCCTCTTTTCCAGCACGAGATTGCGATAGCGATCGACGCCGGCGCCCCACCCCGGCGGGATCACGGTGGTCGCATCGAACTGCTCGACGATGGCCGGGCCCGTCACGTGCGCCCCGATTTCGAGCCGGTCGCGCTCGTAGAGCGTCGCGTCGGTGCCGGTCGCGCCGTCGAAGTAGACGAGGCGCCGGCCCTTCACGGCCGCATCCGCCGCGCTCGGCGCCTGCGGTGGCTTTTCCTCGCGTCGCTCGTACTTCGGCACGATGACGCGCAGCCGGAGCCGATAGCTGACGACCTCGAGCGGGCGTTCCTTGGCGGCGTGTCCGTGAATCTGGGCGTGGCGTTCGTCGAAGCGCACGCGCACGGCGGCGAGCGCCTCCGCCGTCAGCCGATCGGCGAAAAGTCCGTCGAGCGGCGTGCGCAGCTCGTACCCCTGGCCGGTGTAGCGCAGGTCGAGCTCGCGCGAGAACCGGGCGTTGTCGGCATCGAGTCCTTCTTCGACGAGCTCGGTGCGCGCCCTGGCCTCGAGCTCGTGGTAGATCGTTTCCGCATGCTCCGGCGTGATCTCCGCCAGCGGCTTGAGCTCCGAGCGGATGTAGTCGTGCACGACATCCGTGCACAGCAGGCCGAGCGCCGAGAACGCGCCCGGACGCGGCGGCACCAGAATGCGGCCAATCCCGAGCTCTTCGGCGACGGCGGCCGCATGCACGGCCCCTGCGCCGCCGAACGGAAGCAAGGTGAAGGCCGAGAGATCGACCCCGCGCTTGGCGGCGAAGACGCGCACCTCGTCCGCCATGCGCATGTCGACGATCCGCCGGATGCCGGCGGCCGCCTCCAGCACGCTCATCCTGAGCGGACGGGCGATCGAGCTTTCGAGCGCCGCGCGGGAGGCGGCGACGTCGAGCGTCTGCGAGCCGCCGAGAAAATAGTCGGGGTTGAGATAGCCGCAGACGACATCCGCATCCGTCACCGTCGGCAGCACGCCGCCCCGGCCGTAGCAGGCCGGGCCCGGATCCGCGCCCGCGCTCTGCGGACCGACGGTGAGAAATCCCCCGCCGTCGACGGCGGCGATCGATCCGCCGCCGGCCGAGATGGTCGTCATGTCGAGCGCCGGCACGTCGATCTGCCGACGGCCGATCACCCCCTCGGTGACCTCGAGCGGAACGCCGCCCTCGATGAAGGCGATGTCGGCGCTCGTGCCGCCCATGTCGAGCGTGACGAGGCCGCGGCTGGCGTCCTCTTCGGCGAGGTACGCGCTCGCCTGCGCACCGGCCGCCGGCCCGGAGAACAGCGTATGCACCGTGCGGCCGCCGGCGACGGCGGCGGCGAACGGCATGACGCCGCCGTTCGATTGCATCAGGAACCGCTGCTGGCTGACAACCCCGGTTTCATCGAGTCCCTTGTTGAGGTGGTCGACGTACCGGACCATCACCGGCTCGAGATAGGCGTTGAGCAGCGTGGTGGAGAGGCGCGGCCACTCGCGGATGCGCGGCAGCACCTCGCTCGACAGAGAGACGTGCACACCGGGAAATTCCCCGCGGATCAGGGCGCGGGTTTCTTCCTCATGGGCCGGGTTGGCGAACGAGAACAGGTAGCAGACCGCGATGGATTCGACCCCCGCGGCCCTGAGCTCGCGCGCCGCGCGCCGCACCGCCTCGCGATCGAGCGGCACGAGCACCGTCCCGGTATGGTCGCAACGCTCGGGGATCTCCTTCGTCAGGCTCTGCGGCGCGATCGGGGCAGGCTTGGCGTAGAAATAATCGAACAGATTCCCGTCGCGCGCCTGATTCTGGACTTCCTGGACCGCCCGATAGCCCTTGGTGATCATGAGCCCGACCTTGGCGCCGCGCATCTCGAGCAGCGCATTGGTCGTGATCGTGGTGCCGTGGGCGAAGAACTCGATGGCGTCGGGGCTGATGCCACGCGCGAGGAAGCGGACGACACCGTTGAGCACGCCGAGCGCCGGATTCTTCGGCGTGGTCGAGACCTTCTCCACCATCAACGCGCCGGTCGCGACGTCGAGCAGCACCAGGTCCGTGTGCGTGCCGCCGACGTCGACGCCCAGGCGATAGCGAGCCGTGCCGGTCATCGTGAGTTCCGATCTGGAAAGGAACGCCCGCGCCGTGCGGGCGCATCCCGCCTCATGACGTCTTGTCTCCGACCATCATGGCGGCGACGCCGCCGTCGACGAACAGCATGTCGCCGACGATGAAATCGGAATCCTCGGAGACGAGAAACAGAATGGCCCTGGCCATGTCGAGCGGAACACCGGGTCGGCCGCGCAGGTTGACCACCGGGCGGGTCGGGTCGAACTCGTCCTTGCCGACCGGGGATCCGATCTTGTTCGGCACGACGCCGTTGACGCGGATTCCATGCGGAGCAAGCTGGACCGCCATCGAGCGCGTCAGATTGGCAACGCCCCCCTTCGCGGCCGTGTAGGCGATGGCGCGCGATCGACCGTAGAATCCCGAGGTCGATCCGACGTTCACGATCCTGCCGCCCGTGCCCTGCGCCACCATCTGCTGCGCCACGCGCCGGCTCATCAGGAAAGGCCCGGTCAGCGTCACCGCGAGCACCTTGTCCCACTGCTCCTTGGTGATGTCGAGAATGTGCTTGTTGTCGGAGATCGCCGCGTTGTTGACGAGAATGTCTATGCGGCCCCAGCGCGCGACGACGGCACGGACGAGTTCGTCGATCTGCGATTCCACCGACACGTCGGCGACGAACGCCGCCGCATCGTGTCCCGAGGCGCGGATGGCGGAGGCGACCTTCTCGCCTCGCTCCTTGTCCATGTCGACGACGGCGACGCTGGCCCCCTCCGACGCGAGCAGATTGGCGGTTTCCTCGCCAATGTTGCGGCCCGCCCCCGTGATGACGGCCACCTGATCCTTGAGCTTCATCGTCCTCCCCGAGTTGTTCGCGTATTGCGCCGCCCGGTCGCACCGGATCGCGCAGGCGCCCGCGCGGTTCGGGCGCACACTAGCGTCCTCTCAGGTTTGCGTAAATTTAAGAAGGCGTGTATCTTAGATTAAATCTCTCTTTATCAGACGGCCGCCATGGATCTCGACGCGCTCGACCTCAAGAAGCTGCGGGCCTTTCATCTGGTCGCGCGGCACGGCAACCTGCGGCTCGCCGCCTCGCGGCTCAACCAGACCGTTCCGGCGATTTCCTCGAAGCTGCGGCGCCTCGAGGAGGACCTCGGCATCGAACTGTTCGAACGGCTGCCGAACAAGCTCATTCTCACCGGCGCCGGCGAGAAGTTCCTGCGCGAGGTCGACGGCGTGTTCGATCGCGTCGAGCAGGCGCTCGCGACCCTTTCATCGGGGCCCTCCCCCGGGGGACGGCTCTCGGTGTCGATCGGCACCGATCATTCCTGGTACTCCGCCCCGAAGATCAGCCAGTTTCTCACGCGCTTTCCGGGGGTCGAACTGAGGCTGCAGGTCTATCGGGCTTCCGATGCGCTGCGGGCTCTCGCGCGCGGCGAGCTCGACGTGAGCATCGGAGTCTTTCCCAAGCTGCCGAAGGCGCTCGATCGCGAGGTGATTGCGGAAAGCACGCTGTCGCTCGTCTGCACCGCCGAACATCCGTTGCTGCGCCGCCAGCCGCCCAAGCTTGCCGACATCGCCCGCCACCGCCTGATCGTGCTGCCGCGCCATGCCGAGACGCGCAAGCTCGTCGACAAGGCCATGGCCGACGGCGGCATCAGGCCGAACAGCATCATCGAGGCGGCCAACTGCCAGACCGCCAGCACGTTCGTGGAGATGGGGGTCGGAGTGGCGATCGTGCATTCGCTCTGCGGCGGCCACCTGCATTCGCGCAATGTGCGCTGCCTCGACCTCGGGCAGCATTTCGGCAAGATCGCCTTCTCCGTCGTGTATCGTCGCGGCGGGCTGCGCTCGCCACTCATCCGCGGACTGATCGAGGAGCTGGCGTTCCAGTGAGCCTCGTGGCGGATGCTGCACCGTCGCCGTCCGTCCCTGCAAGTGCGCCACGTGCAGTCCGCAATCCGGCCTGCCCGGTCGCCGGCCGCGGTCGTCAGTCCTCGTCCGGTTGTCGCCAGCGACTGTGGATGGCCGCCTCGATCGGGCCGCCGAAGATCAGCAACAGAAAGAGAAGCGGAACGGAGACGACCACCGCCTTCCAGGCGCCGATGCCGCACACCATCCCGAGGCAGGCGGTGAGCCAGATGCAGGCCGCGGTGGTGAGTCCCTGGACTTCACTCGCCTCGCTGCGGCGAATGATGACGCCCGCTCCGAGAAACCCGATGCCGGTGATCACGCCCTGGATGGTGCGGCTGATGGCGGCCCAATCCGACGCGTCGGCCGAAAAGTCGATGCTGGTCATCACGGCGAGCGCCGAGCCAAGACCGACCACGCCGAGCGTTCGTACGCCGGAGGGCTTTCCCTGCAGGTCCCGATTGAGGCCGATACCGGCGCCGATCAGGGTCGCCAGCACGAGCCGTATCGCGATTTCAGCGTAGTCCATGATGGCACACCTGCCGATGGCATTCATCGCCAAGTCTAGCGGAACGTATCGACTCCAGCGAGAGCCCGGCGCCGCGAAAGAGATCGACCGCACGTTTCCGACCGACTGGCCGAGGCGATGAAGACGCGGCGATCAACCGGCTCACATCATATCTTTGATCGCCGCCACCAATGATTCGCAGATCGCCTTGCGCTGCAATGTGGTGAGCGTCGTAGCATTGTCGGTCACTTCACGCAGAACGCGTTCGAGAAATTGACGACCGGCGCGACCGCACGACTCGGCTTCAATCAATTCCTCGGGGCGAAATGTCGTTGCCCTTCCGCAGTCGAGAAAACAATCGTGCGTGATCTTGGGAGCATCGCCGGCTGCGCACGACATTTGCGCCGGTCTCTGTCGTGCCTCGGTGTTGAACCAGAAAAACAGTTCACGCTCGGTGCCGACATAAACGACTATCTTTTCCTTGGGAGGGTTCGTCAACGTGGTGAAGATGCGGAAGACGTCGCCGACGTTCATAGCTCGACGTAGGCGGCTGCTTCACGCACTTCGTCGCGCATGTCTTCGGGCACCAGCAGTTCGGGATTCATTTCCCCGTTGGTCGGCGCGTTGACCCAAGCCGGCTCCTGATGCGTCAGGCTGCTCAATTCAAAAAATGACTTGTGCCTGCAGAACTCGATCGCCGCATTCAGAATGGCGATATCGGTTTCAGACAGCAGATCGAGGTTGGCCGCACGTTTCGCATAGATCCGCTTGTAGTGATCGTGCTCGACTCGGATCGTCGAGGCAATAGCTTCCGGGTTGCCGAAGAAATCCAGTTCATCGCCCTTGATCATATCATAGGCGCGGGACGGGACAGGGCCGTACGGCATGGCGATGTACGTGTCGCCTGTGACCGGCCGACCGTAGGCGCGCAAGTGGTCGCGATCGGCGAAGAACAGGACCTTGGCGAGAAAGAACGGCGTGATGCCCGGCCAGCGCTCGGCGACAAACGCCAGCACTTCTAACGTCTTGGTTTCATTGAAATTGAAGCGGATCACGATTCCAGCGCCTCGGCATGATTTTGGATATATCCCCATGTGTCGGCATCCGCAAGGTTCCTGCCGAGCCGCCGGGTGACTATGAACCGAATCGGTTGATCCAAGGTATCCAAGCGGCATGGGCGGACTGTCGCTCAGGAAGATTGCCATGCTCAGATCGCTTGCCGTCATCGCGGCTGCCGTCGTGCTCAGCATCGGCACGGCATGTGCCGCCGATCTTGCGCCCTCATATGCGCCCGTCTATGCGCCGACGCCTCGGACGACGCCCCGTACTTATCAGCGTACGTCGCACGATCCGATCGCGACCGCCGAGCCCCGCATTGCCGGCGGCCGCGCGCGCGGCGGGGTCCGCGCGCGGCGGCGTGGCAAGGACAATCCGACGTGCTAGCGTGGACGGGGTCGCGGACCGGATTGCTTCTCGGCAGAGCGTCATTTGCGGAGCTGGGCCAACACGGCGTTCACGCCTTCGGTCGACAACTGTATCCGGCTGCTCAACAAGGTCGCCGCGATGAACGATGTCGACCGCACGCTGCCGGCGCATGGCGACGTGGCCGAACGCGCCGACGTCGGCGAAATGGCGAAATTTCTTTCGGACGAATACGCGGGCGTGAAAGACGCGGTCGCCAGCGGCATGAGCGTCGAGGAGGCGGTGCAGACACTGACGTTCCCCCAGTACAAGGACTATCGGAACTACCGCGTCCGTGGCCACGACATCGAATCGCCCTAAAATCTCATCAAGATGGGGAAGTCGAGCTACTTCGATTAGAATCTTTCCGGCTCTGAGGATCAAGGCCGGGGCTCCCGGTTCTTGTCTTAACGCGTTTTCTTCAGGCGAACCGATACTCACTTCGCTCGAAAGCGCTCCAGCGTCGAAACGTGCCGGACAATTCCCTCAGACTGCGCGGCCAAGCAGCAGATTGTCGAGCGAATAGGTCCCGCCGCCGTGCACCAGGAAATAGAACGCCGCGACCGCCCACATCAGCGTGTATTCGAGCCCGAGCGTGTTCCAGAAATAGCCGCCAACCCGCCATCGTTCGCGGATCGAGACGAGAAGGAAGAGCGTGATCGGGACGGCGGCCGGGCGCGTGAACAGCCCGACGGCCAGCATCGGCCCGCAGACGAGTTCGGTCACCGAGATCAACGGCGCCCACAGTCGCCCGGGCCGGTAACCGTCGCGGTCGAGCTGATCCGCCAACATGGCGAGGCTGCGCACCTTGAGGCCCGTGCCGGGAAAGAATCCGAACGTCATGCGCAGACCGTGCGGCACCAGCGCCAGGCCGACGACGGTGCGCAACAGTGCTTCGGACCAGGGTTCCAGGGCCGCATAGATGCCGGCCAGCGGCGGGACGACGAGCGAAGCCGCCGCGCTCATGTGCAATACCCAGGCTCCGCTGCATGGCCTTGGCGCATGATCCGGCCGAGAGGAACCGCTCCCCCAACAAGATCATGCGCGAAGTCATGGAATGAGAGCGCGATCTGACGCAAGGCCGGTTCCAACTTTTGCGAATCGCCCTAGAGGCGGATCTCCCCGATATTGACGCTCGTGCCAAGCGTCGTGTCGACAATCTTCTGGCGCCCGTTGGCCCAGATCTCGATCCGATAGGCGCCCGAATTCTCGTCGAGTCGGTCGAATTTGAAATCGCCGTAGTTGTCGCTCATCGTCTCGGCGACGCAGCTGCCATCCTTGAGAAGCCGCACGCGCGCGCCCTCGACACAATCGACGATCCCCTTGGTTTCCGCCGAGATCGTGCCGCCGATGAAGCACTTCGAATAGCGCCATAGATTGCGATAGTAGACGCGCGGCTTCGTCTTGAGTTCCGGCCGCATCACCTCGAGGTTCTGCTCTCGCGCGATGCGCGCCATTTCCTCGTCATCGACCTTGACGGTCCGCATGGCGCCGGTCGGACAGGACAATTCGCCGCGCGTCTGCTCCCATCCCTGGTCGATGAGATGTGCGTCGAACGGCCAGGCCTGCGGCAGACCGAGCTCTTCGTTCCACCAGATGTGTCCGTACGGACAGGCCTCGACGAGCTGCTTTTGGCCCTTCGCCCGTTCGGGATCGATCAGCACGATGCCGTCCTCGCGCTTGCGGATTGCGCCGTTCCTCGCCGCCTTGAGGCACGGCGCGTCGTCGCAGTGGTTGCACATGACCGGCACATAGGCGATGTCGATCATGGGCGCCTGGCCGCGTTCCTTCTGCAGGATGTCGATCCATCTGTGTCCGTGGCGGGGCATCGGCGCCGCATAGCCCGGCCATGCGTTGCCGACGTACTCATCCATGGTCGCGAGCGTGCACAGGTTGCAGTTCGTGCACTCGGCGACATCGATGATCATGTTCCACTTAGACATCGGTGTTGCTCACGTTCGTCTCTCGTTCGCAAGGGGGATCGGCACCGAAGGCGCGCAACCCCGCCGCATCGCCGTGCATGTGAGTGGGGTGGGTTTCGCTTCGCCCAACCCACCCTACCATTCCTCTATTTCGCCGGAACCAGCTCGGCCGCCGCGCGGGAGTGCGCAACGCCCGCGTCCTTCTCCGGCTGCGCGAACGCCGCCGACAGATGCTCGGTGCGGCCGTCCCACAACTCGATCTCGACCAGCGCGTTGGCGCCAGCCAGCGAGTGCGTCGACTTCGTCTGCGTGCGTTCCGGCGTGAGCAGGTTGAGACAGCCACCGCGGTCGACGGATTTCCCCGGCTCGCCCATCGGATCGTAGATGGCGGACGACTCGTAGCCGTGACAGACTCCGCGTGGCAGGCGCTGTGTCGGCAACGCCGCGCAGATCACCGCGCCGCGCTCGTTGAAGACCTTCACGAGGTCGTGCTTCTTGATGCCGCGTTCGGCGGCGTCCTCCGCGTTCAGGCGGATGATCCAGTAGTAGTAGCCGTCCACGTTGACCCGATGGTCGGCGATGTTGAGGAGAAAGGAATCCTTCCCGTCGCCCTGGGTGTGGAAGCTGTATTTCGAGTGCGGCGTCAGGAGCTGCAGGGGATAGCGCTCGTAGAGTTCGCCCGAATGCGGACCCTCCCAGGAGGGTTCGTACTTCACGATCGGCGGACGCTCGGGATCGGAAAAGCGCTTGAGGCTGTTGCACTCGAACTCGAGCTTGCCCGACTGCGTCTGCAGCCCGCGCAGGAACTCCTCGGTGTAGTCGGAGGGCAACGGCTGCGCCTCCGGCACGTCCTTCTTGCGGTTCTCCCAGAACCAGCGGAACGAGACCGGTGCGCGCAGCTTCTCCTTCTCCGCCGGCACCACGTAGTAGCCCTTGCGGATGAATTTCTTCCAGGAAATCACGCCCGGCAGGTCGGAGGCGTCGAACAGGCGCTTCACCCAGTCGATCTCGTTCATGCCCTCAGAGAAATAATTCGCGAGGCCGAGCCGCTTGCTGATCTCGTTGAAGATCCAGTAGTCGGACTTCGATTCCCCGAGCGGCTCGATGGCCGACGCCTGGAACACGATCACGCGGTGATTGAGCTGCTGCTGGCCGTGATGGCCGTAGCCGCCAAGTCCCGCCCACTCGCTGATGTCGACGCGCTCAAAATTGGTGCACGCGGGAAGGATGACGTCGGCGAACTTCGCCTCGCCCTCGAACCAGATCGACTGGTTGACGACGAATTCGAGGTTCGGCGACTGGTACATGCGCACGTGGCGGTTGGTGTTGTTCATGGTCGAGAGCATCGAGCCGCCGTACTTGTAAAGCATCCTCACCGGCGAGTGCCCGGGCGCCGGATAGGCGAACTTGGCGAACTGGTGCTCGATCGACTTGCCGATCCACGGATAGCCCTCGGCCTTCCCCTCGGCGATTGCCTCCGGCATCCAGATGCGCGGAATGCGCTGGAAGCTCGAGTTCATGGTCGGCAACTGCGGCATCCGCTGGTAGAGCTCGACCGGCATCGACGTATTCTCGAGATCGCCCGACATGCCGCCGTCGGCGTAGCCCGGGAAGTAGAAATTGAAGTCGAGCGGGCATCCCCATTGCAGATTGCCCATGTTGACGCCCGGCTTGCCCAGCCCCTGCATCGCCGCCAGGCACACCATCACGCGCGCCCACTGGATGCCGGTCTGGTTGCGGCAGGCGCCGCCGTGGCCGTTGCCCCAGCCGCCGGGCGCGAGATACACGCGCTTGCGGCCCCACTCGCGGGCGAGCGCGCGCACGTCTTTCGCCGGAACGCCGGTCTCCTTCTCCTGCCACTCGGGAGTCTTCGCAACGCCGTCCTCTTCGCCGAGCAGATAGGCCTTCCACTTGTCGAAGCCGACCGTGTGGGTGGCGACGTAGTCCTTGTCGTAGAGACCTTCCTTGATCCACACGTAGGCAATCGCCATCGCCATGGCGACCGACGTGGTCGGCCGCGGCGCGAGCCATTTTCCCGGCAGGAACTGCGCCGAGGCGTTGTAGTAGGGATCGACGTGGACGACCTTGATGCCGAGCTTCGGATTCTTGAGCCACTGTCGCCGCACGGTCCCTTCCTGCGCCCCGTATGAGCCGCTGGTGGTCTCCGGGTCGGCGGCCCAGAACACGATCATGTCGCAGTTCTGCAGGCAGTCCTCGACCGTGCCGTAGGTTTCCGACTGGCCGACGCGCAGCGTGTAGCCCCAGTGATGCACCGCGCCCCAGTACCAGCCCTCCCAGCTGTCCGGATTGTGGTGCACGCGCGTGAAACCGACCGCGTTGCTGAAGCGGAACAGCGCGCTGAGGTAGTAGCCGATATTGCCCCAGGTATGGTGCGAGCCGTGCGAGACCGCGATGGCGCCCGGCCCATGCTCGCGCTTGGCGCGCTTGATCTCGTTCGCGACGAGGTCGAGGGCCTCGTCCCAGGAGATGCGCACGTAGCCGGACTTGCCGCGGTTCTGCGGATTGCGGGCGCCGTTCGGGTCGAAGTCGACGCGTTTCATCGGGTAGAGCAGCCGGTCGGGCGAATAGACGATCGATTTCGCGTTCTGCCCATGCGGCGCGAGCGTCGTCTTGCGCGGCGGCGTGAACTTCAGACCGCGCGCCTCGATGGTCCACGGCCGGGGATCGGTCTCGTCGAATTCGATCGGCGTCATGCGCACGATCTTGCCGTCCTTCGCGTAGACGAAGACCGGGCCGCCGTTCGTCATGTTGCAGGTGCGCACGCTGCCGTCCGGCATCGGCGTGCCGAACTTCCAGCCGGCTGTCTGGCTCATCATGATGGTCTGCGCGAACCAGTTGGACAGGTACTCGGAGCCGTCGATGGTGAGCTTGAAATCCTTCTGTGCGTTGATCTGGTCGAGCCAGTCGATCGGCGGCGTGAGCAGCGAAGCGCCGATCGCAGCGTTCTTGAACGCGAGCGTGACGTCGGGCCTCGGATGAATTCCGCGGCGCGAGGTGATCCTGCCGTCGCGGATCTCGTACCAGCGGCCGATCTCCTCGTCGCGCGCCTTGATCTGTGCGACGAGATTGCGCTCGTTGAGCCGCGACCTGAAGGCCGGATGCCGGCGCGCGCTCCATCTCAGCGCCTGTGCCAGTCCCCACAGAACGAGCGAAAATCTGGTCATCGCAATGGACATGTCTCCTCCCCGATCCCTCGCGCCTTCGACGACCCTCAACGCGCGATCTTGACCCGCGCCGCGCTCGGTTGCGTCGAAGTCTTGTCGTTCATGGCGGACTCGATGGCGCGCGCGCCCGCGATCGTCTGGCGCGCCAGACGCTCGACCAGCGGTTCCTCGCCGCGCGCCATCGGCAGGACGATGGTGAGGCTGCCGAGGATCGCCCGCTGGGCATCGAAGATCGGCGCCGCGATGCCGATGCGGCCGGGATCGATCTCGCCGCGGCTGACGCACGCGCCAGCGCGCCGAAGCGCCGCAAGGCTTGCGCGAAACTCATCCCAGGTGCTGCCGAGGCCGGCAGCGGCGATGTCGGCTGCGTCGTGCGCAAACAGCGTCTTGAGAGTCCGCGTCGGCAGATAGGCGAGAATGATTTTCGACGTCGCGCCGCGAAACAGCGGCATCGGCCGCCCGCGCTGATAGCTGACCGGCGTCTGTGGTCCGCGCCCCACCACCTGGTGCACGCACATCACCCGGTCGTGGAACAGCCGGCACAGCAACACGGTCGTGCCTTCGGCCGCGTTGTTGATCAGGTCGACCATGGCGGCGCGCGCCGCGTTCAGCATCGGATCGCAGAGTTGGATCTGGCGGTCCATTTGGATGATGGCGGGCCCGAGCATGTAGCCGGCGCCGGCGACCGGGCTGATCAGCCCGGCCTTCACGAGGCTCTTGAAGTAGCGATAGGTCGTGGTGGCGGAAACCCCGAGCGTCTCGGCGGCGGCTTCCACCGTCCACTCCGGCCGCTCGACGGTGAACAGCGCGAGGGCGGCGAGCAGCCGGTCTCCGCTGCTGCCCCGGCTCGCGACCCGCCCGATCGGCGGCGTGTTGCTTGCTTTCATCGAACTCGTCGATTGCGCCCGAAAGGGTCCGTTCGGCGGCCCCGGCGCTCCTGGGCCACACACCCATGATAGAGACATGGGCTCGAAAAGCAATAATTACCGTAATGTGATAAAAGTGCGAGCCCGTGCCGAAAATGGCGCGAGGCTGCCACGCGGGCCCAGCCGTGGCGCTTTCAGCATGAACAATCGCGGGGTCGCCGTCCAGTACGGCGGAACGCAGGCGCGGTGACCCTCGGCCACACCCTGTCCATCCGATTTCGAAAGCTGCGCTCGCAGGATGCCCGGGCAGCGGGCCGCCTTCCCGTCCCCGGAATCCGGCCCCGCGCGAAGCGCGACCGCTCTGCCCTGGAGATTGCCTTACCGGTCGTTCGTCGCCGCTTCGTAGTACGACAGGTCGATGTACTTGTAGGGGTCCGTCAGCCTCGTCTTCGCGGCGCCGTAGCGCGAGCGCAGTTCCAGGGCGGTCCGGATCCCCTCGATCGTCACCGCGCCGCGTGGCGTCAGACCGGAACGCTCCGACAGCAGGCTGGTCATGACGGCGCCCACGACCCCGGGCTTGATCTCCGGCATCCTGCGCATCAGCAATTCCGTCGCCGCCTGCTTGTTGGCCGGATCAAGCGTCCAGGCGAGGCCGTCCAAATAGCCGCGGATATAGGCCCTGAGAGCGGGCGCGTTCTCGGCCGCCCACCTCCTGCGCGCGGCGAAAATGCCGCCCTGATAGTCGCCGAGCGTGTTGGTGCTCCTGTCGAGGACGTTGAAGCCCTGCGCGGCGGCGATGCTGGTGAAGGGCTCGATCGTCATCGTGCCGGCGTGCTGTCCGGTTCGCACGGATTCCCAGCGCTGCGGCGTTGCGCCGACCGCCACCCGTTCGTAGCTGCCGGGCGCAAGCCCGCCCTTCTCCAGCATGTGGTAGAGCACGAACGCAAAGCCGGTGCCGAGTGCGTCGAGCGCCAGCGATTTCCCGCGCAGATCCGCGAACGTCCTGACGTCCGGCGCGACAATGAGCGCGAGCTCGATCTTCGTCGCCCCCATGAAAGCGAAGAAATCGGGTGGCTCGGAAAAGGCGACCGCTCCCTGTCCTTCCGTATACGCCACCACGTTGTCGAATGCGGTCCCGGCAATGTCGAACTTGCCGGTTGCGAGCGCCTCGGCCTGATAGGAGGAATTCGGCGTCGTCTCGAGATTGAGCCGCACGCCGGCGCGCTCGAAGAAGCCGTGTTCGAGCGCGGCGAAGATCGGCAGGTTGGGCGCGCCCGGAAAGGCGATCACGTTCACGATCGGGTTCGAACTGCTGGTCACGAAGAATCTCCGGTTGGCCCTTCACTCAACAAGTCGATTGGTCCGCCTGCGCGCCTGCGCCTTTGGCGGCCTCGATCGCCTGCCACACCGCGAACGGCGTGAGCGGCATCTTGATGTCGCGCACCCCCAGGGGGCGCAGCGCGTCGACGACCGCGTTGACCACCGCCGAGAGCGCCGGCGTCGTTCCGCCCTCGCCTCCCGCCTTGATGCCGAGCGGATTGGTGGGCGAAAGGACCTCGACGATCTCGGTCGCGAAGTGCGGCACGTCGCCGGCGCGCGGCATTCCGTAATCCATAAACGACCCGCACAGCGGCTGGCCGGTGGAGGGGTCGACGTAGCTCTGTTCGAGCATGGCCTGCCCGATGCCCTGGACGATGCCGCCGTGCGTCTGCCCGTGCACGATCAGCGGATTGATGCAGCGGCCGACGTCGTCGATGCTGGCGTAACGCGTGATCTCGAAGGCGCCGGTCTGCGCATCGACCTCGACCTCGCAGATCGCGCATCCGTTGGGAAACACCGGATCGTGCATCTCGTTGTCCTTCGCGACCGCGAGCCGGCGGCCGGCCGCGCCGGCCGGTGAACTCGGATCGGCCGCCGCACGGGCGAGTTCGAGAAAATCGACGGCCAGATTGGTGCCGGCGACCACGAAACGCCCGTCGTCGAACGACACCCTCTCCCTGTCGACGCCGAAATTGAGGGCCGCCATTTCGTGCCCCTGCTCGATCAGGTCCTCGGCCGCCATGGCGATGACGGTCGCCGCGTGGCGCATCGAGCGTCCGGAATGCGAGCCGCCGCCGACCGAGACCACGTCGGTATCCCCGAGAATGATCCGCACCGATTCGAACGGCACGCCCAGCAGATCGGCCGTCACCTGGGCGAAGCTCGTCTCGTGGCCCTGACCGCTCGGCTGCGTGCCGATCACCACGTCGACGAGGCCGTCCTCGCGGACCGTGATCTCGGCGCGTTCGCGCGGCGAACCGATCGAGGACTCGACGTAGTTGGCGAGCCCGACGCCGAGCAGCCTGCCGCGCCGCCTGGCGTCCCGGCGCCGAGCCGGAATATTGGACCAGTCGGCGAGCGTCATCGCCCGCTCCATGTTCGCCTCATAGGTGCCGCTGTCGTAGACGGCGCCGACGGCGTTGCGGTACGGCATGGCGTCCGGCGCGATGAGATTCTTACGCCGCAACTTGACGCGATCCATGCCGAGCCGGTCGGCCGCCATGTCGACGAGGCGCTCGATGGCGAAATTCACTTCCGGGCGGCCGGAGCTGCGGTAGGCCTGGGTCGGCATCGTGTTGGTGAACACCGCGCGCGCCCGCAGCGAGGCAACCGGGATGTCGTAGGAGCCGGTGATCAGGGCCGAGCCCTTGCCGAGCGGCGAGAGCGAGACCGTGCGCGCGCCGACGTTGCTGAGGTTCGAGGCGCGCATGGCGAGGAAGCGCCCGTCCTTGCGGATCGCGAGCGCGACGCGCGTGACGAGATCGCGTCCCTGATAGTCGCTGAGGAAGGCCTCCGAGCGCGTCGCCGTGAACTTCACCGGCCGGCCGAGCTTGCGGCTCGCCCACAGGACGAGACCGAACTCGACATAGACGCGGTTGCGCGCCCCGAAATTGCCGCCGACGTCGTAGCAGAGAATTCTGAGCTTCTCCGCCTCGATCCCCAGGAGGGTCGAGAGCTCCCGCTTGTGCCGGACGGCCCCGCCGCTTCCGGCATAGAGCGTGTAGCGGCCGCTCTGCGCATCGTAGGTGGCAAGCGCCGCGCGCGGCTCGAGCGGCACCGCCGTCACGCGGCCGATGTGAAACTCCGCCTCGACGACGTGATCGGCCGTCGCGAAGGCACGCTCCGTCGCCTCGATGTCGCCGAACGTCGTGTCGACCGACACGTTGTCGGGCACCTCGTCCCAGACGGCAGGCGCGCCGGGCTCCGCCGCTGCGGCCGTGTCGGTGACGAAGGGCAGAGGTTCGTAGACGACCTCGACCGCTTCGGCCGCATCCTGCGCCTGCGCGAGCGTCTCGGCGACCACCATTGCGACGGCCTCGCCGACGTGGCGCGCCTTGTCGGTCGGAAGCAGAAGATGCGGGCCGATGAAGATCGACGTGCCGCCGGGACCCGTCAGCTTCATGTCGTACTTGGTCTTCGGCACCGGGTCGTGCGGAATCGGCCCCAAGCGGTCTGCCGCGCAGTCGGCTCCGTCGTAGACGCCGAGCACGCCCGGCATCGCCAGCGCGCGGGTCTTGTCGACGCGCAGAATTTTCGCATGCGGGTGCGGCGAGCGGACCATCACCGCATAAGCCTGTCCGTCCAGACGAAAATCGTCGGAGAACCGGCCCTCTCCGCGAATCAGCCGGAGATCCTCCTTGCGCCGCAGCGGCTTGCCGATCGCTCTCAGCAGCACCCGTTCGATCTGATTCATCACGCTCTGCTCTCAGGTTCGCCGCTCTGTGCACTGCGCCGGCTTCCGCGATACGGAATGACCGGCGGCCCGATCCTTCCGGATCCGGCGAGCCGTCACGAGACGATCATTGCTTCTTCTCGACATTGCGCACCGGCGTCTCGGGCTTGATGCCACCCTGGCGCCGCGCATAGGTGTTGATCCCATTGTCTTCCCATTTGCCCCGGGTGGCGGCGTCGGCGAACTGCTGCCAAAGCGCGTTCCAGTCGCCGAGATCGTAGCCGTACCATGGCGGCTGCGGCGTGAGGCGCGGCAAGCCGAGGTCCTCCCAGATCGTCCGCGCGTCTTCCATGAACTTGCGGGCGGGCAGCGCGAGCGGCGGCATTGGGTGCTTGGCGGTCGCATCGATCAGGAGCGTCGAGTTGGCGGAGCCTCCCGACTTCGGACCGTGTCCGCCGGCGCGATTGGGGACGACGAGAACGTCCTCGACCGGATTGGAACGATAGGCGAGCGACCAGAAGACCGCGTCCGTATTGCTCGGATCGACGTCCTCCGACACCGCGACGACGATCTTGCCGCACTGCGCCTGCAAGGTCGAAGCCCCCTGCAGACCGCGCCAGATCTCCGTCCTCGCCGTCCCCTGCTTGAACTGAAGGAAGATGACCGGCCGCAGGTTGGACAACGGCTCGTGCATCACCACCCGGGTGATGCCGCGCACACCCATGTGCTCCTTGAGGTGCGTCATGAACAGCGGTTCGTAGGCGACCTTCTTGAGCACGCTCGATTCGCTCGGCGTGACCTGGCTGACGATCGACACGAAAACGGCATCCCGCCGATGCGTGATGGCGGTCACGCGCATCGACATGTTGAAATCCTCGAGCGCGACGTGGCCGTGGCTTTCGCCGAACGGCCCTTCGGGTTCGAGCAGGTCGGTGTCGATCAGGCCCTCGATGACGATTTCCGCATCCGCCGGAATCTCGAGATCGACCGTCCGGGCGCGCGCGACCCGTGCCGGCCGGCCCGCGAGCCCGCCGGCGACGGCCATTTCATCCTGATCGAGCGGAAGCTTCTGGGGGCCGGTGAACAGGACGGTCGGCGTGCAGCCGACCACGATGGCGCACGGCATCGGCTCGCCGCGCTTCTTGTACTTCAGCCAGTGCTGGTAGCCGCCCGCGCCGCTCAGTCGCGTCGCCATGCGCACGCCGAGCCTGTCGGTCGCCTTAAGGGCCGCCCGATAGGTGCCCATGTTGCGGATTCCCGTCTCCGGGTCCTTGGTGACGCAGAGCGTCGCGGTCAGATAGGGAGCGGCATCGAACCCGGGCGTCGATATCGGCACCGGCAGGCTCGCAAGTCCGCCGCCCGGACGGTTCAGTTCGTCCCCGGTGAGCACCACTTCCTGGCAGGGCGGGTCGTTGACGCGCTGCGGCGGGATTGGGTTCGCCATGCCGCGCGCCCAGACCTCCCCGATTTCCTCGACCGGCACGCCCATGCCGATCGCGTAGATCTCCGGGGAGGCCGCGAGCGCGCCGACCACGACCGGCATGTCGTAGCGCCGGCCATCGGCACCATGGACATTGGTGAACAGGAAGGCGCGCCGGTCCGACTCGGGAATCCCGCCTTGAAACTGCCAGCGAACCAGGGGGTGAAGCTCGGTGTCCTTGTTGATCGGACGGTCGATCCGAACGATCAGCCCGCGCGCTTCGAGCAGCTTCAGATGGTCATGAAAATCGACCGGCGCGTTCTGACGTTCTTTGGTCTCCATGGAGGTGCGAGCCCCGTGCTCCGTCCGGAAAAGCCGCGCGCCTTCCGCCGGCACGCTGCCGCCCGTGTGCTAGGACATCGCCGGACCCCTCGCAAGGCGCATTCCCTTGCACACCCGGGATGGCGGCTATGCGGGTCCGTTCCCCGGCGGCAGCTCGAACAGCCCGCGCGGCAGGCTCTCCATGTAGGCGATCACCTCGTCGCTCCCGACGACGTCGGCGTACTTGGCGTTCATGTCGAAGAGGCTGATGGCGTGGCTCACCTCTCCACGCTCGAAGCACCCGTCCTCCACCAAAGTGACCCGGAAATTGTAGCTGAACGCATCGATGACGGTCGCGCGCACGCATCCGCTCGTCGAGGTGCCGGCGACGAGCAGGCTGTCGCAGCCCAGATGGACCAGGTACGCGAGCAGATTCGTGCCGTGGAAACCGCTCGGCTTCTGCTTGGTGACGACGATGTCGCGCGGCCCCGGAGCGATCTGCGGCATGATCTCGTTGGGGTCGTGGTTGGTCGCCGGCGGGCGTTCGCCGCTGCGGCGATTCTTCCAGGACCAGCTGCCGCGGTCCCAATTGTCGGCGCGCTTGATGCCCGTCGTGTAGATGACCGGAATTTCGCGCCCGCGCGCCGTGGCAATCAGGCGCTGCAGGATCGGCAGCGTGTCCCACGCGATCTCCCCGCTCGACTGTCGCCACCGCTTGATGGATTCGAGCACCGGTTCGCGCTTGTCGCCGCAGAAGCCGTAGTTGACGTCGACGATGAGAAGGGCCGGCCGTTTGCCGAAGCCCGCGCGGCTTCCGTAACCGGCGGCGCGAAAGATTTCTCTGTCGCGCTCGGTCAGGAACTTGTCCCAAATGCGTTCGGTCATAGTGTTTCCTTAGTTTGGTTCTTAACCCCTGCGGTTCGCCAGCGCACAATCCTGCCGGTCTTCCCGGGCACCGCTCGGAGCCCGACCGAAGCGAAAAGACAAAGGCTGCGGCGCGTGCGGATCCGCTCATGTTGCCCGCGCCGGGGGGCTGTGACAATAATGGTACTATCAGCTTGTCGCACAAGCCTGTTACGCACGCGGTGTCGTCAAAGGACGTCGGCTGGAGGAAAGGAATTTCATATGTCCCCATCATTGTCCGGCAAGACCGCGCTGGCGACAGTGGCTGTCTGTGCGTTGGCGCTTGGAGTTCTGGCGGCAGCTCCGGTTCAAGCCGCCGAGAAGTGGCGGCACGGAATCGTCGAAGCCAAGGGCGATTCCGCCTTCCTGTTCATGGCCGCCAAGGGTGGATTTGCCGCAAACCACGGCATCGATCTCGACATGGTTCAGTTCGCGGGCGGCACCACGCCGCTCAAGGCCCTGATCGCCGGGGAGCTCGACAGCTTCGAGGCGAGCCCGGTCGTGGCCTTTCCGGCGATGGCGCGCGGCGCCGACGTCAAGTTCATCGGCTGCGACTGGCCGGGGATGACCTACACGCTGTTCGCCAACAACAAGATCAATACGCCCAATGACCTCAAGGGCGCGACCATCGGGGTCTCCGCGCCCGGATCCCTGCCCGACCTGTTCGCCCGCGAGGCGCTCGCGAATGCAGGCGTGCCGGAAGACACGCTGAAATTTGCCAACGCCGGAGGCAGCGCCGATCGCGTGAAGGCGGTGATCGCCGGCGTGGTTGCCGCTGCGGCAAGCTCAAGCGAGTTCGAGGTGGACGCCGACAAGCGCGGATACAAGGCGCTGCTGCGCGGCGACGCAACGCCGCAGTTCGTGAAGGTCTGCATGATGACGACCGGCAAGAAGCTGGCGGAGCGGCGCAAGGCGATGGAAGCGTTCCTGGCCGCCGAAATGGAAGGCCTCGCCTATGCTTCGAAGAACCGCGAGGCCGCCATCAAGCTCGCCAAGGAGATCGCCCATCTCGGCCCCGAGGACCGCACGGCCGCCTTCGTGTACGACGAAGCCATCAAGTACAAGGCTGTCCACACGGACCTGTCGATCCCCAAGGAGAACCTCCAGCACACGGCCGACATGATGGTCAAACACCATCGTCTCGACAAACCGCTCGATGTCGCGAAATTCATCGACGACAGCGCGCGGACGGAGGCTCTCGGTCAGGTCAAGAAAAAGTAACGAAGAGCACGTAGGCAGGTGGCGCCGGCACCCGCATTGCGACATGACCCACATCCAGATCAACAACGTCACAAAAACCTTTCCGGTGAAGGTTCGCGGGACGACGCGGCTGACCGTCGCGCTCGATGGCGTGTCCTTCGGGGTCGAGCGGGGCGAAATCGTCGCCCTCGCCGGCCCGAGCGGGTGCGGCAAGACGACCGCATTGCGCATCATCATGGGCCTGGAGACCGCAACGTCAGGCAGCGTGAAGGTCGCCGGCAAGCCGGTGACCGGCTGCGGGCACGACCGCGGAATGGTCTTCCAACACGCCGAACTGCTGCCGTGGAAGACGACGCTCGGCAACATCCGGTTCGCGCTGGCGATGAAAGGCATCGACAAGGCGGAGCAGACCGAAACCGCCGAGCGATACCTGAAGCTTGTCGGGCTCGAGCATGCGCGGGACATGCGGCCGCACCAGCTTTCGGGCGGCATGAAGCAGCGGGTCGGGATTGCGCGGGCGTTGGCGATCGACCCGGAAGTGCTGCTGATGGACGAGCCGTTTGGCGCGCTCGACTCGCAGACGCGCGAGGGCCTGCAGCTCGAACTGCTCGCCATTCATGAAAAGACCAAGAAGACCATCATCTTCGTCACTCATGACCTCGACGAGGCGGTGCTGCTCGCCGACCGCGTGGTCGTCATGTTCGGCGGCAGGGTGCGCGAGATCTTTCCGATCGAGATCGGCCGCCCGCGGCTCGACATCAAGGCGGTGCGCAATTCCGTCGAATATTCCCGCAAGCGAACGATGATCTGGGAAACCTTGCACGACGCCCGCCACGACGACGCGCGTCGCGAGATGGCTCTGGGAGCCCTGTGATGACGCTGCGCGCGGATTCCGAAGAGCTCTATCAGGACGCACGCGAGCGCACGTCCGCGTTCTCGCTGGCGCGCATCCCGAGCTGGCTGGTCACCGGCGTGTCCGTGGTCGTGGCGATCGGCCTGTGGGAATATTTCGGCCGCAACGTCGACCCGGTGCTTGGATCATACCCGAGCGAGATCTTCGAATCCTTCCTGCAGATGATCCGGACGAACCGGCTGCAGGTCGCGTTCTGGGAAAGCATGCAGCCGTTCTTCGCCGGATATGCGCTCGCCGCCGTGATCGGCATCCCGCTCGGATTGCTGCTCGGACGCTTCCGCCTGGTGGAGGCCGCATTCGGCATCTACGTGACGGCCGGCTACTCGATGCCGCTGATCGCGCTGGTGCCGCTGCTCATCCTGTGGTTCGGGCTCGGCTTCGCCGTGAAGACCGTCATCATCTTCCTGCTGGCGCTGTTTCCGATCTGCATCAATACCTGGCTGGGCGTGAAGGCCGTTCCGAAATCGCTCATCGAGGTCGGCAAGGCGTTCGTGGCACCGCAGCCCGCCATTCTCGGCCACATCGTGCTGCCGGCCGTGCTCCCCTACATCATGGCGGGGCTGCGGCTCGGAATCGGCAAGGCGGTGATCGCCATGATCATCGCCGAATTTCTCACCGCCATTTCCGGCCTCGGCGGCATCATCATCACGTCGGCGAACGGCTTCAAGACCGCCGACATGCTCGTGCCGATCATCCTGATCATGATCTTCGCCGTCGCGCTGACCGCGCTGGTCGGCTGGATCGAACGGCTGGTCGCGCCATGGCAGAGCGAAATCTCCGGCGACAACGGGATGTAGGGCCCGGTCACGGATGGACGAACGCTGCCGTCCTGGCAGACCGACCCTCGTTTCTTCCCAAGAAGGCGATCCATGGCCATGCTCACAGAGGCGCAGTCGAAGCCCGAAGGCGTCTGCACGACCCGCGACGGCACCCGCATCGTCTATGAAATCCTCGGCGAACCCTCGCGCCCGCGGGTCGCGTTGATCCATTCGCTTGCGATGGATCGCCGCTTCTGGCGCCCGGTCGCGGAGCGGCTGGCCGGCGGCGCCTGCGTCCTGCTCTACGACTGCCGCGGTCACGGCGCCTCGGGCAAGCCGGAGGGGCCGTACACGCTCGACATCTTCGCCGACGATCTCGCCGACCTGATGGATCACCTCGGCTGGGAGCGCGCCGCGGTCGGCGGGGCTTCGATGGGCGGATCGGTAGCCCTCGCCTTCGGAATCCGCCATGCGAAGCGCACGAGCGCTCTCGGGCTCGTCGACACCACCGCGTGGTACGGCGAAGGCGCGCCGGAGGCATGGAAGAAGCGGGCGGCGACGGCCATCGAGTCCGGCCTGTCGTCACTGATCGACTTCCAGGTCACGCGCTGGTTCGGCGAGCAGTTCCGCAAGGACCATCCGGACGTTGTGCGCTCCTGCGTCGAAACGTTCCTGCGAAACGACGTTCCGGCCTATGCCGAGACGTGCCGAATGCTGGGCAGTTTCGACCTGCGGGCGCAGCTTCGCAGTATAACGGTTCCCACTTGCATCTTGGTCGGCGAGGAAGACTACGCCACCCCGGTCAAGATGGCCGAAGAACTCAACGCCGGTATTCGCGGCTCCACCCTCGCGATCCTGCCGGGCGCACGCCACCTCACCCCGCTCGAGAACCCGGAGCGGATCTCCTCCGAGCTGGCGAGACTGTTGGCGGTTGCCGCAAGCTGAAGCCGGCGCCGCGCTGCTTGGCCGCACCCGAGTCGTGTCGCGGAAACCGTGCCGCAGCGTCAATTTCCGGGGGGCACGGCCGCAAGCCACGTACATCAAATGCAAGTTTCCGGGTGGTCGCAATCGGCGACCACGCCAGTCATACTAACGACACAACATCCACCAAATTTGTGCCCGCTTGGTGAGATTGACTGCCGGCAGACGCCTCGACAAGCTGCGATTGCGCCTGCGCGCCGCGACGGTGTGTCGGCGTCAATCTGACAGCATGGGAGGGTGCTATGCGAATCGAACGGCGGCCAATGTGGCCACGGGTCGGTCTGTTCGCGGGGCTGCTCGCTCTCTTCGGCGCAATCTGTTTCGCGGAAGTGGGATACGCCCAGCAACAACATTCGGCCCAGACGCTCAACAGCATCGGGGAACGGATCAACTCTAATACAGTCTCCATCGTCTCCGGCAACATCAATGCCGCATGGCTGACCATCGCGTATGATCTGTCCGCCGTGCTCGACGACGGCGACAACATGCGGGTTCTCCCCATCATCGGCAAGGGGGGCGAGCAGAACGTGCGCGACGTGCGGTTCCTCAAGGGAATCGACATGGGCATCACCGTCACGGGCGTGCTCAGCAATTTCCGCCGCACCGGAGAACTCGGCAATATCGACGACAAGATCGTCTACATCACGAAGCTCTTCAACGACGAGATGCACGTTCTCGTGCACGCGAGTTCCGGCATCAGGTCGCTCGAACAGCTGCGCGGGAAAAAGGTGAATTTCAGCGATCGCGGCAGCGCCACCAACGTCGGCGCGCGCGACGTGTTCGCCCGCCTCGGCATCGACGTCGATGAAGTGAACATGGGGCAGGCCGACGCATACGAGAAAATGAAGTCGGGAGAAATCGCGGCGACCATCCAATTCGGCGGCAAGCCGGCCCCCTCGATCAGGAAGCTGACACAGGCCGACGGATTCCGTCTGCTGCCGATTCCCTATGCCAAGCAGCTGCAGCAGGATTACCTGCCCGCCATCCTCAGCAACGAGGACTATCCCGGGCTGATCGAACGCGGCCAGCGGGTCGAGACGATCGCCTACGGGGCGGTGATCATCGCCTACAACTGGCCGAAGAACACCGACCGCTATCGCCGCCTCGAACGGTTCGTGGATGCGTTCTTCTCGAAACTTGACGAGTTCAAGAAGCCGCCGCGCCATCCGAAGTGGAAGGAAGTGAACCTCGCCGCCGAACTGCCCGGCTGGAAGCGCTTCGAACCGGCGGATGAATGGCTGAAGCAGCACCGGGAGGAGTCGTCCGAGGACAGCCGCCGCCAGCGCTTCGAGCAGTTCCTGGCTGCCCGTGGAACCGGGAGCTTAATTGGTACCTCCATGCCCAATCCGCAAGCTCGCGAGCAGCTGTACCAGGACTTCCTCAAATGGGACCAGGCGCGCAGGCGTTGACGGCCTGACTTGGCGGTCGCACGACTGCGGCATCGGCCTGGCGCATGATCCGGCGAAGTGGGGCCGGGTCGCCGACGAACTCATGCGCCAGGTCAAGGAACGGGAGCGCGATCCGACGCAAACCGGCTTCCACTGTTGCGGATCGCGACCCCACCGGTACCGCCCTTTTTCGAGCCAACCTCGTCCGATCTCCGACGGTGCGCTTCGCGGACGGTCCGCGCCGCGCCCCTGGATGCCCCGTGTTGACCGGCGGCCGGTGCCGAACGACACCCGGTCGAGCCCGATCTCCCCGACCCAATGCATCCGGCCCGCAGATTTGCTACGGACGCGCAAATATGACAACGAGTGCATGCCACGCGCGCCTTGCGTCGTGGAAACGCTGCCGCTCTGATCGCCGCCGGTCTGACGTCGAGAGGAATCATGGAAATCAAGAACAGTTTCGAGGTCGCCCGACCGCCCGCCGAAGCCTGGAAGATCCTGCTCGACATCGAGCGCATCGCCCCGTGCATGCCCGGGGCTGAACTCCTGCAGGTCATCGACCCGCAGACCTACAAGGGAAAAGTCTCGGTCAGGCTCGGCCCGGTCGCGCTCGCCTTCGTCGGAACCGCCAAGTTCGAGGAGGTCGACGAAGTCGCCCGTCGCGCCCGCGTCAAGGCGCAGGGGACGGACTCGAAAGGCCGGGGTGGCGCCAATGCCGTGGTCACCTTCATGCTCGAACCGGCCGGGGCCGGCACGCGGGTGAACGTCGAAACCAATCTCAACCTGTCGGGCTCCGTCGCCCAATACGGCCGCGGGACCGGGATGATCCAGGATGTGGCCACGCAGCTCATCGGCCAGTTCGCCGCCGCACTGGCAGCCCTGCTTGCACAGGAACAAGCGTCGGCCGCGGGCAACGCCGCGGCCAGAGGGCAGCCCGCGGCGCCCGATGCTGCCGCCAAGCCGATCTCAGGGTTGTCGCTGATGCTGCGGGTTCTCTGGAACGCGGTTCTGCGGCTGTTCTCACCCGGCGCATCCTCGCGCTAGCCGGTCTGGCTCCCGCGCGCGCACCCGCGATCGATCACCCGGTTCGCGTTGAGCGGGGCCAGAATGCAGCTGGCCGGGCCGGCTCTTGCGCATCGGACCAGAGGCCTCCCGGCCTTGATGGGAATCAAGGCCGGGGCTCGCGGTTCTTGCCTTGAGGCGTTTCCTTCACGCGAACCGATACCCCGTTTGCTCGAAAACGCTCTAGAATTTGACCCGATCGGCGCCTTTGAGTCCGAGGATGTCGCGCGCCTCGGCTGGCGTCGCGACCTCGTAGCCGAGTTCCTCGGCGAGGCGGCGGATCTTCGCCACCTGCTCGGCGTTGCTCGTCGCGAGCCTGCCGCGCCCGATATAGAGACTGTCCTCGAGCCCGACCCGGACGTTGCCGCCCAGCATCACCGCCTGGGTGGCGAACGGGATCTGATGGCGGCCGCCGGCGAGCACCGACCATCGATACTGATCCCCGAACAGCTTGTCGGCGGTGCGCTTCATGAACATCAGGTTTTCCATGTCGGCGCCGATGCCGCCGAGAATGCCGAAGATGAGCTGCAGGAAGATCGGCGGCTTGAACAGTCCGCGGTCGACGCAATGCGCGAGATTGTACAGGTGGCCGACGTCGTAGCACTCGTGCTCGAACTTGGTGCCGTGTCCCTCGCCCATCAGCTTGTAGATGCGCTCGATGTCGCGGAACGTGTTGCGAAATATGTTCTGGTCCGACTGCAGCAGGTACTGCTCCTCCCAGTCGTACTTCCAGGTCTTGTAGCGTGCCGCCATCGGATAGAGCGCGAAATTCATCGAGCCCATGTTGAGCGAGCACATTTCGGGCGAGAACTGCATGGCGGCCGCCAGCCGCTCCTCGACCGTCATGGTGACGGCACCGCCAGTCGTGATGTTGATGATGGCGTCGCACGACTGCTTGATGCGCGGCAGGAACTGCATGAAGACGGCCGGGTCGCCGGTCGGCCGGCCGTCCTGCGGATCGCGCGCGTGCAGGTGCAGGACGGCGGCGCCGGCCTTTGCGGCATCCACCGCCTGGGTGGCGATCTGGTCCGGCGTGACCGGCAGCGCGTCCGACATCGTGGGCGTATGAATCGAGCCCGTGACGGCGCATGTGATGATCACCTTGTTGTTGGACTTCGCTGCCATTTCTACGCTCCTGTCGTTCCCCAAGTTCACCGTGTCGATGTTTGTTCGCTCTTCTGCCATACCAGCCGGCGCTCCAGCGGCACAAGCTGCCATCCGAAGCGGCCGGCGAGCAGGCCCCAGATCCCCTTCGGGGCCCACAGCATGACTCCGATCGCGACCGCCCCCAACATGAGAAGATAGAGACTGCCGAGATCGGCGAGTGTCTGCCGCAGGACGAAGAACACGACGGCGCCGATCAGCGGCCCCTCGATCCGCCCGATGCCGCCGATCACCGTCATGAAGATCACGAACGCCGTCCAGTCGTTTACGCTGAACGCGGTATCCGGCGAGATCCGCAGCTTCTGAAGGAAGATCAGGGCGCCCACGGTCGCCGTTCCGAGCGCCGTCATGATGTAGACGACGAGCTTGGTGCGCGTGACGTCCACGCCGCTGCTGCGCGCCGCGCTCTCGTTGTCGCGGATCGCCGTCAATGCAAGGCCGTAGCGCGACCGCAGCAGGATCACGATGGCGCCGAGGATGACCGCCGCCAGGCCGAGCGCGAGCCAATAGATGAGGAATTCGCGCGCTTGGCGGGTCGGCGCCATGCCGGCGACGATGCCGATCGGCAGGCTCACGCCGGAGCCGCCGCCGAGTACCGAGACCTGCGAGGCAAGCAGCCGAAACACTTCGGCGATGACCCAGCTGCCGATGGCGAAATAGTGCCCGCGCAGCCGGAACAGGAGGCCGGCGACCGGCAGCGCCACGAGCGCACCGACCGCACCGGCGATCGGGATGGCGATCAGCGGATCGACGCCCCCCAGCATCGTCAGGGCGAAGAAGACGTACGCCCCGAGGCCGACGTAGGCCTGCTGCCCGACCGACACGAGGCCGGCGTAGCCGGCCAGCAGATTCCACAGGCTTGCCAGCGCAACGTAGGAATAGATCTCGGCGAGCAGCCGCAGCGCCTGACGGTCGCCCCAGTAGGGGGCCGCCGCGAGCAGGGCGAACGCGCCGATCAACAGCGCAAGGCCGATCCGGCTCGACCGGTTCGCGTGCGCGACCCGAAAGGACGAAGCGCTCATCCCTGCCCCTTCGCGAACAGTCCCTGCGGCCGAACCGCAAGGACGAGCAGAAAGGCCAGATGGCCGGCGAGAACCTGCCATCCGGGATCGATCGCCGCTCCGATCGCCTGCGCCACACCGAGAATGATGCCGCCGGCCAGCGTGCCCCAGAGGCTGCCGAGCCCGCCGATGATGACCGCCTCGAAACCGAAGATGAGGCGGGCCGGGCCGATCGCCGGATCGAAATTGGCGCGCACGGCGAGAAACACCCCGGCCACCGCCACGACGGCGAGCGACAGAGCCATCGCCAGGGCGAACACGTGGCGATTGTCGATGCCCATCAGCCCGGCGACCTCCTGATCGTCGGACGTCGCGCGGAACGCCCGTCCCAGGGCGGTCCGGTAGAACAGCAGCTGCAACCCGCCGATGATCGCGATCGCGAGCACGAACTGCAGCAGCGGCAGCATGCCGACGGAGAGGCCGCCGCCGAGTTGAACGCTCGCCACCTCGATGGCGCCGGCCTGCAGCCTGCGGCTGTCGGCGGTGAACAGGTCGAGCAGACCGTTCTGGATGATCACCGAGAGGCCGAACGTCACCAGCAGTGGCGGCAACAGGTCCTCGCCCAGCGTGCGGTTGAGGACCGCGCGCTGCAGCGCGTAGCCGGCCGCTCCCATCACCGGCACGATGACGAGCAACGACGTCAGCGGACCGATCCCGAGCGCCTGCGTCACGACGAGCGCCAGATAGGCGGCGAGTACGATGAAGTCGCCGTGCGCGATGTTGACGAGCCGCATCACCCCGAAGATGAGCGACAGGCCGGCGGCGAAGATCGCGTAGAGTCCGCCGGTGAGCACGCCCTGCAGGATGATGTTGGCCCACTGCATCGCGTCCTCACACGCCGAAATAGGCCGCCGAGACGTCGGCGCGCGTGATGCGGTCGGTCGGGCCTTCGATCGAGACGCGCCCCTCCTGCAGGCAGTAGACGTGGCTCGCCGCCGAAAGCGCCTGCACGACGTCCTGCTCGACGATGACCAGAGATATTCCCTCGGCGATCAGCGCCGGCAGGCGCGCGTAGATGTCCCGAATCACCACCGGTGCGAGGCCAAGGCTGATCTCGTCGCACAGCAGCAGTTTCGGATTCGACATCAGAGCGCGTCCGATCGCCAGCATCTGCTGCTGACCACCGGAGAGCGAGGTGCTGGGCTGTCGCCGGCGTTCACGCAGAATAGGGAAGAGGCCGTAGACGCGCTCGAGATTCCACGGACCGGGCCGGCGCGTCCGGCCGCCGATCAGGAGATTTTCTTCCACGTCGAGCGAGGGAAACAGCCGCCGCCCCTCGGGTACGAGGGCGATTCCGCGCGAAACCGCGGCATGTGCCGGCAGGCCCCCGATGCCGACGCCCTCGAAGCGAATGGCTTCGCGCCTGGCCGGCATGGCGCCGGCAATGCACTTGAGCAGCGTCGACTTGCCGGCCCCGTTGGCGCCGAGCACCGCGACCACCTGCCCGGCTTCGACGCGCAGCGAAACGCCGAACAGCGCCTGGAAGGCGCCGTAGTGCGCATCGAGCCCGTGCACCTCGACGAGGGGCGCCTCAGGCATCGGCCGGAATCCCCATGTAGATCTCCCGCACGGCGGCCGAGGCGATCACCTCCCTCGGGTTGCCGTCGGCGACCACCACGCCGGCGTGCAACGCGACCAAGCGATCGACGACGGCAATGAGCGCGTGGACGACGTGCTCGATCCAGATGATCGAAATGCCGGTTCGGCGCACCTCGCCGATCAGCCGGACGAGCGCCGCGCATTCGCGCTCGCTCAGCCCGCCCGCGACCTCGTCGAGCAGGAGAACGCGCGGACGGGTCGCGAGCGCGCGCGCGAGTTCCAGTCGCTTGCGGTCGAGCAGCGTCAGCGCGCCGGCCGGGCGGTTCGCCTTGTCGTCGAGACCGCAGCGTGCGAGCAGCTCCGCGCAATCGGCATAGACGTCGCGTTCCCGCCGGCCGCGCGCAAAGGCCGCGGCCACGACGAGATTTTCGAACACGGTCATGCCGCCGAACGGTTGCGGAATCTGGAACGAGCGCGCGATGCCCCGCCGGCAGCGATCCTCGGGCGCAAGATGCGTGATGTCGCGCCCGTCGAGCACGATCCTGCCCTCGTCCGGCGGCACCGTGCCGGTCGCGATCGCGAAGAGCGTCGTCTTGCCGGCGCCGTTGGGGCCGATCATGCCGAGCGCCTCGCCCTCGGCGAGCGCGAGATCGACCCCCTCGGCGACGACCACGGCTCCGAAGCGTTTGTGGATCTTTTCGAGCGCGAAGATCGGGGCCATGAGGATGCCGCGACGATCAGGTCACGAGGCGCAGCGGCGACGCTTCGCTCACGCGAGGAGCTGAAGCTTGCCGCCGACCGGAATCTCCGGCGCTGGCTTGTTGGCGATGATCACGAGCTCGAAAGCGTCGCCCTTGCGCTGCCATTGGCCGGCGACGAGCGGCGTCTTGGTGACGTTCTTCACCGGCTGGCCGGTCCATTTCACCGGGCCGACGATCGAGCGATAGTCGGTCGCGACGATCGACTGCAGGATCGACTTCGGGTCCTGCAGGTTCTTCACGCGTTTGAGCACGTCGATCGCCACCTCGAACAGCGCGTGCTGGAAGCCGATCGGCTGTGTCCACGGCCGCTGGGTGGCCTTGGTGTAGGCGTTGGTCAGTTGCGCCGCGCTCTGGCCGGTCAGCCCGGACGAGAAGGGATGGTGCGGAGTCCACCAGATCTCGCTCGTCAGGCCGTTGCCGCGCGCGCCGAGCGACTCGATCACCGACGGAAAGAGCAGCGCCTTGCCGATGGTAACGATCTTCGGCCGGAAGCCCTGTTGGGCTGCCTGCGACCAGAAGGTGGCGAAGTCGGGCGGGATCATGTTGCCGGTGACGATTTCCGCCCCGGCCGATTTGAATGCGGTGATCTGCGAGGTGAAGTCGTTGTTCAACACCTGGTAGCGGCCGGGATCGATCAGCCGGTAGCCGGCCTTGGCGAGGGCCGGCGGCAGGCCCAGTTTGGCGTCGCCCCAGGCATTGCCGTCGGCGTCGTTGGGAAAGAGGCCGCCGACGACCTTGTTGGTCGGCGCGCCGTCCCACAGCGCGAGGAACGCCGCGATCACGTCCTCGAGGCCCCAGAAGAAGTGGTAGGTCCAGGTGAAGCCCTTGCGCGGATCGCCCTTGCGTCCGAAGAAATACGGCTGCCACGGGCAGTTCGTCGTGACACAGGGCAC
>CAZIGW010000110.1:0-5014 GCA_964538565.1 uncultured Hyphomicrobiales bacterium | reverse complement strand
GGGACTACGTGACCGTCTACGACCGCAAGGACGGTGCGTCGTGATCACCTCCGGGTCGGTGATGCCAGCCGAACTACCGAAGACGGTCTACGTCGACCCGCTCGACGGCCGGGGTCACGCCCGCATGGCCGGGCAGATGACCCACTGCTACCTGCCGCTGGCCGAACTCCACGAGTCCCAGGGACCACTACGGGCCAACGGCATTCGCACCTGGTGCGACCTGTGCTTCCCCGGGAACCGCTGTGGCCGGCGGGTGTCGGACACATGGGGTACCCCGGTCGGGCTGTGCGGCCAGCCGTCGTGGCTGGGCGACGAGTGCTGGTGGCACATCCACGACGACAACACCGAGGACAAGCGCCACGAGAGGTGGGCGGCATGAACGCGGCGGAGCAGGCGTACAAAGTGGCGCTGGGCCAGAGACTGCGGGAGTTGCGCAAGTCCCGGGGCCTGTCCCTCATGAAGGTGGAGGAACAGTCGGGCGGCCTGTGGCCTGCCGTGGTGGTCGGCTCATACGAGCGGGGTGACCGGAGTCCGTCGGTGGCCCGACTCAACGCCCTGTGCGAGTGGTACGGGGCGTCGATCGCGGAAGTGCTACCCGAGTCCCGTCCGTCCGAGGCGTGGCTGAGCGCGCGGGCGCTGCTGCTGTTGGAGTACGCCCGCGTCCTGGCATCCGACGAGCCGGCCGAACCGGACGACGAATCGAACGGGGATGCGGTGTCTATGCCCATGCCCGAACAACGAGACAACGCGGCGTAGACCGCGAATCCCCCCTCAACTTCCCGGCCCGTGGGTCGGGGGAAAGCAGGAGTTTCCTCATGAGCACCTTCGGCCGGCACCGCAACCCGAGCACGGCCGGGAACTGGGCGCGGATCGTCGCGTTCGTGTTCCTGCCCGTCGCCGCCGCAGTGGTCACGTACGGGCTGCGGCTGCACTTCGGATGGCTCCTGTCCGCCTACGGACTGCTCGCCTTCGGCCGGGCGATCGCCCAATCCGCCATGGCCGCTGCGGTACGCCGGCGTACCCACCGGCTGGCCGGGCAGCCGATGGTGTCCATCGTCGTCGCCGTCCTCAACGAGCCGATCGAGGCGTTCGACCGAGCCATGGCGAGCCTGGCCCGCCAGAACTGGCCGGCGTACGAGGTGATCGTGGTGGACGACGGCTCCGACAACCCGGACGCCAACCGGGCTGTGTGCGAGCGGCACGGGCTGCGGTACGTGTGGCAGCCCAACGCCGGCAAGCGCCACGCCCTGCACCGGGCGTTCGGGATGCTGCATCCGCAGTCCCGGTACGTGCTGACCGGCGACTCCGACACCGTGTGGCACCCGGACGCGACGGCCCGACTCGTCGCCGGGTTGCAGTCCGGTGTCGACGTCGGCGCGGTCACCGGGCACGTGGGCACCCTGAACCCGCGGGTGAACTGGCTGACCCGTCTGACCGCGCTGCGGTACTGGGTGGCGTTCGAGGTCGAGCGTGCCGCGCAAGGCTTCTTCGGGGTGGTCACCTGCGTGTCCGGGCCGCTGGGCGGCTACCGGCGCGACTTGATCGACCGGATCAAGGGTGACTTCATCGCGCAGCGGTTCATGGGTAAGCCATGCACGTTCGGTGACGACCGGCACCTGACGAACCTGACCCTGCTGGCTGGCTACCGGGTGGTCTACACGCGGGCCGAGGCGTGGACGGAGGTCCCGTCCGGGCTGCGGCAGTACCTGCGGCAGCAGACCCGGTGGGGGAAGTCGCACTGGCGGGAGCTGTTGTGGACGTGGCGGGCGCTGCCGAAGCACCCGCTGTACCTGGCCTACGACTGGGCGTTGACGCTGCTCCTGCCGTTCCTGCTGGTCGCCTCGGTGGGCCGGTACGCGGTGGCCGCAGCGGGTGGACACCCGCGTCAGGTGTTGGTGTTCCTGGCCGCGGTGGTCCTGATGGGCCTGGTGCGGGCGGTGCCGGCGGTGGTGTCGACGCGGCGGCCGGAGTTCCTGCTGCTGGCGGTGTTCTCGCTGTTCCACCTGGTCGTGCTGCTGCCGTTGAAGTTCGTGTCTCTGGCGACGGTGGCTCGGGGCACATGGGGTACCCGGAAGGCGACTGCGCGGCCGGTTGAGGTTACGGCGGTGACGGCGTGACGTACTGCCCGAAACGCGGTCCCCTCGCTGAGCACGTCTACGGCACGGGCCGGGACTGCCTGTACTGCGGCCAGCGGGCCAAGAAGCCGTGCCCGGCGCCACCCCGGTACGCCGAGGTGGATGAGTTGGCACGGCAGCGTCCGGGCACCCTGCGCGACCCGTGGGATTCCGCCTATCACCCGGTGGACCTCTACGACTGGGCCGGGTGGGGAGAGGACGGGTCACCGTGGGGATGAGGCGCTACGACTTCTCGGGGATCGTCCGGGGCCGCTTCGCCGGGATGCCGGCACCGCGCCGTATGCGGTCGATGTGCTGCCGGTCATACGGTGCCTCCCGCTCGATCGCGGCCGGTCCGATGCCGGCGCGCAGAGCCGACACGATCGCGGCGGCGAGACGTTCCCGCCGTCGTTCCTGTTCGTCGCGGCCGGCTGTGAAGTCGTCCGACGCCGCGCGTAGCTCGGCCAGTGCTTCCACCTTTGGGTCCTGCTCCTCGGTCATACGGCTGATTGTTGCCCACCCGATGTCTCATGACGTGACGTACAGGTGTAGCATTGAGTTATAACCTCATGTTACATGAGAAGCCAGACTGACCCCTACCAGGGAGAACCACATGGCAGAGAATCCGTTCAAGCCAGCGGCCAAGGAAGCCGTGAAGGCGCGGATCGCGCTCGCCGGGCCAGCCGGCAGCGGCAAGTCGTACACAGCACTTCTGTTCGCCACCCAACTCGCCGACCGCGTGGCCGCGATCGACACCGAGAAGGGCCGGCTCCGGGAGCACGCCCGCCGGTTCAAATTCGACCACGTGGTGCCCGACCGCTTCGACCCCCGCGACCTGACCAAGCTGCTCGCCCAGGCGGGCGCGGCCGGGTACGGCGCCGTGGTGGTCGACTCGTGGTCCCACTACTGGATGGGTACCGGCGGCGCCCTGGAGTTCGTGGACGCCAACACCAAGCCGGGCGGCAACAAGTTCTCGTCGGGCTGGAACGAGTACCGGCCGATCGAGAACGCCATGCTCGACGCACTGCTGGCCTACCCGGGCCACGTGATCGTCACCATGCGGGTCAAGACCGCGTACGTCGTGGAGCAGAACGCTAAGGGCAAGTCGGAGCCGAAGAAGGTCGGACTCAAGCCCGAACAGCGCGAGGGCGTTGAGTACGAGTTCAGCATCGTCGGCGAGATCGACCGGGATCACGTACTGCGGGTCACCAAGTCCACATGCGAGGACCTGATGGATGCGGAGATCACCAAGCCGGGTCCGGAGACCGCCGCGATCATCGCGGAGTGGTGCTCCGACGGCACCCCGAGCCCGGACGCCATTCAGTACCGGGACCAAGCGTTGGAGCCGTCCATGTCGGCCGGCGACCTACGGAAGCTGTGGGTCGAGGTCAAGGAGCGCCGGATGCTTGGCGCCGCCATCATCGATGAGCACGGCGACGACACCACGCTCGGCGCGATGATCGCCCGACTCGGCAACGAGCGGAAGCCGGTCCAGTTGGCCACTGCCGCGAAGGACGCGGCGTGACCGACGACATCTATACGGACATCCGCTGGCTTCCGCCGAAGGTTCAGTGGGGCGGATACCTCTACGCCATTGAGTTCACCGACGGCATGGTCAAGGTCGGCACGACAAGCGAACCAATCAAGCGCATCGGAAGCCACGCGCGAATGGGGTCTAGGTTCGGCGTCGGCGTTGGCCGTGTCTGGATCTCGCCGCCCCACGCCGACAACTTCAAGACCGAGGCCGAGCTGGTTTTCGTGGCCTCGCGACTCGCTAGCGGAGTCAGGCATCGGGAGTACTTCACTGGGTGCCAGTTCGATCTTCTCGTTGGGCAGGCGCGTCAAATTTCCTTCCCGCCAATCGATGCGGAGGCGTCTCAGGCGCGCGCTCGCGACCTCATCGAGGTTGCGAAAAGCGTCTGGCGTCAAGCGAACGAAGAGTCCGAAGCGAGCGCATCCGATGATCCCCTTGCATCGATGAACCGCGTCATCGGCAGGCTTTTCGGGCGCAGCCCGGACGGAGGCTATGCAGGGCTCGGCGATGCCGATGTGGCTACTGCGATCCCCTTCGAGCAGGTCCTGGCGATGTCTGACGCGCTCGACATGACAACCGAGAGCCTTCTTCGGATGAGCCTTCTCGACCTTCACACCCGAACTGTCGAGGCCGTGGTTCAGGCGCAGGCCGCGATGCTGCGGGTTCACCTCATCGAGACAGGCCAGACCGCGTGGCTCGAACCCATGCCGGTTAGCGGGCTTCCAGCCGACGCCTTCGACACCGATGACGAAGACGACTCCGACGAGAGGAAGGCGTCATGAGCCTCACTCGCTCCGACAAGGTAGCCGAGATCACGAAGCGGGAGGCGCTGGCCGACGCCTACAAGCGGTCCGCCGCCGTCCTGCGGGAAGCCCTTCAAGCCGAGGCCATCGCAGAACTGGACCGGGAGGGCACGGCACCGTCATGGACGATCCGGGACCTCGGCAAAGCGGTCCTGCCGGTGTCGGTGGAGAAGCCGTACATTGCCGACACCGATGCCTTGGTCAAGTGGGTGAAGGAGCGGCACCCGGAGCACGTGGAGACCCGGGAGGATGTCCGGGCCGCGTTCCAGACGTGGCTGTTGCAGTACGCGCAGCCCGCCGATGACGTGGTGGTGGATCCCGAGTCCGGCGAGATCATCCCGGGCATGGCGGTGCGGCAGGGGAACCTGCCGGGCACCCTCACCATCACCCCGGACAAGGCCGTGAAGGCGCAGCTACGGGAGTGGGCAGAGCGGGAAGTGGCCCGGCTGCTCGCGGCCGAGAACGGGCCGGTGTCCGATGCCGACTGAAACCCTCACCCCCCGCCAGCGTCGCATCTTGGGCGCGATCACCGGCCACATCGCCGAGCACGGCTACCCGCCGTC
>CAZIGW010000109.1:0-7805 GCA_964538565.1 uncultured Hyphomicrobiales bacterium | reverse complement strand
CGCGACGTGACGTTCGAGGGCGTCGAGAAGGTCGAGCATCCCTGATCGCCGGCGGGCCGGGCCGCCCCGCGCCGTGAGCTTCTCAACACGACCGTGACACTCGCCGCCCCGGCGGCGGCGGCCCGGGCGGGCCGGCGGCCGCATAGCGCGAGACCGCATCGGCCGGCTCGCTGCGTCGCCGTGCGCGGGTCTGCGGCAGCCGCCGCTCGGTGGCGATCAACTGGGCGAGAAACCCGGCCGAGGCGCGCTGTGCGCGCGCGGAGGAGCTCCGGGGCGGATCGAGTGCGACGAGTGCGCGCGATTGCCGCGCCTGGCCGCGCGGCTCTCCGGCAGCGGCCGCGCGGGAGCTGTCGGCGTCGCCGCCGACGGTCGCGGCGTTCCGGACCGGCCCGATCGCCTGCATGCATGATCCCCTTCTTGCCCCGGCGACGCCCACCGTCGCAGCATTTTCGTTTCCGTCTCCGGACAGCCGTTGCGCGCGTCGAGGTCGCGCGGTCGAGGCAGGGCTTCTCCTCGCAACCGGGAACGTTTGCATCCCGGCCTTGTCCCGCGCGGAGCGCTGTCGGGCCGCACCCGGCCGCGGCTTCAGCTCTTCTTCTCGGTTTCGCTCAACTGGTCGAGGCGCTTCTGCATGTCGCCGATCTGCCGCTTGAGCTCGTCGATGTCGCTCGGCGACTGCGGGGGCGGATTGCCCGCCGGCTTGCTCTCCGTGAACTCTCCGCCCCGCGCCTTGAACGGAGCGAACATGGCGAAGGCGCGCTCGAACATCTCCATGTTCCGCCGCACCTGGTCCTCGAGCGCGCCGAACGGTCCGGCGCCGAACGCCTGCGCCATCTGCTCGCGGAATTTTTCCTGCTCGCGCGTGAGCGACTCGATCGAGACCTCGAGATAGCGCGGCACCAGCATCTGCATGCTGTCGCCGTAGAATCGGATGAGCTGGCGCAGGAAGGTGATGGGCAGCAGGTTCTGCCCTTCCTTGTTCTCCTGCTCGAAGATGATCTGGGTCAGTACCGAGCGGGTGATGTCCTCGCCGGTCTTGGCGTCGAAGACGACGAAATCTTCCCCGCTCTTGACCATCGCGGCGAGATCTTCGAGCGTGACGTAGGTGCTCGTACCGGTGTTGTAGAGCCGCCTGTTCGCGTATTTCTTGATGATCACCGGTTCTTCGGGCTTGGCCATGTATCGTACCGCTCCCGTGCCGCTCGACGCAGGGCATCGCTCGCCGCGCGGCATGCCTGTTGTCCGGCAGGTCCCGGGTCAAAATAGGCGCTTTCAATGCAGGGAGCCACCGTTTTGTGCGCAGCAGAGCGCAGCAAAACCTGGTTTGGTTGACGCACCGAGGCACCTGCGTGCGTCACGCGCCCGCGGATCTCGCCCTCCGTTGACAGGCCGGGACCGGGTCGTGAGGATGCCGGCAGGAACGACGGGTGAACACCCGCGGGGCTCTTCTGTTAACCAACCGCGTGCGTCGAGGCGTTGCCGCGTCTTCTGGTACGCATCAAAGGAGTTGTGGAAATGAAGGACGATATCGTCATCGTCGGTGCTGCGCGCACGCCGGTCGGCGCATTCAACGGCGCGTTCGGCAGTCTGCCCGCCCACGAGCTCGGCCGGGTGGCGGTCAGGACGGCGCTCGATCGCGGCGGCATCGAAGCGGGCCGCGTCTCCGAGGTGATCCTTGGCCAGATCCTGACCGCCGGGCAGGGTCAGAATCCCGCACGGCAGGCCTCGATCGCCGCCGGCATTCCGGTCGAGACGCCGGCGTGGGGCGTCAACCAGCTCTGCGGTTCCGGATTGCGCGCGGTCGCGCTCGGCTATCAGGCGATCCTCAACGGGGATTCCGAGATCGTGGTCGCCGGCGGCCAGGAGTCGATGAGCATGGCTCCGCACTGCGCGCATCTGCGCAATGGCACCAAGATGGGCGGCATCGAGCTCGTCGACACGATGATCAAGGACGGCCTGTGGGACGCCTTCAACGGCTACCACATGGGCAACACCGCCGAGAACGTCGCCCGCCAATGGCAGATCACGCGCCAGCAGCAGGATGAGTTCGCGGTGACCTCGCAGAATCGCGCCGAAGCCGCGCAGAAGTCAGGACGCTTCAAGGACGAGATCGCACCCGTGACGGTGAAGACGCGCAAGGGCGACGTCGTCGTCGACAGCGACGAATATCCGCGCCACGGCGCAACGCTCGATGCCATGGCGAAGCTGCGCCCGGCGTTCGAGAAGGACGGCACCGTGACGGCCGGCAACGCGTCCGGCATCAACGACGGCGCCGCCGCCGTGGTGCTGATGAAGGCGAGCCAGGCGGCCAAGGAGGGACGGCCGGTGCTCGCCCGCATCGTCTCCTGGGCCCAGGCCGGCGTCGATCCGGCCGTCATGGGCACCGGGCCCATTCCGGCCTCGCGCGCGGCGCTCAAGAAGGCGGGCTGGACCATCGACGACCTCGACCTCGTGGAGGCCAACGAGGCGTTCGCCGCGCAGGCTTGCGCGGTCAACAAGGACCTCGGCTGGGACCCCGCCAAGGTCAACGTCAACGGCGGCGCCATCGCGATCGGACATCCGATCGGCGCCTCCGGCGCGCGCGTGCTCGTCACGCTGCTCTACGAGATGCAGAAGCGTGGCGCCCGCAAGGGCCTGGCCACGCTGTGCATCGGCGGCGGGATGGGGATCGCGATGTGCGTGGAGCGCGGCTGAGGCCGCGCCTGTCGCGCGGGCGGGATTCGCGGTCTTCTTCCGGAGCCGTCGCCGGGACGGATCGAAGCCGCTGAAGGCAAGGCGATCGGAGGGCGGACGGCAGGGGGCGGCCGCCGCCCTCGATCGCCGGCAAGTGCCCGTGCGCCTCGCCGTTTCTGATGAAGGTCAAATCGCTTTCGCATGATCTGAATAAGAATGGCGGGCTTCTTGCTTGGCCGACGTGAAGAGAGGTGAAGATGGCACGCGTCGCAGTGGTAACGGGAGGAACGCGCGGCATCGGCGCGGCGATCTCCAAGGCGCTCAAGGCCGCGGGCTACGAGGTGGCGGCGGTCTACGCGGGAAACGACAGGGCCGCGGGCCAGTTCAATTCGGAAACGGGCATCGCGGTCTACAAATGGGACGTCTCGTCCTTCGACGCTTGCGCGGCCGGCGTGAAGCAGGTGGAAGCCGACCTCGGACCGGTCGACGTGCTCGTCAACAACGCCGGAATCACGCGCGACGCGATGTTCCACCGCATGTCGCTCGAGCAGTGGACCGCGGTCATCAACACCAATCTCGGCTCGCTGTTCAACATGAGCCGGCAGGTGATCGACGGCATGCGCGAGCGCGGGTTCGGCCGTATCGTCAACATCTCCTCGATCAACGGCCAGAAGGGACAGGTCGGGCAGGTCAACTATTCCGCCGCCAAGGCGGGAGAGATCGGGTTCACGCGCGCGCTCGCGCAGGAAAATGCCCGCAAGGGCATCACCGTGAATGTCGTTTGTCCCGGCTACGTAAATACCGAGATGGTGCAGGCGGTGCCCAAGGACGTGCTCGAGAAGAGCATCATCTCGCAGATCCCGGTCGGGCGCCTCGGCGAGCCGGACGAGATCGCGCGCTGCGTGCTCTTTCTCGTGTCCGATGACGCGAGCTTCATCACCGGCTCCATGCTGTCGGCCAACGGCGGCCAGGTGATGGTGTGAAGGTCGCGGGCCGGGCGAAAGCGGCGCACGCGCTCTAGAACTTGTCCTTGCGGGCGCGGAGCGCGGCAAAGACCTTGGCGGCGGGCGCGCCTTCGAGACCGACCGCGGAGGCGACCGAATGAAGGTCCGCCCGCAGGAACGGATTGACCGACTTCTCGTGGCCGATCGTGGTCGGAATGGTCGGCAGCCCGCGCTCGGTCAGACGCACCACCTCGGCGGCGCGGTCGCGCAGGACGGCGTTCTTCGGCTCGATCGTCAAGGCGAAGTGGACATTGGCGGCGGTGTACTCGTGACCGCAATAGATCTGCGTGTCCATCGGCAGGTTGCGGATCTTCAGCAGCGATTGCCACATCATCTCCGGGTCGCCTTCGAGAATGCGACCGCAGCCAACCGAGAACAGCGTGTCGCCGACGAACGCGATCTTCTCCTGGCGAAACCAGTAGGAGACGTGCCCGAGCGTGTGGCCCGGCGTCTCGAGGACGCGGCCCGCCAGCGACCCGATGTGCACGAAGTCGCCGTCACGAACCGTCACATCGACGCCCGGGATCTTGCCGGCCTCCTTGCGCGGGGCGATCACCCGGCACGCGTGTTTCTGCTTGAGGGCGGCAATGCCACCGGTGTGGTCGCCGTGATGATGCGTGACCAGGATGTCGGTCAGGCGCCAGTGGGTCTCTCCCAGGGCGGCTTCAATCGGAGCCGCTTCGGGCGCATCGACCGCTGCCGTCGCGCCGGTCGAGGGATCGTGCAACAGGACACCGTAGTTGTCCTTGAGGCACAGAAACAGATGTGTGTCGGCCGGCATCGGTTAGCCTTACGTTTCAGTAGGATTACCAAAGCCTAGCATGTCTCCCATTGTCGGAAATGCAGGTTTTTGAATTATTCCTGGTTGCATTAAGGCGTTGTTGGTCGGCGGCCCGCCACCCCATAATTGCCGTCCCGGCTGGGGCGGGCCGATTGCGGAAGCGCAAGCCATGTCGCTCGACGTCGTCGATCTGCGCAACTTCTACGCCCTGCGGCTCGGCACGGTGGCGCGCCGCTTCATCGGGCGCGGCATCCGCGCGCGCTGGCCGAACGTGGGCGGCCTCAGCGTGCTCGGGGTCGGCTATCCGACGCCCTATCTGGGATTGTTTCGCGAGGAGGCGGAGCGCTGCCTCGCCTTCATGCCGGCCGCCCAGGGCGTGGTGAAATGGCCGTCGGCGCAGCCGGCGCTGGCCGCGCTGGTCGACGACAACGCGTTGCCGCTCGCCGATTCTTCCATCGACCGCATCCTGCTCGTTCACGCGCTCGAGACGTCCCCGGACGCCGCGGCGCTCCTGCGCGAGGTCTGGCGCGTGCTCGCCGCGGGCGGCCGGCTGCTCGCCGTCGTTCCCAATCGCCGCGGGCTCTGGGCCCGGATGGACACGACACCATTCGGACAGGGGAGGCCCTATTCGCGCTCGCAGATCACGCATCTATTGCGCGAGACGTGGTTCACGCCGGTGGCCTGGGGAGAGGCGTTGTACGTGCCGCCGATCGGACGCAACTGGTTCCTGCGTTCGGCCGTCGCCTGGGAGCGCACCGGTGCGACGCTCTCGGCGCCGTTTGCGGGCGTGCACATCGTCGAGGCGACGAAGCAGGTCTATCGGGTCATCCCGGCGAAACGCGAGCGGCGCCGGCTCGTGCCGGCGCTCGAGCCGGTGCTGGCGCCTTCGCACGGCGGCACGGCGCGCGTGCGTTGATCTCTGAAGGGTGGCCGCTGCGGCCGCGGCCGAGCCTTATGGACCCTGCGGGCCCGGCTCGTCGCCCCCGTCGGTAGCCATGTTCGCCGCGGCGCCCGGCATGTCGCCGCGCGGACCGCGATGGCGCCGCCGCCGCCGATGGAGGGGGAAGCGGTCGCCGCCCTGATTGTCGTGGCCGTTCGCCTGGTGACCCTGCGGCTGGCCGCCGCCGGTGATGAAGGAGGGGAGACGATCGACGTTGCCGCTGTCCTCTCCGCGGCCACCGCCCTGCGGCTGGCGCCCGCCGTATGGCTGTCCTTCGCGCGGCGGATAGAATTGCGCATCACGCGGCAGGTAGGGCTGCGGGTCACGCGTGCCGTACGTGGGCTGTTCGCCGCCGGCCCCCGGATAGCCGGGCACCTCGTCCTCGGAATCGTCGAAGGCGTCGTCGCGCGGATCGGCTGCGCCGCCCTCGGGCCGATAGAAGGGCTGGCCCTGCCGGAATTGCTCCTGCGCTGCCGCGATCAGTCGAAAATAATGCTCGGCGTGCTGGAAATAGTTTTCGGCGGCGACGGGATCGCCGGAAGCCTGCGCGTCGCGGGCCAACTGCACGTATTTTTCCGCCACGTGCGACGCGGTCCCGCGGATCTTCACATCCGGACCGTTCGACTCGTACACCCGCGTCAACGGATTCTGATTCTTGCGGTTTCGCCCCCGCATACGCTTGTTCTGACCGTTTCTCATGGCTTGCTTATTCGCCAACCCCTGATTTGCGGCAGCACGAGGCCGCCCGTTGCCCATGTTCTTGTTCGTCTTCACCCTGGTTCACCTGTCATTCTCGTTCCGCGCACGAAACGATCGCTCCCGCGGCCTGGCCGCAAGGCAAGGCTGAGCACCCTCAGGCGCATTCATCGAAGCGCGTCCATCCGTGTCGCGATAGCCGTAGCAACCCCATCCCGCAGCTTGCCGCGGCGTTGCCCACCTTTCATCACGCGCACAGTCCCGTCATTTCGCAGACGAGGCGTGCGCTGAACCGATGAAGCATCTCGACCCTGAGTTGACGAACCGGCTACCGTATCATTCGGCTTCTGGTATCCGCCTCGTTCGCGCTGTCGGCCTCGCTGAGCTGTGCTCCGGGCTCAATAACTACAGCGCGCCTCTATCGTGCTTGGGTCGATTCCGTGGCCGAAAAGGTAATCGGTATTGACCGATAATCCAAGTGCTTTTTTGGGCCGCCCGGAATGCCTCCCATGCCGGCACTTCATGGATCGCACCGGGCCGTCACGGCGCGCGCGGTGCCCGACAGGTCGCGCCGGAGCGCCTTTGCGTCGAGCGTCAGACCGGCATCCGCAAGCATGGCGGCGACGCTCTCCGCCTGGCCGACGCCGATCTCCACCACGAGGTGCCCGCCGCTTGCCAGCACGCGCCGCGCATCCGCGGCGATGGCCCGATAGCCGTCGAGACCGTCCAGGCCGCCATCGAGCGCAAGGTGCGGATCGAAATTCCTGACTTCCGGAGCCAACTCGGCGATCTCTGCGCGCCGGACGTAGGGCGGGTTGCTCACCACGAGGTCGAAGCCGCCCGTCAGCGCGGCGCCGTATCGGCAGGCGACGAAATGCGTTCGCTCCGCGACACCGATTCTTTGCGCGTTTCGCCGCGCCACCTGCAGGGCGGCCGGATCGCAGTCGGTGCCCACGCCCGTAGATGTAGGCAGTTCGCGTGCCAGTGCAAGCAGCAGTGCGCCGGATCCGGTGCCGAGATCGGCGAATCGCCAGGGGCGCGTCCGCGGGCCCGTGGCGTCGATCGCCGCGAGCGCCGCTTCCACCACCGTTTCGGTATCAGGCCGCGGGACGAGAACCGCTTCGGTAACCTGCAACGGCAAGCCCCAGAATTCCTTCATGCCGAGGATGCGCGCGACGGGTTCGTGCGCCAGCCGGCGTTCGGCGAGCGCCGCGAGGCGGGCGCGCTCCTGCGGCGTGAGGAGACGATCGGCCGCTGCGGCGAGCCCCGCGTGATCGAGGCCGAGCGCGTGGGCGAGGAGGAGGCGCGCGTCGAGTTCGGGCGTGTCGAGCCCGTGCTCGCGGAAGATCCGTGAGACGCGGCGGCGCGCCGCCCCGACCGAGCCCGGCGAGTCGAGCCTGAGCGGCATCACGACCGCGCGCCGTTTTCCGACGCGAGCAGCGAGGCCTGGTGCTCGGTGATGAGCGCATCGATGATCTCGCCGAGCGCCTCGCCCTCGATCACCTGCGGCAGCTTGTAGAGCGTGAGGTTGATGCGGTGGTCGCTCACGCGACCTTGCGGGAAATTGTAGGTCCGGATGCGCTCCGAACGGTCGCCGGTGCCGACCTGGCCGCGGCGCTCGGCGGCGCGTTCGGAGTCGCGCCGCTGCCGCTCGGCGTCGTAGAGCTTGGCGCGCATGAGCGAGAGCGCCTTGGCGCGGTTGCGGTGTTGC
>CAZIGW010000108.1:0-4904 GCA_964538565.1 uncultured Hyphomicrobiales bacterium | reverse complement strand
AAGTCCGGGGAAGCCATCGAGCTGCCGTTTGCGACCGCCGAGGTCGCGGCCGAGGTCGTGCGCTGGCTGCGCCATCTCGGGTCCGAGCGGCGGATGTCCGAGAAGACGCTCGAAGCCTACCGGCGCGACGCGCAGCAGTTCCTCGCCTTCCTGTCGGAGCATCTCGGCGGCCGCGTCACGCTCAAAAGCATCGCCAGCCTCGCGCCCGCCGACGTGCGCGCCTTCATGGCGGCGCGGCGGGCCGAGGGAATCGGCGGGCGTTCGCTGATGCGCCTGCTCGCCGGTGTGCGTTCGTTCGCGCGCTTTCTCGAACGCGAGGGCAAGGGAAAGATCGGCGCGCTCGCGGCGGTGCGCGCCCCGAAGGTCCCGAGAACCCTGCCGAAGCCGCTCGCGGTCGCCGCTGCGCGGCAGGTGACCGACGCGAGCTTGCGTGCGGGCGAAGAACGCGCGCCGTGGATTCTCGCGCGCGACGCCGCGGTTCTGGCCCTGCTCTACGGCTCGGGCCTGCGCATCTCGGAGGCGCTCGGGCTCCTGCGCCGGGACGGGCCGGCGCCCGGCGCGGGCGACGTGATCGTGGTCACCGGCAAGGGCAACAAGGCCCGCATGGTGCCGGTGCTGCGCCCCGTGCTCGAACTCGTTGCCGAGTACATCGCGCTCTGCCCGTACGATCTGCCGGCGAAGAAGCCGCTGTTCGTGGGCGCCAGGGGCGGCCCGCTCAGTCCGCGTGTGGTGCAGCTTGCGATGGAGCGGCTGCGCGGCGCGCTCGGCCTGCCCGACACCGCGACGCCGCACGCGCTGCGCCATTCGTTCGCGACGCATCTGCTCGCGCGCGGCGGCGACCTGCGCGCCATCCAGGAATTGCTTGGCCATGCCTCGCTGTCGACCACGCAGATCTACACCGGGGTCGACGCCGAGCGCCTGCTCGAGGTCTACCGCAGCACGCATCCGCGCAGATAAACACCGCATAAACGCCCGCATCGTTGCGACACGCCGGTGACATGGCGGGCACGAAGCCTCTTGCGCCGGGCCGGAACATCGCTACACCCTTCGCGGCCCCGCGGCGGGCCTGTCCGCGCCGGCGGGTGAGCGGGTTCGCCCGCTTCGTCGTGGCCTTCGGCGGCATTCGATCGGGTGTCGCATTCGTGGACGTGGGGAAGCCGTGGCTGGAGCACACGAACAGACCGAACACGCCGAGCACGTCAAGCACATCGCCTCCTCCAACAAGAAGGTGGCGCTGCTGATCTCGGTCATCGCGCTGTTCCTCGCCTTCTCGGAAACGCTCGGCAAGAGCGCGCAGACGGCGGCGATCAGCGCGAACGTCGAGGCCGCCAACCTGTGGGCGTTCTTCCAGGCGAAGACGATCCGCATGACGGCGGTGCGCACCGCCGCCGAAAGCCTGTCAATCGACGCCGCGCGCCAGGCGGACCCCGCCGTCAAGGCGGCGATGCAGAAGCAGATCGACACCTGGAAGACGACCGCGGCGCGCTACGACGACGAGCCGGAGACCGGCGAGGGTCGCAAGCAATTGTCGGCGCGCGCGAAGGAGTCGGAGCACCGGCGCGACACTGCGATGGCGAAATATCATCAGTTCGAAATCGCATCGGCCGCCTTCCAGATCGGCATCGTGCTGGCCTCGGCCTCGGTGATCACCGGCATGGTGGCGCTCGCCTGGATCGCGGGCGGCCTCGGGGTCGCGGGGGTCGTGGTGATGGCGATCGGAATCTTCGCCCCGCACGCCGTGCACTTCGTCTGAGGCGTCCACGCGCCGGCTTGACAATCAGACCGAGGCGGCTGGGCGGACCTGCCCGGCCTGCACGCGCCGGCGCAGCCGCCGCATCAGCCTGAGCGTGCGCCCGGCGCGCGCCGGAGAGAACATCCGCAGCCGCCGCCTGACGCGGTGCATGATCGGATCGACCAGCTCGTGCGCCCGCGCGCGCAGCCACATCACCCGATCGTAGAGCCGCCGGAACCAGCCGATCTGCAGGAGCTTGTCGCGCGTCACGTCGAACACGAAGGCGGTGACGCCGAGGCCGACGAGCTTCGCCAGCACCAGCGTGACGAGCGCGCCCGCCCAGTTGCGATGGGCCAGGAACCAGACCTCGAGCAGCTTGATCGGGAAGAGAACGACCAGCGGCACCACGAAGACGATCAGGGTCGCCCACGGCGGCAGCGCCTCGATCAGGGCGGCCAGGCGGCGCTCGAGCCGGCCCCACGGCACGACGTTGACGATCGCCGCGACGATCGGCTCGAGCCGGTCCCACAGCCACGCCTCGAACAGGAAGATGAGCGCGAGCGCGATCCAGAGCGCCCGTCCCAACCTGCGCGTCATGCCGCCGGCCCTGATCGCCATGCCCTCACATATGGATGGCGCGCTTCTCGACCGCCAGGGCGGCTTCCTTCACGGCCTCGGTCAGGGTCGGATGGGCATGGCAGGTGCGGGCGATGTCCTCCGAGGAGGCGCCGAACTCCATGGCGACCGCCGCCTCGGCGATCATGTTGCCGGCGTCGGGGCCGACGATGTGCACCCCGAGCACCCGGTCGGTCCTGGCCTCGGCGAGGATCTTCACGAAGCCGTCGGTCTGCATGTTCACCTTGGCGCGTCCGTTGGCGCTGAACGGGAACTTGCCGGCCGCGTATTCGATCCCGGCTTCCTTCAGCTCCTCCTCGGTCTTGCCGACCGAAGCGACCTCCGGGAACGTGTAGATGACGTTTGGAATGACGTCGTAGTTCACGTGGCCGGCGCGGCCGGCGATGATCTCGGCCGCCGCGATGCCCTCGTCCTCCGCCTTGTGGGCGAGCATCGGACCGGCGATGACGTCGCCGATCGCGTAGATGCCGGGCACGCTGGTGCGGAAGTGCTCGTCGATGACGATGCGGCCGCGGTTGTCGCGCGCAACACCGACCGCGTCGAGCCCGAGGCCCTCGGTGTAGGGGACGCGGCCGATCGCGACCAGCACGACGTCGGCCTCGATGGTTTCGGCGGCGCCACCCGCCGACGGCTCGACCCCGACCTTGAGGCGCTTTCCCGTCGAATCGACGGCCGTGACCTTGGACGCGAGCCTGAACGTCATGCCCTGCTTCTGCAGGATGCGCTGGAACTGTCTGGCGACTTCGAGGTCCATGCCGGGCAGGATGCGGTCGAGGAATTCGACCACGACGACCTCCGCGCCGAGCCGCCGCCAGACCGAGCCGAGCTCGAGCCCGATGACTCCCGCTCCGACCACCAGCAGCCGCTCGGGAACCTTTTCCAGCGACAGGGCGCCGGTCGAGGACACGATGCGCTTCTCGTCGATCGCGATGCCGTTGAGGCGGGCGACGTCGGAGCCGGTCGCGATCACGATCGCCTTCGTTTCGACCGTCTGCGCCTTGCCGTTCGCCATCACCTCGACGCGGCCCGGGGCCGCGATGCGTCCGACGCCGCGGAAAGCGTCGACCTTGTTCTTCTTGAGCAGGAAGTCGACGCCCTTGACGTTGCCCTCGACGCCCTTGTCCTTGAACGCCAGCATGGCGGGAAGATCGAGCTTCGGCTTGCCGACCTTGATCCCCATCGCCTCGAACGCGTGGCCGGCCTCCTCGTAGAGTTCTGAGGCGTGCAGCAGCGCCTTGGAGGGGATGCAGCCGATGTTGAGGCACGTTCCCCCGAAGGTCGCCTCCTTCTCGACGACGGCGGTCCTGAGGCCGAGCTGGGCAGCGCGGATCGCACAGACGTAGCCGCCGGGGCCGGTGCCGATGACGACGAGATCGTAGGACATTTCTCTTCCTCAAGCCTTCCTTTGGCGGATAGGGCAGGTTGCCGTCATGCGCGAATCCCCTCCTCCCTTGTGGGGGAGGAACAGGCAGGGAGTGCGCCGATCGGCAAGGCATCTGCCCCGTCACGCAAAGCCGCGGAATCGAGAGCGTCCGGAAATCTTGCCGCACTCTCGGGGCGCGCTTTCGCAGTCATCGAACGTCTCACAGGTCCAGCACCAGCCGCGCCGGATCCTCCAGACACTCCTTCACGCGCACCAGGAAGGTCACGGCCTCGCGCCCGTCGACGATGCGGTGATCGTAGGAGAGCGCCAGATACATCATCGGCCGCACCTCGATCTTGCCGGCGATCACCACCGGCCGTTCTTGGATCTTGTGCATGCCGAGAATTCCGGACTGCGGTGCGTTGAGGATCGGCGTCGACATCAGCGAGCCGTAGACGCCGCCGTTGGAAATCGTGAAGGTGCCGCCCTGCATCTCCTCGATCTTGAGCTGCCCGTCGCGGGCGCGGCGGCCGAAATCGCCGATCTCCTTCTCGATCTCGGCGAGGGATTTCAGGTCGCAGTCGCGCACCACCGGCACCACGAGTCCCTTCTCGGTGCCGACGGCGACGCCGACGTGATAGTAATTCTTGTAGACCAGGTCGCTGCCGTCGATCTCGGCGTTGACGGCCGGCAATTCCTTGAGGGCCTGCACGCAGGCGCGCACGAAGAAGCCCATGAAGCCGAGCTTCACGCCGTGCTTCTTCTCGAACAGGTCCTTGTACTGGTTGCGCAGCGCCATGACGTGCGACATGTCGACCTCGTTGAAGGTCGTCAGCATCGCGGCGGTGTTCTGCGCGTCCTTCAGCCGGCGCGCGATCGTCTGCCGCAGCTTGGTCATGCGCACGCGCTCCTCGCGCGCGGCATCGTCCGGCACCGAAGGCGCGCGCACCTGCAAGGCCGCGGGCCCGGCGACCGGCGTGGGCGCTGCCGCCGCGCGCTCGATCGCGGCCAGCATGTCGCCCTTGGTGACGCGGCCGTCCCGGCCGGTGCCCGGCACGCCCGCGGGCTCGATCCCGCTCTCGGCCGAAAGGCGGCGCACCGACGGCGCCAGCGTCGCCTCGGCGGCGGCCCGGGCCGGAGCTGCGGGCGCCGGCTGTGGCGCCTTCGCGGCCG
>CAZIGW010000107.1:0-5522 GCA_964538565.1 uncultured Hyphomicrobiales bacterium | reverse complement strand
CGATGCACAAGATCAAGATCAACGTCGAGAAGCAGCTCAAGGAATGCGGCGAGGCGCCGTTCTATACGCTCGGACCGCTTACCACCGACATCGCGCCCGGCTACGACCACATCACCTCGGCGATCGGCGCCGCGATGATCGGCTGGTTCGGCACCGCGATGCTCTGCTACGTGACGCCGAAGGAGCATCTCGGCCTGCCCGACCGCGACGACGTCAAGCAGGGCGTCATCGCCTACAAGATCGCCGCGCACGCCGCCGACCTCGCCAAGGGCCATCCGGCCGCGCAGCTGCGCGACGACGCGCTGTCGCGCGCGCGCTTCGAGTTCCGGTGGGTCGACCAGTTCAACCTCTCGCTCGATCCCGACACCGCGCGCGAGTATCACGACGAGACGCTGCCGAAGGAGGCGCACAAGGTCGCCCACTTCTGCTCCATGTGCGGACCGAAGTTCTGCTCCATGAAGATCACGCAGGACGTGCGCGACTACGCTGCGACCTTGAACGACAAGGAGCAAGGCATGGCGCAGATGTCGGAGAAGTTCCGGCAGATGGGCAGCGAGGTCTATGTCGACGCCGATGCCGTGAAGGCGAGCAACAAGGCCTTGTGAGCGGTCGCAAGGCGGATCGAATCCTGCGGTCTTGATGCGCGGGGCGCGCCGGGTGAGGGCGCGCTTTTGCTGCCGATACCCGTGGCCGGAACCGCGCAAGCAGGCGTCTCATGCCACCGGGACGGGCGGGCCGGATTTGCTCAAATCAAATCTAAATGAAGAGAGGTATTTGGCCGCATTGTCTCAATGAAAACAATGACCTGTAGGCGGCGCGTTCAGCCGCCGTTCAGGTCGATTGTGCAACCTTCGTGGTCAGGAGACCGTTGAAGCGGGGGACCAACGGGACCGCATGGAGGTTGCCATGAAGAAGACACTGACTGCGCTCGCCGCAGCGGGCGCCATCGCGGTTTCGGCCATCGCCGCCCCCACGCAGGCCGATGCGCGTGGCGGGCGAGTCGCCGCCGGCATCATCGGCGGTCTTGCGGCTGGCGCCATTCTGGGCGGGGCGTTCGCGGCCGCGCCCTATGGACCGTACGGCTACTACGGCTATGGCCCCTACTGGGGCGGCTACTACGCCTACGGGGGACCGAACTGTTACCTGCGCCGGGAGCGCTTCTGGGACGGCTACCGGTGGCGGTTCGGCCGGGTCCGGGTCTGCTATTGACCCGACTGACGCCGAAAACCGCCGATTCGGGTCGATACCGCTCGAAATGGGCCTGAAGGGGCGCCCGCCTGGACGCCCCTTTTCTCATGCGACCCGGAAGGAACACTGCGGAACCAACGGTTTTTCCACCAAATTTCGGCCAAACTCGAAGTACCTATTTCGCATGGTTCAATTTGGGACTAAAGTGGAAGCAGTTTCGCGGTCGGCCCGTGGCCGAGCGCCCACCGAGGAGAAATCCATGAAGAAAGTCATGATCGCCGTTGCGGCGGCCGCGACCCTCGCGGCAGCGACGGCCGTCGCGCCGACCACGGCGGACGCGGGTTGCCGCGGCTGCGGCGTCGCCGCCGGCGTAATCGGCGGCCTTGCGGCCGGCGCCATCATCGGCGGCGCGATCGCCAATTCTGCGCCCCCGCCGCCGGCCTACGTGGCTCCGGCGCCGGTCTACGCCCCCGGCCCGGGCTGTTACTACACCCGCCCGCGCTATTGGGACGAATACTACGGCGTGTGGCGTCTGGGTCCGCGCCAGCTCGTGTGTCCGTAGGAAATCGCGGCACGATCTTCTTGCAAAAGGCCGGCTCACGCGAGCCGGCCTTTTCTGTTTTCCGTCGGCAGAGACCTTGTCTCCACCTCCGCGGTTCTTCGCCCCTGACATCGCACACCGGTTTTCGTCGCACGTTGCGCGGCGTGCGCCGTACCGTCCCGACTCTCCTCGTGCGCGTGCGCCGCTCGCATCACATCTCCAGCGCAGCGCCCGCGTCGACATTTTGCATCGCGACAATTCTGCTTGCACGGCCGTAACGCTGCGGCAGCCGCGTCGCGATGTCGCCGCTGCGACCCCTCATCGCCACCGTGACCCCACACTTTCCGCGCACGCTCGCGAGAAATCTTTCAACGCGAAACGCCCAGGTCGGTCCTGCGCCCACCTCGGCGAGCCGCGCGGGCGAAGCGAGTTTGAGGAACCGCAAAGCTGCGTAGCGCGTTGAAGCGTATCGCTCGTTCGGGGACGTCATGTGGAGCGGTGTCATGTCCAAGTTCAGAATTGGCGTCGGTGTGACGGCCATTTGTCTGCTGATCGCGTCGCCTGTCGCGGCACAACAGAGGCGCGGGCCGCCCGGCCCCGCCGCCCATCCAGCACCTGCTGTCCACGCGGCGCCGGCCGCGCCGCGGGCCGCGCCTTCGATCGGACGCTCGTTCAGTCCGGGCCCTGCCCGTTCCTTCAACCCGGGCCCCGCGCGCTCGTTCAGCGCCGGCCCGGCGCGTTCGTTCAGCATCGGGCACGCACGCACGTTCCGCCCGCCGACGGCGCGGCACACGTTCACGGCGCGGCCGTCGTTCCGCACCGGCAACGTCCACACGTTCCGGGCGGGCCGTGGCGGGCCGTCGATCTCTCATCGGACGGTCCGCGGACCGACGATCACGCACAGGACGGTCCGCGGGCCGTCGGGCACCACGCGCTCGGTCACCCGCGAAATTCGCCGCAATGGCCGCACCACGACGGTCGGCCGCAGCGTAACGACCGACCGGAATCACACCCGCCGCCCGACGAACGGCCGCACGGTCGGCCTCGGCCATCCCTCGACCGAGACCAATCGCTCGCTGACGCGCGACAATGCCCGCCTCGGGCGGATCAACCGCGTGGCGCGCGAGCGGGCAGTCCGCGATCTGCGCACGCGCGCCGCGGTCAACAGCGCGGACCTGCGCACGGCGCGCAACATCATCTCGCGGCAGGCCCATCGCGATCACCGCGCATCGCTCAATGTCCAGCACGCGTTGGCCGGAAAGGTCGCGTGGCGGCGCGATTTCCATCGCCGGTTCGACCATCGCCGCGGCCGGCGCTTCTTCGCGGTCGGCTGGATCGGCCCGGTCTTCTGGCCCTACGCGTACTCCGACATCTTCGATTACGCGTTCTGGACCGACGACTACTACGACGATCCGTTCTGGGATTATGGCTATCCCGACATCTACGCGAGCCTGTTCGTGCCGTACGGCTATGACGAGCTCGTCGGCTACTCGACGGCGGGACGGGTGCGGGTCGCCAGCGCCCGCAGCGGCGGCAGCAGGGGAACGCGTCAGACCACGGCGACGCTCTCGAGCCGGCTGTCGCAGATGTGCGGCAGCGACGCGCGCGACGTCGCCACATGGCCGATCGACCAGATCCAGGATCTCGTGCAGCCGACCGCCGATCAGCGCGCCGCGCTCGACGATCTCGCCAACGCCTCGGTGAAGGCGTCGCAGATCATCAAGCAGGCCTGCCCGAGCGAGGTCGCTCTCACGCCGGTCGGACGGCTCGACGCCATGGCGCAGCGCGTCGACGCCATGCTCCAGGCCATCGACGTGGTGCGTCCGCCGCTCGCCAAGTTCTACGACTCGCTCACCGACGAGCAGAAGGCGCGCTTCAACGCCATCAGCGCGCGCGGCGAGAGCGGGAACGGCAAGCAGAACAACGGCCGTTCGCTGGCCGAGAGCTGCGGCAAGGCCGCATCCGAGGTGACCGCCTGGCCGCAGTCGGACATCGAGCAGGCGGTGCAGCCGAACGACACGCAACGCCAAAGCCTCGACAGGCTGAAGGAAGCCGCCGCGAAGGCCGCCGACATGCTCCAGTCGGCCTGCCCGAGCGAGACGCCGATCACGCCGGTCGCGCGGCTCGACGCCATCGCCAAGCGGCTCGCCGCCATGCGGGACGCCGTGAAGACGGTGCGCACGGCGCTCGTGCCCTTCTACGACTCCCTCAGCGACGAGCAGAAGGCGCGCTTCAACGAGGTCGGCCAGAAGGTCAGCCAGGCGCGCGGCTGACGCCCAGGTCGCGCGGGCTGAAGAAGAGCAAGACGGCCGGCGCCTGCGCCGGCCGTCGGCGTCTTGGGATCTGGGTCCGGCTGCACGTCCGCCGATCTCAACCCACGCCGCCTGGCGCGGGTGCGCCCCAGCAGGCAATCCGTGCCAGCGCGATGCTCCAGAGATAGAGTACGATACACCACCAGATGACGCCCAGCGTCAGAAGCAGGAACAGGCCGCCCCAGTCGGTCGCCAGGTCGTAGGCGCCCGGCTGGGCCAGCTGGCGCGAATGTCCGTCGAGCGGGATCCAGACGAGCAGCCCCAGGGTCACCAGCCAGCGCAGCAGCGCCAGCCCCGTCGACCGTCCGGCCCCCAGCGACGACTTTTCACGCCGATACGCGTCCAGCCCCTGGCACAGACGCCCGCGCTCGCGAATCAGCATGAGGGCCGCGACGGAAAAGCAGAGCCCGAGGATGAGCCATTGAGCCGCGATGATGTGGCCCACATAGGCGGCGCGGGCCGCCAGCCCGCGCTCGATGAGCCCGCCCGAGAGGAGGCGAATGGATGGAACGGCGGACGCCACCGCATCGGCGACCGGCCGCGCCGCGTCGATCCAGGCGGTCCAGAAATCATGGTCGGCGGTCGCCAGGACGGCCGTATACGCGAAGGAAACGGCGGCGCCGGCGAACGCCACCTTGAGAGCCTGTTCGAAACGCGGCGACTGGACGGCGCGAAACGCCGCCCCTGCCCTCAGGGCGATGTCCTTCTGACTGAGCTGGGCGTTTGTCATGGAATCCGTGGGGCCGGCGTCGAACCGATTGCCGTCAGTCCGCCCGCGCCCGGCCTTGCATGTGGTCGAGCACCGCCGCCGTCGGCCAGCAGTCCACCTTGAGGCCGCTCGCCCGCTGGTATGCGCCGAGCGCCGCGCGGGTCAGCATGCCGGCCTTGCCGTCGATCTTGTCGTGATAATAACCGCGCTCCGTCAGGTAACGCTGCATCCGTTCGAGGTCGGCGGTCGGCAGTTGCGCCACCTTCATCCACGGCGTCTCGAACGGGCGCGGATCGGTGAGCCGGTCGCTCAGATGTCCGACGAACAGGACGTAGAGATCGGAATAATTGTATTCCTTGATCACGTAGTAGTTCTTCGGCGTCAGAAAGGCCGGACCATAGAGGCCGGCCGGCAGCAGCAGCGAGGCCGGTTCGGCGAGCTCGTCGCCAGTCAGCTTGCGCCCGTACGCCGGCACGAATCCGCGCTTCACCCATTCGCCGATCGGCATCCTCACGCTCGGCTGCGCGATCGTGCAGTCGACCGATTTCGGCACCCGCACCTCGTAGGCCCACCGCTTGCCGCGCTGCCAGCCCTTGCCGGCAAGCTGCTTGGCCGCCGGGGCGAGCGCGTCGGGCACCGACTTCCAGATGTCGCGGCGGCCGTGGGCGTCGCCGTCGACGGCGGATTTATATAATTTGGGCGGCAGGAACAGCGGGCGCCCCCTGGCGCCCCCCCCCGAGCGCTTCAAGTCGGCGAGCCGGATGGGGCCGTC
>CAZIGW010000106.1:0-5069 GCA_964538565.1 uncultured Hyphomicrobiales bacterium | reverse complement strand
TGTGCCAGGGATTTGCCTCACCTGAAACACGCTGCTCGATCGAGGCTACGTTCCATGCAACGGCGGAGGACCCTCGTCGCCGCCTTTTGGAAGCAGGCGGAGCTGTTTTGAGGTGTCACCCATTTGGTTAAGTCTCAATAAAATATGGAAAGCTGCAGCCAGTCTCCGAAGCCTTCCATCACGCGGAACACTCGGCGCCAACGCTTCGGATCTGCGATGTCGTACGCCACGAGATAGAGGTGTTCGTTCGGCATGCTCAGCGCGTCGTGAAGTTCGGGTACTCGGGCAGCTCGCCGAGCAGGTGCCGTGCCAGCAGTCTCCCCTGCAACTCAAGCAGCCGACGGTACCTCGAACGATATCCAAAGATCGCGCAGGCGCGCATGACGTCATCGGGAGATTGCGCTCGTGATCACCGCGCCCGCCGGATCAAAACCGATGAGGCTGATGCGAGCGACTGGCCGGATGGCGCTGTGCGCGGCCGCCATCGAGGCAGGCAACATTCACATCACCTCTCGCCAGCCCTGCTAGCGACAGCGGTCATATTCGAAATTGATGACCTTCTGCTTCGAACCGTCGCCCGGTCCGGCGATGTGCGCGTGCAGGTGATTGCCCGTGCGCCGATACTCGACCTGCGTCGGAAAATCGTGCGCAGGATTTTCGAAGCGTACCCAATCGGCGCCGCCACTCACTCGCTTGAATTCGACCGCAGGCCCGCCATTCGGCTGCGCGATGTAGCTCGGCTGGCCGTCGGGCGCGAGAACGACCCGCATGAATTCGAACTCGAGCGTGCGTGCGCCACGCGTCGTGCGCCCGACGCCAATCAGCATCCCGCCGCGGGCGGGTAGCCAGCGTTCTTCGATAAAATCCGCGCCCATCCGTCCACACCAGTGCCCGCTCATCCAATCGAGATCGGTTGTGACGGGCATGACGGGGTGAGCGACGGAGAGCCAAACGAGTCCGGCGGATACCGAAACAGCAAGCTTCGTCATACGACCTCTATCGGCAGTGGACAGGTAGTCTGCCGAGGAGAGGTGCCGCGATCTTGAAAAAAAGCGCAAGATTCCGCCATGCCGGATTCAGTGGACTATCGCGAGTATTCCCCACCGGAACCGTTGCGGCGACACGTGCAGTGCCTCTGGCGACTTCGCAGCCTGCAGTGCGGCCCGCAAACGATATTTCCAGATGGTCGCTGCGAGCTCGTGGTTCATCTTGGCCCACCGCCCCTGGTATGGGGTGCAACCGACGGCTGGCGCGAACAGGCGCGAGTCGTATTCGCGGGCCAATACCGATCCGCCATTCGTCTCGATCCGCGCGGCGTTCTCTATTGCGTTGGGGTGCGCTTGACACCCGCAGCGTCCGCCGCACTCCTGCCGATGCGCTTGATCGGGCTACGCGACCGCATGCTCGATTTGAGCCGCTCCGCACCGGAATTCGCGGCCGCTGTTCATGCGGCCGCGGACCGCTTTGTCGCCGCGCCCGAGAGCTCGAACTTATGGGACTTGCTCGGCCCTCGCCTCATCGCCTACCCCATCGACGAGCGCATCGAGTCTGTCGTGGCGCGAATGGAGTCATCCGGCGGACAGGGTCGCATCGCGCAGTTCGCAGCCGCCACCGGCATGAGCCTGAGATCATTTCAATTGCGATTCGTCGAGTGCGTTGGCCTCACGGCCAAGGAGTTCGCGCGCGTGTTGCGCCTGCAGGCCACGATTCGTGCGCTCGACCGCGAGCTCGAATCGCTGTCCCAGATGGCGCAGAGCCTCGGGTTCTCGGACCAGGCGCACGCGACGCGCGAGCTGACTCGACTCACGGGCGCTACACCGGCCACTCTCCGTGCAGCCCTCCGACGTGAGCGTGATGGTGATGAGACAATTCGGTTGGCGGCAGCTTTCGTGCGCGGTCGCAGCTCTGCATGAGCCGCTGACACCACACTCTGACGGATGACCTCGCAGCCATCGGATCTAGCGGGGAACGACGCCGTTGCCGTAGCCTCACCAACAGATTCACTCACAGGACGTGTCGATTCCGTATGAGCCCCAGCAACCTTTTCCCCTGCGTTACCCCGGAGTCCTACCTCGCCGAATGTGGGAAAGGAAACTACGTGGCGTGGGGCCTCGGCCACGGCCTGGTCACGATGCTCTGGGCAGACCACGGCGTCGTCATCAAGTCCGTTTCACCCGCCGATTTGGAGTCGATGGACGTATCGGCTGAGGATGCATTCAGCCTCGCGATCCAGAACTTGAATCGCATCTTGAACGATGGAGCAATACCGTTCGAGCAGGTGGGTTTCCCCGATAACGAAGCGATCGTCGTCGCCGGCCCTCATTGGCTGGCATCTGCACTGGCGTTGCACGGCGGCCTGCACGGATTCGTGGCAGAGCAAGTCGGTTCAAACGAGATCAGCATGGTGATTCCGGAGCGTGACCGCGCGGTCTTCTTCTCCAGAAACTGCTCGGCCTTCGTGCGGAACGCGGTTAAGAATATTGCTTTCGACATGTCCCTGGCCTCGCAGAAGGGCTTTGGCGTCAACCTGTTCGCCTTCTCGATCGAAGGCGCGACACCCGTTCAAGATGAATCAATGTGACGTGCCACAAGCATCCCGGGCCGCCGCTGATTGTCATGCAATCAGCCGTCGCACCAGCTCCGTCTCGGCGGAGTACGTCAGATAAGCTTCGTGCGTAGCCCGCGTGACGGCCACGTACACCAGCCGAATAGCATCCTCCATCGGTTCGCCATGGCGGCCGACCAGCGCGAGCCCGGCAATCGCCACGCACGGAAACTCCAGCCCCTTCGCCGTATGCATGCTCATCAGCCGCACGGCCGGGCGCTTCGTCGACACTTTGTTGTTGTTCTTCTTCACCAGATCCACCGGGACATCGAGCCGTGCCAGCGCCTGTTCGATCCGCTCGCCAACCCAATGCTCCGGATAAAGACACGCCATCTGAGGCCACTCGTAGCCGGCCTTCTTCCGCGCCATCAGCCATTCCGCGATAGCGTGCGCCTCAGCCTCCACGCTCACGCACTGCCGTATCTCCGGTTCCACACCTTGCCGGCCTGCGTCTTCCGGCAGTAGCACGGCTTGCTCGTCATCGGCGGTCGTGCCAGGCGCGCCGATCACGTCAGCGGCGAAGCGCCTCGCAAGGGCGAGGATCTGGGCGGTGTTTCGGTAGTTGATCTTCAGGACCGTCGTTCGGCCTTTCGCCTCGATGCCGAGCTGGCTCCAGACCGGGCGCTCGCGTCCCTTGTAGATGGCCTGCATGTCGTCGTAGACGACCATCAGCGCCTTGGTGGCCGGGTTCACCATCTTCGCGGCGAGCGCCAACCACTGCGGCTCGAAGTCGTGCGCCTCATCGATGAGCACGGCGTCGTACTGCGCGAGAGGAATGTGGCCCTGATCCACGGCCTTGATCACTTCCGCGACGCTCGCGGCGAGCCGCTCATCGCGGTTGGGATACTCACGCTCGGAAGGTGCGGGGATGCCGTAGGTCTTCAGCATTCGGTAGCACCAGGAATGGAAGGTGAGCACATGGACGCGGTCCTCGACACCGCGTTCCTGCATCACGTCCTCCAGCCGCCCCGCGATGCCGTTCGCGTAGCACAGGATGAGCACCGGCTTCGCTGCCGCACGCGCGAGATACTCGGCGCGAAACGCGAGGATGAGCGTCTTCCCCGAACCCGCAACCCCGCGAATGATCCGGTGGCCCTCGCCCATGCTCCGCGCGACCTGTTCCTGATGCATGTCCATGACCGCGAGCGTGCGGTCCGATGTATCGGGACGCAGCGGCTCGTCGAGCGGCATTGCGATCTGCCGGATGCGGATCTCGGGGAAGAGTAGCGCGCGCAGTCGATCGAATTGGGGCATCGAGAGTGGCTCGCCCAGGCGTGGCGAGACCATACGCCAGAGCCTCCTGCAGAACGCTTCTGGATCGACGCTCTCGGTCATTTCATCCTTGAAGACGCAGCGGTCTTCCGCGAAGACCTCCTTCAGGTCCGTCTGGTCGAACTGCTTGCGGGTGATGTTGGTGAAGACGGCGCCGAAGCCGAAGGGCAAGATCGGTTTGCCCTTGAAGCGGTGGTCCGCTGGGAAGAGCAGCTGCGCGTCACTCTCCAGCGTGCGGATGACATTGAACAGGTAGCTCCGGGCTTGCTCGAGCGGGTTCTGCTGGCGCACGACCCCGCGGTCTGTGAGCAGCTCGACTTCCACCTTGTCTGCTTTGACGATGGTGTCGAGGCGCCAGTCCTTCACCTCGAGGATGAGCAGGCCGTTGGCGGGGTTCGCGATGACGAAGTCCGGATGGCGGCCGCGCGGTCCTATCGGCAGGTTGTGCCAGACGATGGTGTTGTCTTCGAGGAAGTCCTTCAGGCGCTCGGCGAGGCGGAGCTCACCGCGGGTATCGAAGCGGGCGGAGCCCAGGGTGGGAATGAGAGTGGCCATTTCGTGAACCGCGTCCGAGACCTCCTTGCGTTGCGGAGATTACGCGGTGCGGTTCCGGGGCTGCTGCGACGGGCTGCACGAGTTGCGCAAGCGCGCCGGACTCGTGCTGTGACCGCGATGGGTTCCTGGGCGCCGGCGCGGGGTGCGCCCGGCACCGAGGTTGTCCGGTCGATCAATCGATGGGCTCGATGATGGGCTCGATTGTGAGGCGGCTCTCGCTGACTTCGATCTTCACATTCCGGCCGATCGGAAAGGCGGCGTCTCTTAGCCAGCGCTCGCGTGAACGCAGATGGGGCACCGCGTCCAGCGACACGGCCCACTCGAGCCTGCTAGCCCATCTCACCCATCGAAAGCGGCGCCGCCCCGCGAACGAGCAGAGACTCTAGAGCGTGATCCACCGTGAGCCCATCTGCGAACTTTCGACGGCGCGAGTGACAAACTGCAAACGGCCCGCGGCGACTCAGACTTACCGACATCTTCGACTAGCGCGCACGAATTGCGTCGTTCGGTGAGGAGCGTCAGTAGGGCTGCGGCAGATCGGGATGCCCAGCAAACGGGTCACCTTTCTTGGCTTCGTTGTACGGTCTGTAGATCGTCGTGGGCTCGTCAGGCTGGGTCGACAGGTGCGTCCGCACGC
>CAZIGW010000105.1:0-2770 GCA_964538565.1 uncultured Hyphomicrobiales bacterium | reverse complement strand
GAGCCGCGCTTCAATCGAGCGCGCCTCGCCGGCGACGACGTGCATCGCTTCCTCGAGCTCGCCGACCTTTACCGCCTGCGGGCGCGTGAAGTACGCGTCCACGATCTTCATCAGGTGCGGCTCGGCGTACGCCTGATACTCGCAGATGACGCGCATGATCACGCCCGCCTCCTCGGGCGAGCGCCCGAAGAGCGGCGGCTCCGGATACTTACGGTCGAGGTAGTAGAGCACCGCAAGCGACTCGAAGACGACGTAGTCGCCGTCCTTCAGCACCGGGACCCGCCCGCGAAAATTCATCGCCAGCATCTGCGGCGACTTGTGCTCCTGCTTGGAAAACCGCAGCAGATGGCTCGTGTACGCCAGCCGCTTGTATTCGAGCGCGAGCAGCACGCGCCATGCGTAGGCGCTGCCGCTTCCCCAGTAAACATCGATCGCCATGAGCGCGGGATTGTAGAATGCACGCCATCATGTACACCACGCTCATTCAGGTCGCCGAGCTCGCGGCGCTTCTCGATCGCGAGCCGCCGGCCGCGGCGAACGTCGTCGTGCTCGACTGCCGCCATGAGCTTTCGCAGCCCGAGTGGAGCGATCGCGCCTACGCGGCAGGCCACATTCCGACAGCAGTGCAGGCACACCTCGATCGCGACCTCTCCAGCCCCATCACGCCGACGAGCGGGCGCCATCCGCTGCCCGACCTCACGACGTTTGCCGAGACGCTCGGCCGGTGGGGTATCGACAACACGGTGCAGGTCGTTGCGTACGATCAGGGGAACGGTGCGTTCGCCGCGCGTGCATGGTGGCTGCTGCGCTGGGTCGGACATCGCGCCGTCGCCGTGCTCGACGGCGGCTTCGCCGCATGGCAGGAGGCTGGCCTGCGCGTCTCACGCGATGCTCGTGCTCACGCGCCGCGCCGTTTCGTGCCGCACGTTGCGGCCGGCGCAGCGCTCTCGACCGCCGAGGTCGAGCAGGCGCTCATGCGCAACGAGATTGCGCTCGTCGATGCGCGCGGCGCGGACCGGTTTCGCGGCGAGAACGAGACGATCGATCCCGTCGCGGGTCACGTGCCGGGCGCGACGAACCGGCCGTTCGCCAAGAACGTCGATGGTCGCGGCCGCTTCCTGCCGGCCGCCGAGTTGCACCGCCAGTGGACTGAAGCGCTGGCCGGACGCGACGCACGCGAGGTGGTCGCCATGTGCGGCTCCGGCGTGAGCGCGTGCCACAACCTGCTCGCGCTCGAGATTGCCGGGCTCTCCGGCGCCCGCCTCTACGCGGGCTCGTGGAGCGAGTGGATCCGCGATCCGCGCCGGCCGATCGCGCGCGGACCCGCCTGAGCGCCGCGCGTGCCTGCACGGCGCACGTACGCACACTCTTCCTCGTCGCACATTTTTGTTATCTTCCGCGCCAATTGCATTGGGGTGGCTGGCACCGTTCATCGGGACCAGCCATTTGTCTTTTGGCCGATCGCTTTCGATGCCCGCTGACACTCACAGGAACGCTCGTGGCCGCTGATCCCAAGACCGCCGTGAACGGCAAGCCGAAGTTCAACCCCGCGCAGCCGTGGAGCATCGAGGACTCGCTGGACCTCTACCATGTGAACGCGTGGGGCAAGGGTTACTTCTCCATCAACGAGGCCGGGCACGTCGTCGTCCGCCCGGACACGCAGCCCGGCCGCGAGATCGACCTCTACGAGGTGGTCGAGGGATTGAAAGCGCGCGACCTCACGACGCCGGTCGTCGTGCGCTTCTCCGACATCCTCGCGCACCGGCTGAAGCACCTGCACGCCGCCTTCCAGCAGGCCATCGCCGAGAACGAGTACCGCAACCGTTACACCGCGGTCTATCCGATCAAGGTGAACCAGCAGCGCCTCGTGGTCGAGGAGGTCTACCGCTACGGCAAGGAATTCGGTTTCGGGCTCGAGTGCGGCTCGAAGCCGGAGCTGCTCGCCGTGATGGCGATGACCGAGAGCGAGCCGGAGCGTCTCATCGTCTGCAACGGCTTCAAGGACGACAGCTACATCGAAGCGGTCACGCTCGCCACGAAGCTCGGCCGCACGATCATTCCGGTGGTCGAGAATTTCGACGAGCTCGCGCTCATCCTGAAGCACGCCGAGACGTACCGCGTGCGGCCGCGGATCGGCGTGCGCGTGAAGCTCTTCAGCGAGGGCTCGGGCCGCTGGGCCGACTCGGCCGGCGAGAAGTCGAAGTTCGGCCTGTTCGCGACCGAGATCATGGAGATGTTCAACATCCTCAAGGAGCGGGACATGCTCGACTGCCTGCAGCTCGTTCACTGCCATCCCGGCAGTCAGCTGCAGGACATCCGCCGTGTGAAGGACGCCATCAACGAGCTCGCGCACGTGTACGCCGAGCTGAAACTGATGGGCGCGGGCCTGCAGTACATCGACGTGGGCGGCGGCCTCGGCGTCGACTACGACGGCAGCGGCACGAACTTCTCGTCCTCGATGAACTACACGCTCAACGAGTACGCGAGCGACGTCGTGTATCGCATCGCGAGCGTGTGCAACGCGCGCGAGATCCCCCACCCGATGATCGTCAGCGAGTCGGGGCGCGCGATCGCGGCGTACAGCAGCGTGCTCATCTTCAATGCGCTCGGGTCGTCGGCGCTCGACCGGTTCAAGGTGTCGGGCGATCCGGTCATCGACTACACCGGCAGCGAAGAGCTGCCGCAGCCGATCCTCGACCTCTTCGAGGCGTACGGCTCGGTCAGCGAGCGGCGCCTGGTCGAGTGCTATCACGACGCGCTGACCGCCCGC
>CAZIGW010000104.1:0-12228 GCA_964538565.1 uncultured Hyphomicrobiales bacterium | reverse complement strand
ATGTAGCGGCCCGGAAGGACGCGCACGCCGGCCTCGCGCCACAGGCTCAGTGCCGCGCGTTCGCTGCCACCCTGCGCGGACACGTCGAGCCAGAGGAAGAATCCGCCCGCGGGCCGGCGGTGGCCGTACCGGTGACCGATGATCTCATCGGCGAGGTCGAACTTGAGCATGTAGCGGCGCCGGTTCTCCTCGACGTGGGTCTCGTCCGAATAGGCGGCGATGGCCACCTCCTGGGCGGGCGAGGGCACCTGTGGGGCAGCCACGTTGCGCAGATCGAGAAAGGCGCCGATGAAGCGGCGGTCGCCGGCGACGAAGCCGACGCGCAGGCCCGGCAGGTTCGAGCGCTTCGACAGCGACTGGAACACCGCCACGTTGGCGAAGTCGGCGGTCGCCGATTCGAGGATCCCGGCCGGCGGAGCGCCCGTGTAGATTTCCGAGTAGCATTCGTCGGAAAAGACGAGGAAACCGAATCGGCGGGCGAGGGCGGCGAGCCGCGCAAGGTAGGTCTTGTCGGCGACCGCTCCCTGCGGATTGGCGGGCGAGGCGATGTAGAACGCGACCGTGCGGGCGAAGAGCGCGTCCGGGATCACGTCAAGGTCGGGCAGAAACCCGGTGGCGCGGGTCGCCGGCAGATAGACCGTCTCGCAGCCGGCCGCGTCCGCGCCGGCCGCATAGGCCGCATAGAACGGATTGGGCAGCAGGATCGCCGGCGGACCCGCCCGCGGCGCGACCCAGCGCCTGGCGGCGATCGCGGCGAGAAACAGGCCTTCGCGGGTTCCATTGAGGACCAGCACCTCGCTGTCCGCATCGGGCCGGCGCCCGAGGCGATAGCGCCGTTCGAGCCAGGCGGCCGCCGACTGGCGGAAACGATCCGTGCCCTTGCCGGCCGGATAGCGGCCGAATTCCCCCACGTGAGCGGCAAGCGTCGGGGCGACGAAGGGGGGAATCGGGTGCTGCGGCTCGCCGACCGCCAGGTTGATCACGGATTGGCCCGGCTCGGTACCGGCCAGTAGTTCCGCCAGGCGAACGAAGGGCGAGCGCGCGTCGAGGGTCCGACCGCTCGAGGACGACAGCTCGCGTTCGGCAATGATCATGGACATCGACACAACAACGGGTCCCGCCCGACACACCTTGGCTGGAGCAGCATAGGAGCGGCGAGGTAAAGGCGCGATTAACCATCGTGGACATAGCGGATCGGGGCCGCAAAAAGAAGGAGGCCCCGGCCGAAACCGGAGCCTCCTGACGGAGGGGCAATGCCGGGTTTATGCCCCAACCGTTTTCCGCTTACTGCACGATCTCCCCGTGCAGCGTGAGGTCGAGGCCTTCGCGCTCGATCTCCTCGCTGACGCGCAGCCCGATGAAGACGTCGACCAGCTTCAGGATGATCAGGGAGACGATCGCGTCGTACCCGAGGATGATCAGGATGCCCTCGGCCTGGTTGATGAGCTGGCCCGGGTTGCCCTCGATCAGACCGGAGGTCCCGCCGTATTCGCTGATCGCGAACACGCCGGTGAGCAGCGCACCGACGATGCCGCCGACCGCATGCACCCCGAAGCAGTCGAGCGCGTCGTCATACCCGCACATGTGCTTGAGGCTCGTCGCACCCCAGTAGCAGCAGATGCCGGCGGCGACGCCGATCGCCATCGAGCCGACCGGACCGACGTAGCCCGAGGCGGGCGTGATGGCGACGAGGCCCGCGACCGCGCCGGACGCGATGCCGATCACGGTGGGCTTGCCGCGCGCCGCCCACTCGACGAACATCCAGGTGAGACCGGCGACCCCGGTGGCGATCTGGGTGACGGTCATCGCCATGCCGGCCTGCATGCCGGCGGTGACTGCGGAGCCGGCGTTGAAGCCGAACCAGCCGACCCACAGCAGGGAGGCGCCGATGAAGGTGAGCACCATGTTGTGGGCGGGCCCCGTGTCCCTGCGCTTGCCGAGCATGATGGCGCACATCAGGCCGGCGACGCCCGCGTTGATGTGCACGACGGTGCCGCCCGCGAAGTCGAGCACCTTGACCCAGGCGTCGGAATTGGCGTTGGCGAGGAAGCCGTCCGGCCCCCAGACCCAGTGTGCGACCGGCGCGTAGACGAACACCGCCCACAGGCCGATGAACCACAGCATGGCGGAGAACTTCATGCGCTCCGCGAAGGCGCCGGCGATCAGGGCGGGCGTGATGATCGCGAACGTCATCTGGAAGCACATGTAGACGGTCTCGGGGATCGTCGGCGCGAGCTGATTGGGATTGCCGATGCCCTTGGCGATGTCGCTCACGATGCCCTGCAGGAACGCCCGATCGAGTCCGCCGATGAAGGGCGAGCCGGCCCGAAACGCGAGGCTGTAGGTCGCGACCGCGAAGATGACGGTGATCAGACAGGTGATGGCGAAGCTCGTCATCACCGTGTCGCCCACGTTCTTCTTGCGCACCATGCCGCCGTAGAACAGTCCGAGGCCCGGAACCGTCATCATCAGCACGAGCGCCATCGAGGTGAGCATCCAGGCGGTGTCGCCCGAGTTCGGCGTGCACTTCTCGAGCGTCTTGGCATCGCAGGCCGGCGGGGCCGGCTCGGCGGCGGGAGCGGCCGCCGGCGCCTGGGCGGGCGCCTGCGCAAAGGATGTGCTCGTCACCGCCAGGGTGGCGAACAGTCCGAGGATGGCCGCGAGAACAAGAGCCACAAGCCCCGCGCGGGACGGTTTCTCGAATGTCATGATTGAACTCCTGTTCGTGTTCACAGCGCCGCGGCGTCGGTCTCGCCGGTGCGGATGCGCACGGCCTGGTCGATGCCGAAAACGAAAATCTTGCCGTCGCCGATCTGGCCGGTCTTGGCGGCCACCGTGATGGCTTCGATGACCTTGTCGGTCTGGTCCGACGCGACCGCGACCTCGATCTTGATCTTCGGCAGGAAACTCACCGCGTACTCGGTGCCGCGGTAGATCTCGGTGTGCCCCTTCTGGCGCCCGTAGCCCTTGACCTCCGTGACGGTCAGACCGTGCACGCCGATCGCGGTGAGAGCGTCGCGGACCTCGTCGAGCTTGAAAGGCTTGATGATGGCCATGACGATTTTCATGGGTTCTGTCCCCGCTAAAGCCCGTCCCGGCGACCTCTTGTGACGCCGTTCGGGCGGTCAACATGGCTCCGCGTGCAAAGGTTCTCGCCCCGGCAGCATTGCCGGGAGGGAGGAAATCAAGCCGCGTGCCAAGTTCCTTCGGGTGACCTAACGGGCTGGCCGGGATGGGGATTTTGCGAGACCGCGGGGGACAGGCGGACGCCGGACCAGGCCCGTGCCTAGTGCTTCGCCATCGCTGCTTAAAAATGCATCAGTCGCGGCGCCGCACTTTCGTCTGCCTATCGGGTAGGCAGCAGCCAGGCGCCGCCCCTCGCGCCGGCTCCCGAACCGCACGAGCAATGCGAGCCCGGAGACGGTGTCACGCCGCACGAACAGGCCCGGCGTTCGCGCCAGGCCCACGGGTCGCGCGCGAGCGCGTTACTGAATGGCTTCGCCGTGGAGCGCGATGTCGAGCCCGGCGCGCTCGTCTTCCAGGCTGACGCGCAGCGGCACCAGGAGGGCGACGAGCTTGAGCAGCCCGTAGGTGACGCCGCCGCACCAGGCGGCGGTCGCCAGCACCCCATAGATCTGGACCACGAACTGGTGCGGATTGCCTTCCAGCAGGCCCGGCAGGCCCGCGGGCGCATCCGGGCTGATGGAGACGGCCGCGGTCGCGAACACGCCGCACAGCACGGTCCCGGTCGCGCCCCCGATGCCGTGCACTCCGAACACGTCGAGCGAATCGTCGTAGCCGAAGCGCTGTTTGAGCGCCGTGCAAGCGTAGAAGCAGATCCCGCCCGCAACGGCGCCGATGATCACGCCGTGCCAAGGCAGGACGTAACCCGACGCCGGGGTGATCGTGCCGAGGCCGGCGACCGCCCCGGAGATCATGCCGAGCACCGAGGGCTTGCCGCGGGTCCACCATTCGATGGCCGTCCACGTCAGGGCGCCCGCGCAGGCCGCCATGTGGGTCGCCGTGATCGCCATGACGGCACGCGCCCCGGCCTCCAGCGCCGAGCCGCCGTTGAAGCCGAACCAGCCGACCCAGAGCAGCCCGGTGCCGATCACCGCCATCGACAGGTCATAGGGGGCGAGATTCTCGGAGCCGTAGCCGTGGCGCTTGCCGAGAACGAGCGCGGCGACGAGGCCGGCGACGCCGGCGTTCACGTGCACCACCGTGCCGCCCGCAAAATCGAGGAGACCGGCCGCTCCCAGGAATCCGCCGCCCCAGACCCAATGGGCGATCGGCACGTACACGAGGAACAGCCAGCCGACCGAGAACAGCAGGAACGCCGAAAACCGCATGCGATCGGCGACGCTGCCGGCCACGAGCGCCACCGTGATGACCGCGAACGTCATCTGGTAGAGCATGAACAGGCTTTCCGGGATGGTCTTGGCGAGCGGGCTCACCGCATCCATGCCCATCCCGTGCAGGAACGAGCGCTGCAGCGTTCCGATCCAGGCGCCGTCGCCCGTGAAGCTGAGGCTGTAACCGACGATCAGCCAGAGGATCGACACGATCGCGGTCGCCGCGAGGCTCTGCGCCATCGTGGCCAGCACGTTCTTCTTGCGCACCATTCCGGCGTAGAAGAGGGCAAGTCCCGGCAGCGTCATCATCAGGACGATGCCGGTCGCAACCGTCATCCAGGCGGTGTCGGCGGCGTCGTTCTTATTGCCCTGGGCGAACGCCGGCCCGCAGGCGAGCACGAACGGAACCGCAGAAGCAAGGCAGCGCACGGCGGTGCGCCGCGTGGGCATGGCGAACATGGCATTCCCCCCTCGAATGACCGGCTCAGAGTGCGTCGGAATCGGTTTCCCCGGTCCGGATCCGGACCGCGTGCTCGAGCGGTGTGACAAAGATCTTGCCGTCGCCGATCTGCCCGGTCTTGGCCGCGGCATTGATCGCCTCGATCACCTGCTCGGTGCGGTCCGCCGGGACGGCGACGTCGATGCGGACCTTGGGCAGGAAATTCACCGCGTATTCGGCGCCGCGGTCGATCTCGGTGTGGCCTTTCTGGCGGCCGTAGCCCTTCACTTCCGAGACCGTGAGCCCGTTGATGCCGAGGCGCATCAGCGCTTCACGGACGTCGTCGAGCTTGAAAGGCTTGATGATGGCGATCACGAGTTTCATGGCGAGGGTCCCGGCCGTCAAAAACGCTGACTGGAAAATGAGCTCGAACCCCCGGCTGGGCGTCCGGTGACCAGAGCGATGACACGTTAGGCTATTTTGCCGCCCAATTGGAAGGCAGTCCGCCCGTCTTGCGTGCCCCCATTGTGTACGAACGGCGCCGGTCAGGTCCCGGGCCTGCGCTCGCGCACCAGGCCTTCCTGGGCCACCGAGGCGACGAGCGTGCCGTCGCGCGCGAAGATGAGGCCGCGCGAGAACCCGCGCGCGCCCGACAGGCTGGGGCTGTCCTGGGCGTACAGCAGCCAGTCGTCGGCCCGGAACGGGCGGTGAAACCACAGCGCGTGGTCGAGGCTCGCCGCCATGATCTCCTTCTCGAACACGGTCCGGCCGTGCGGAATGAGGGCGGCGTCGAGCAGCGTCATGTCCGACGCATAGGCGAGCACGCAGGCGTGCACGGCGGGATCGTCCGGCAGCTTGCCGGTGGTGCGGATCCAGACGTTGAAACGTCCGTCCTGATATTTCTGCCCGAGGTAGCGCCCGAACTCGACCGGCCGCAGTTCGATCGGGCGCTCGCGTTCGTAGTAGCGCCGCACCGGATCGGGCATCAGTGGCAGCACCCGCTCCTTGATGTCGGACTCGCTCGGCAGATCCTCGGGCTTGGGCACGTCCGGCATCGTGGCCTGGTGCGTCAGGCCGGGCTCGTCGGCGTGGAACGAGGCCGACATCGAAAAGATCGCGTGGCCGTGCTGCACCGCCACGACCCGGCGGGTGGTGAAGCTCTTGCCGTCGCGGATGCGGTCCACGTTGTAGATGATCGGCACCTTGGGATCGCCGGCGAGCAGGAAATACGCGTGCAGGGAGTGCGGCGGCCGGTCGCCGTCGACCGTCCGGCACGCCGCCACCAGCGCCTGGCCGATCACCTGGCCGCCGAACACGCGTTGCCAACCGACCTGCGGCGAGCGACCGCGAAAGAGATTCACCTCGAGCGGCTCGAGATCGAGGATGGTCAGGAGGTCCTGAACGGCGGAGTTCCCGGCGGACGAAGGGGGCAAAGCCATTGAGGATCCCGGTGATGAGCGTCGGGCGTCAATGACGCGCGGGCGGCGACGGGAAGTCAAGGCATCGCCCGCGACGGGCCGCAGTGCTAGTGTTGCCGCGTCAGGCGAACACGAAAAGGCGAGCATGGATCGATGGCGAACGGGCGCACGCATGTGGTGATCGGCGGCGCCGGATTCGCCGGACTCGCGCTCGCCATCGCGCTGCGCCAGGGCCTCGGTCCGGCGTTCGGCGTGACGGTCGCGGACCCGGCGCTCGGGCGCGCCAATGAGGACGTGCGCGCCACCGCCATCGCGGCGGCGGCCCGGCGGCTGTTCGAGGCGCTCGGCGTCTGGGAGGCGGTCGCCGACGGGGCCGAACCGATCCTCGACATGGCGATCACCGACAGCCGGCTCGACGACGTCGTGCGGCCGGTATTCCTTACCTTCGCGGGCGAGGTCGAGCCGGGCGAACCGTTCGCCCACATGGTGGAGAACGAACCTCTGGTCGGCGCGCTCGTTGCTCGCGCCAGGGCGGACGGCGTCACGCTGCTCCCGGTCGGGGTCGCCGGATACGAGACGGAGCAAGCCGGCACGATCGTGCGTCTTGCCGATGACTCGGAGGTCCGTGCCGATCTTCTGGTCGCGGCCGACGGAGCCCGTTCGCGCCTGCGGGAGCGCGCCGGGATCCAGAGCGTCGGCTGGACCTACGGACAATCGGCCATCACCACGACGATCGCGCACGAGCGCGACCACCACGGACGCGCCGAGGAGCATTTTCTTCCCTCGGGCCCGTTTGCGATCCTGCCGCTCCGAAACCGGCGCAGCTCGATCGTCTGGACGGAGGAAAGCGAGGCGGCCGCGCGCCTCGTTGCCGCGCCCGATGCCGAATTCCTCGCCGAGGTGGAGAAGCGCTTCGGCCTCCGGCTCGGCGAACTCGCGCTGGCCGGCCCGCGTCGCGCGTTCCCGCTCGGCTTTGCGCTGGCGCGCAGCTTCGTGGCCGAGCGCCTCGCGCTCGTCGGCGACGCCGCGCACAGGATCCATCCGATCGCCGGCCAGGGCCTCAACATGGGCCTGCGCGATGTCGCCGCGCTCGCCGAGGTGATCGTCGACGCCGCCCGTCTCGGCCTCGATCCGGGCCGCGCCGAGGTGCTCGCGCGCTATGAGCGCTGGCGCCGGTTCGACAGTTTCGCCATGGGGGTGGCGACCGACGGGCTCAACCGCCTGTTCTCCAACCGGTCCGACGTGCTGCGATTGGCGCGCGACGTCGGCCTCGGTCTCGTCGACCGGTTGCCCGCGCTCAAGCGGATGTTCATCCGCGAGGCGGCGGGATTCATGGGCGAGGTCCCGAGGCTCCTGCGCGGCGAAGCGCTGTAGCGGCGAGTGCAGAGCGCGATCGGCAAGACGGAAACGGCTTCGCGCAAGAGCGCGCTCTCATTCTTTGACTCGGCGCATGATCCTGTCGGGGAACCGATAGCCACTTCGCCGGATCATGCGCTAGGAGAGCGGGACCGCCGAGACGTGATCGCGGAATGCGGGGCGCGCGGAGATGTCGGCGTACCAGCGTTCGAGATTGTCGAGCGGCGGGCGCTCGGGCACGAGCTGGCGAAATCGGTAGGCCATGATGCCGACCGGAATGTCGCCCATCGAGAACTGGTCGTCGGCCACGAACGCGGTGCGGGCAAGCTGCGCGTCGAGAATCTTCATCGCGGCGGTGGTCCTGGTCTTCGAGGCGTCGATCGCCGCCTGATCGCGCTTCTCCGGCGGCGTGCGGATCAGGCCCCAGAACGCGCCGAAGATCGCCGGACCCACGACCGAGAGCTGCCAGTCCATCCATTGGCTGGCGCGTGCCCGCGCCCAAGGATCGGCGGGCTCGAGCGTGCCGGCGCCGTACTTGGCGGCGAGATAGCGCACGATCGAATTCGATTCCCAGAGCGTGAAATCGTCCTCCTGCAGGGTCGGCACCAGACCGTTGGGATTGAGCGACAGATAGGGTTCTTCCTTGCTCTTGCCGAACGGGCCGCCGATGTCGATGCGCTCGTGCGCGAGGCCGAGCTCGCCGATCGCCCACATCACCTTCTGAACGTTGGACGACGTTTTTCTGCCCCAGATCCTGAGCACGGACTTCCCTCCCTTGATGTGTGCGATGTTCGAGCGGACGCCGGTGTCAGTCGAGCGCTCTCGCTTCTTCCGGAAGCATGATCGGAATCCCGTCGCGGATCGGATAGGCGAGCTTGGCCGAACGCGAAATCAGCTCCTGGCGCTCCGCGTCGTATTCGAGCGGACCCTTGGTGACCGGGCAGACCAGGATTTCAAGCAGCTTGCGATCGACGCCGCCGGCAGGCCGCTCGGGCGCAGGTGTCGTGGTCATGGCGTTGCGATCCTTCGTTCGCCCGCCGGCGGCGCGAGACCGCCGGCGGCCCTGATCATTGCAGGGGCGTATCGCTCCCCGCCTTGCTCTTGGCAAGCTCGATTTCGGTGACGGCGACGAGAATCTCGGCGCGCGACTTGAGGTCGGGGGCCTCCAGCATCGCCTGCTTCTCGGCCGGCCCGTACGGAGACATCATGGCGAGCGCGTTGACGAGCGCCTCGTTGGGGGCGTTTTCCACGTCTTTCCAGTCGGCGTTGAGATTGTTCGCCTTGAGGAACGCGCTGAGCGCCTCGAGCAGCGCGCGCCGGTCGACCGCCTCCTCGCCCTTGCGCGCGATGAAGTCGTCGGCGAACGGCGCGTAGGTGACCTGGCACTGGCGATAGGGCGTCGTCGTCGTGAGCTCGCGCTCGACCCGGAAGCGGGCGATGCCGGTCAGTTGGATGAGGTAGCGGCCGTCGCCGGTCTCGGCGAACTGCGTCAGTCGGCCCACGCATCCGACGGCGTAGAGATTTGGCCGGGATTGAGGGCCCGGGTGCGCCGCGTCCGGCTGGATCATGCCGATCAGACGATGACCGACGCGCAGGGCGTCGTCGACCATCGCGAGATAGCGCGGCTCGAAAATGTTGAGCGGCATCTGGCCGCGCGGCAACAGCAGCGCCCCCGGCAAGGGAAACACCGGGATGGTGTCGGGCAGGTCGCCCGGCCCGCGATAGACCGCGTTCATCGGCATCGGTCCCTCTCCCGCCGCGACCGAAGCAGGATTATCGCGACTTCATGCGAACAGAATTGACGACAGGCGTTTGCGTCCCTCGACGGTCAGTTCGTCCGTCGGACCCCAGGCTTCGAACAGTTGCACGAGCTGCTTGCGCGCGCCGTCGTCGTTCCACTTGCGGTCGCGGCGAACGATCTCGATCAGATGATCGAGCGCCTCGTTGCGGCGTCCCTTGGCGTTGAGGGCGAGCGCGAGATCGTAGCGCGCCTGGTGATCGAGCGGATTGGCGAGCACCTTGTGCTCGAGATCGGCCACCGGCCCGAGCGCGGCGGCCTGCTCGGAGAGCTCGATGGCGGCCCGCGCGGCGGCGACCGAGGGCTCGTTGCGCTTCGATTCCGGCACCATCGCCAGCGTCTGCTTGGCCTGCTCCATCGCCCCGGTCTCGACGTAGCAGCGCGCGAGTCCGGCCAGCGCATGAACATTGCTGCTGTCCTCGGCGAGGATCCCCGCGTAGATCTCGGCGGCGCTCGCCGGGTTGCCTTCGACCAGCGCGGCATCGGCCGCCGCGAGCCGATCCGCCGTGTCGCCGCCGATGCGCTCCTTGGTGAGCCGTTCGATGAACGCCGTCACCTGGCTCTCCGGCAGCGCGCCCATGAAGCCGTCGGCGGGCTGCCCGTTGACGAAGGCGAACACCGCGGGGATCGACTGGATGCCCAGTTGCGACGGGATCGCCGGGTGCTCGTCGGTGTTCATCTTGACGAGCTTGACCTTGCCCTTGGCGGCACGCACCACCTTCTCGAGAACCGGGGTGAGCTGCCGGCAGGGGCCGCACCAGGGCGCCCAGAAATCGACCAGCACCGGCTGGCGCCGCGATTCCTCGATCACGTCCTTCATGAAGGTCTGGGTGGTCGTGTCCTTGATCAGCCCATCCGCGGTGGTGGTCGCGGCATTTCCGCCGTTCTGCAGCATCCTGAAATCCTCAATTTCGCCGGGCGGCGAACCGAGCCCAATTTAGCCGATTAGATGGCTATGGCCGGCACGAATGCAATCAGGGGGTCTGCCCCCGGACGGTTTTACAGGTCTTGGGGCGCGCCGGAAATCGGCTCGATGCGCGGGGGATGCCCGGTCGCCGTCAGAAACCGAACCAGGTCGCCGGACGCGATCGAGGTCGTCATGGTGTTGACGAGCGGATGATAGTTCAAGATCGCATGATCCATCATGGCGGCATCGAGCACGACCGTCACCCGCTGCGCCGTGTCATTGATGGCCGCGAAGGGCGTGACGGCGCCCGGAGCGACGCCGAGCGCCTCGCGCAGGAGCTCGGCCGGTCCGAACGACAGGCGTCCGCAGCCGAGGCGCTGGTGAAGGCGCTTGAGGTCGATCACCGCGTCTTCGAGCGCCACGACCAGAAACAGTGCGTCCTTTCGGTCGCGAAGAAACAGGTTCTTCGTATGTCCGCCGGGAATCTGCCCGCGCAAGGCCCGCGACTGTTCAACGGTAAAAAGCGCGACGTGCGTTGTCGTTCGGTGCGGAATCCCCAGTCGATCCAGACAGGCGAAGAGATCGTCAGGCGTGGCATACATGGAAGCGCTGAGGTATTGGGGAATGGATTTTCCCGCCTGCTGGGCAGTAAACGGGGCGCCGACAAATCAAATGTTATTATAAGCGATCGCCCGGGCGTGGAATCGGTTGCAAACGTCCGACCCATTTGGCATAGGAGAGCCCCGGTGGCTGGGGCTGCCGTGGGGGGAATGCGGGTGTAGCTCAGGGGTAGAGCACAACCTTGCCAAGGTTGGGGTCGTGGGTTCGAATCCCATCGCCCGCTCCAGTCCGCTCAGGCGACGCTCCGTCACGCTCGTTTGGCCATAGGGCGGTGACATGTCGCATAATCCGTTGGACGATCTGACGAGACCTGACCAAACCGCACGCCCGGCGATCGGCGGGAGCTTTCGCGTTGCGCGCGTTTTCCTGCCCGCCGCGAAAGAGTCGCCGGTCATCCGCCTGTCCGGGCGGCAGAACCGGGACATCGCCCGCCGGCAACTTGCGCGGCTGATCGAGCCGCGTCGCATGTCATCCTAGAACCCTTCTGGCCCTGATGGAATCAAGGCCGGGCTCGAGGTTCTTGCCTTGACGCGTTTTCTTCGCGCGAGCCGATTCCCACTTCGCTCGAAAGCGCTTCCAGAGGCTCGACAGCGCCAGGATCCACTGAACGGGATCGCCCGCCGGCGTCCTCAGTATCCGGCCGCCAGCGCCCCGCGCGTGCGGCTGTCGGCGGCACCGAGCAGGACTCGCGGCGCGACCGCGATCGAATTGGCCGAACCCGAGGCCGGACCGATCACCACCGTATGGCCGCGCTGCTCGAGTGCCCGAACGGTGGCCGCCGGCAGGCTCTTTTCCACGACGACCCGATCAGGCAGCCACTGATGGTGCACGCGCGGGGCCGCCACGGCCTCCGCGACCGGCTGCTTGAAATCGATCACGTTGACGATGACCTGCAGCACCGTCGTGATGATGCGGCTGCCGCCCGGCGCTCCCGTGACGAGCACCGGCCTGCCGTCGCGCAGAACGATCGTCGGAGTCATCGACGAGAGCGGACGCTTGCCGGCCGCCGGCGCGTTGGCGCTGCCGCCCACGAGCCCGAATGCGTTCGGGGCCCCGGGCTTCGCCGAAAAGTCGTCGAGCTCGTTGTTGAGCAGGATTCCGGTGTTCTCGGCCACCAGCCCGACGCCGTAGTTGAAATTCAGCGACGTCGTATTCGCCACCGCGTTGCCGAACCGGTCGACCACGGAGAAGTGCGTCGTGTTCGCTCCCTCGTGCGCGGCCGTGCCGCCCGCGTGGATCTCGCGCGACGGACGCGCGCGCGAGCGATCGATGCCCGCGCGCAACTCGGCGGCATAGCCCTTCGAGGTCAGCCGGCCGATCGGCACCGAGACCTT
>CAZIGW010000103.1:0-4151 GCA_964538565.1 uncultured Hyphomicrobiales bacterium | reverse complement strand
CGCCCGCTCGCGCGCGATGATCTGCTCGACGAAGCCGGGCGTGATCGGCTCGACATAGGTGGCGTCGGCGAGCGCCGGATCGGTCATGATCGTGGCGGGGTTGGAGTTCACCAGAACCACGCGATAGCCCTCTTCGCGCAGGGCCTTGCAGGCCTGCACCCCGGAGTAGTCGAACTCGCACGCCTGGCCGATGACGATGGGCCCCGCGCCGATGATGAGGACGGTGTGGATATCGGTGCGTGTGGGCATCGTCTCTCGCGCGCGCAGGCGGACACACGCGCGGTGCGCCCGTGGACCGGCCGAATTGCAGGTTAAGGGGACTGATTAGCGCCGAGTCGCGGGCAGGGCAAGGAATTAAGCGGCGGCGTCGAGACGGGCGATTTCGGCTTCGATTTCGGCCCTCCAGCGCGCGGCTTCTTCGCGGTCCGGCAGGTCGGCATAAAGCTGTGGGGGGACGATGTCGCGATAGAGTTCGAGCAAGGCGCCCTCCCAAGGCCAGCGCTCGGCGGCCCGCATCTGGTCGAGCAGGCTTTTCAGGCTATTGCGCACGTGCTCAGGCTTGGGAACATAGCACTTGGGCGCCAGTTCCTCTTCCGCAAACAGGCTTTGCTGCGCGCTGGCCAGGAGGTGCTCCCGCGAATCGTTGCTCAGCTCGATCTTGCCGCAGGTGGGCCAGCCTTGCGAGATGCCGGGCCGAGTTATCCCCGGTCCGGAAATGCCGCCTTGTAAGCGGTATCGATCTTGGCCATCTGCGCGATCGTGAACGCGAGGCTGCGGGCAATATCGCCGACATGCTCCACTTCCGCGAGAGACAATTCGCGGCCTTTGCGAGACTTGAGATATTTCTCCAGCACCTGGTAGCCGCCAATGTGGAACTCCCAAACATCCTGCGGCACCGGCTTGAAGCTTTGGGTGGTATTAAACCAGACGGTCTGTTCCTGCGGGGAATAACGCACAGCATCCACTGTATCGTTCCCCTTGCCCTCCAATTCTGCAAGTTTGAGCGGCGGCAGTTTCTTCAGCAGATGTGCCTGCACCAGATCCCATCCGAGCGCGGAAAGCACATCGAAATCGGACTTATTTTCAGGAAGGGGAATTCGCGGAAAATCGATGCGCAGGAATTCGGCATAGCGCATTCGGTACGCTGGCACATGTAGCACCGCATAAATGTAGGCAAATACCTGTTCCGGCGTGTACCGATAGTCGTAGCGCGCATCTAGAAAAGTGCGGAAGTTGGAGGAGAAATTTTCGGTTCGCTCGTTTGAACCGTACTGCCACAGAGGGAAAACATACCCAGTATCGTAGTCGGATACAGATTTATGGTCCGGAACTTGATCTGTTACGGCGACGGCCCAATCATTCTTCGTTTGGCGAGGGCACAGGAGAAGTAGATTATGTCGACCTGCGACATTTTCTGCTAATTCGCTCCTTGGTCGATCCATCACATAGGAACCGTAGAGGCACCAGCGTATGTCGAATGGACGATAGTAACACCGTTGCACGACGTGAATGGGATCCTCCAGTTGAGCAAGCGCCAACTTTGCCGCCTCCGCTGACCACGAGGCCGTCTTGTTAAGCTTGTACTTTTCGTAAATGTACGATCCGCTCTGGTTGAGCAGGTCTTTCAACCTCCGCTCCACCTCCGTGCGCTGAAACCCTACTGCAAAATCGTCCCTATGGGTTTTCATCCCGGTAGTTTTGATGTCGAAGATATCCGTCAAGCGCCAATCGTTGCGTGAGAACCCTTCATGCGGTTTCGGTATGAACATTCGCAAGGGAGCTGAAGGGTTCAGCTCCGTTACTGCCACTTTTCGCATTTCGTATTCGGCAAGCTGCACATATTTGTTCAGTCGCTTGCCCCACATATCGCCATGCCAAATACCGCGTCCGAGGTCGGGTTTCTTCACGAACAAGCTGATGGCAACACCCTGCTCGATATCAAAGATGTTCTCATCCTTACTGCCGTCCGGCGCACGCTCCTTCTTCTTGGCATTCCCGTGGAGGTCAAGGACGTAGATTTGTTGAAAGCTGCGCATCAGCGATTGGCGCATGCCGCGGAACGTTGGATTGTCCAGCCACGAATGGTTTGTGATGATACCGACGACGCCTTCCTCCACTTCATCCATTTTGAGTTGTGCAAAGCGAATGAACTTCACATAGTCATCTTGCAGATACTTCGGATTGCGCTCGCCCAAAGGCTTCTGCACGTCCCGGCCCTGTTCGTCTTTCTCGATTGTGTATTTGTAGCCGCCGATCTCTGCCTTGAAGCCTTCGTTCTTCGAATGGCCCGAATAGGGCGGATTGCCGGTGATGACCAGAATCTGCTTCTTCTTGACGGCATCCGCTTCCTTGATCTCCGTGGCGAGCGCGGGCACCGGCCACAGCTTCGCCTGATCCGGATCGGCCGTCACGGGTTCGAGCGTGTTGGTGAGAAACACCTGCAGCCGCTCATTGCCTTTGAGCGGATGACCCTTGTCGTGCAGATATTGCGACAGTTTGAGATGGGCGATGGTATAGGGCGCAAGCAGATATTCGAAGCCGTAGAGGTGTTGCAGAATGTGCTCGGCGACGACTTTCTTCGCCTTGCTCGAATCCGGCCCGCCGATGTTGTCGAAGATGCGCTGGAACACTTCCAGCAAAAAGGTACCGGTGCCGCAGGCGAAGTCCAGCACCGTGACGCGCCGGCTGTCGGCCAGACCATCGTCTATGCCAAAGCTGGTTTTCAGAATGTCATCCACCGCGCGGACGATGAAGCTCACGACCGGCGGTGGCGTGTAGTATACGCCGCGGCCTTTGCTCGTTGCCTTGTCATAGGCGCGCAGGAAGTCCTCGTAGAAATAGATGAACGGATCGCGCTCGAACAGCCGGTGCTCTTCTTCGTCGCGCGCGCGGACGTTGCGGTTGACGGCTTTGCGCCCGCGAAAGGAGAGGTCTTCGTGAATGCGGCCGACATCCAGCTCGTTTACGATCAGCAGGACTTCTTCGATCACCCAGCGAATTTCGACGTATTCGTCTTTCTCAAGCTCATCGAGAAACGAGACCAGCTCGCGGATCAAGCGGAAGGAGCCGGGGATGCTGGCTCTCGCGTTCTCCAGGGTAATCCTTTCGTTCGGCTTCGCGTTGAGCTTTGCAAGAAAGAGGCCGTAGACAAGCATCTGTGCGAAGGCGTCGGCGAATTCCTGCGTAGTCAGCGCGTGAAACACCTGTGTCTTGAAGATGTTGTATAGGCCCAGCAGCCGCTCGCCGCTGTTGTCGCGCAACTGGCGAACCAATTCTTCCGTAAGTCCGTCGCGCAGCACGTGGGCACGGCGTGCCAGCGCAAGCGCCAACCGTTGCGAATTGTCGATGCCCTCGGGTGCGGTCGAGAAGAAGCCTTCCAGCAGTTTCGCAACGGCTTCGACACGGTCCTCGCGCGGCTTGAATTTTCGATTCTCAAGATCGTCCTCATTGCACAGCGCGGCACGCTTCGGCGCGCCGGCGGCGCCGATCCAGATGAACTCGCAGTAGTCGGTCAGGATGATGTTTTGCCTGAGCGTCTTGTATTTGGCGATCTGGTCCGACTTCAGGACCTTGTCCAGATTTTCGCCGGGCTTCTTGTTTTCCACATAACCGACAATCATGCCCGCCTTGGTGACCTTGAAATCCGGCGCCCCCTTGTCGGCGATGCGTTTGGGTTCGTGCTGAACCTTGGGCTTGCCCTCAGCCTGGTCTGCGAATGCTCTTAGCAACCGTTCCAATACCGCGCGGTCGGTGTGTTCGGTCTTTTCCTTGGCTGTGAATTCGCGAAGGTCGCGCAGATACTGGGCAAATGCCTCCTTGACGGCGTCTTCATGGTTCGGCATCGCATACCCCTTCACGGGCTACCCTAAGCTGCTTCGCGGGCCCCGGAAAATGGGCGGAAGGCTTTGCGGGTGGCCCCCTTTTTTGCCGGGTGTGCCTTGCGTGTTCAACCCTGGCACGAAAATAGATGTTCCCTTTTCGTTCAGAATCTGCCATTCTGCCGTTCGCATTGTGAAGAGGGAGGTTTCAGCCCGGCGATCCCGATTGTGCACCGCAGCGAAGGAAGAACTTTCTGTTTACCGATCAATGTGTTGCGCGGCGCGCCTGCTATTCGAATTGCGAAAATCGCACAAAACTCTTCGCGGTTCTTT
>CAZIGW010000102.1:0-2969 GCA_964538565.1 uncultured Hyphomicrobiales bacterium | reverse complement strand
CCGGCACGGAGGACGATCTCATCTACGTTGCGCCGAAGAGCGGGCGCGCGGTGTCGCGCGCGGCGGGCGAACCGTGGCGTGACAGGCTGCTGCGCCTGCCGGCGTTCCTCGCCGCCGGGCAGTCCTGCGCGCCGCCGACGCCCGAGGACCTGGCCGCCGGCTTCGCGCTCACCGGTTTTTTCCTTGGCCGCTACGCGTTCGCGCCGCGCGGCCTGGAGCTGCCCGAAGCGCGCCAGCACTTTCTCGCCGCGCTGTGGCGCACGCTCCCGGATGTCGCCTGAACCGGGTGCGGCGCCTGCGCTCGGCGCGCGCGCCCGGAAGACGTCGGCCGAGGAAATGCGGCCCGACACGTCCGGGCGGCGTTGCCGATTGCGCCCCTGACGTCAGCTTCCGCGGCAATGCCGGCACAGGTAGCGGCAACGGCGCGCGTCGCAGACCCGGTACCGGCAGTACCCGGGCCCGCAGCCGAGATGCACCGGCCGGAAAAGGGAATGAATACCCGAGCTGGAGCCGGCGCCCGCAGCGGGAGCCGCCGCGACTCCCGGCGCCCCGACCGCGGCGATCCCGAGCGTGATGAGTAGCGCAGCCAATCTGGTCGGCATCGCAGTCTCCGCCTGGTTCCGGCCCCGGTCTCCAATATGTGTCGAACCGATGCCGTCGCCAACGCCACCGCGACAGGTCCCGAGCCTCCCTTTCGGAATCTCTTGCGCTTCTCCCGCCGGTCCCTCATCGGCGAAGCGCCTGCGGCGCCCGCCCCTCCGCTCGAACGATCAATAGCAGACGGTCCGGCACGAATAGGGGCCGCAGCGCCGGACACAGTAATGCCGGCGTGGCGGCGCGACGATCACCGGTCCCACGGGCGCGACGTGGCGCACGCACCCGGTGCCCCAGCCCCAGGGATGCCGATGCACGTAAGGCCGGCAGTGAACCGGCTCGGCTGTCGGTCCGGCGGCTGCGACACCGGCCGCGAGCAGCGCGCCATTGGCGGGCGCGGCCGTGCCCGGAGAACTTCCAGCCAACGCAATTCCGGCCAGAACGAACATGGCCAAGACGATCGTCCGCATGATTCCTCCCTATCGGCGCTTGAAAACGACGCGTCCGTCCCCGTGACGACGCACCAAACCTCCTAGCGCGAAGCTCTTCTTCGCGCCAGCGGCTCGAGCGCGCGGCGGCGCGCGTCGCTTTCGGAGGCTGGCCTTACCAGTGGCGCCAGTGATGCCAATGGTGCCAGCGATGGTAACCCCACGGCCGATACGGCCCGTAGTAGCCGTAATAGCCGTAGTAGCCGGGCGTCCAGTAGCACGAGCGGCGCCAGCCGCAGCCATAGTAGCCGCACCCCCAGAAGCGGCGGCAGACGTAGGCCACCCGATCGGCCAGATTCGTGCTTTCGATCGCCTGCCGCGCGGCCGACGGCGCGGCGAGCGGCATGGCCTCGGCGCGACCCGGCGCGAGCGATCCGGCACCCAAAAGCGTGAAGACGGCGGCAATGGCGAGCAGGTGCTTGCGCATGTCAATCCCTCCTGTCCCTGGTGGCGTCGCCTGCGCGACGCCGCGTGCCCCTGGTGGCGAATTCTACGAGAGGGATTGAGAACTTCTCGTGGCCGGGTTGTTCATCGCTTGTTCATCGGCTCGATGCGCAGTACCCGTTGGGCATGGGCAAACGACTGATTCCTACCGAGGACGGAGACGTCCAGGAGATCGCGCTGCGTGAGGCGCTTGAGGAGCGCTATCTCGCCTACGCGCTCTCCACCATCATGAACCGGGCCCTCCCGGACGCACGGGACGGCCTCAAGCCGGTGCACCGGCGCATCCTCTACGGCATGCGCCAGTTGCGGCTCGATCCGGGGGCGGCGTTCAAGAAGTGCGCCAAGATCGTCGGCGACGTGATGGGCAATTTCCATCCGCACGGCGACCAGGCGATCTACGACGCGCTGGTGCGGCTGGCGCAGGACTTCGCCGCGCGCTACCCGCTGATCGACGGGCAGGGCAACTTCGGCAACATCGACGGCGACGGCGCCGCCGCCTACCGCTACACCGAGGCGCGCATGACCGAGGTCGCGCGCCTCCTGCTCGAGGGCATCGACGAGGACGCCGTCGACTTCCGCGCGAACTACGACGGGCAGTCGCAGGAGCCGGTCGTCCTTCCCGCCGCCTTTCCCAACCTGCTCGCCAACGGCGCGCAGGGCATCGCGGTCGGGATGGCGACCGCGATTCCGCCGCACAACGTCGCGGAACTGTGCGACGCGGCGCTGCATCTCATCGACAATCCCAACGCGCGCAGCCGCACGCTGCTCAAATACGTGCAGGGGCCGGACTTCCCGACCGGCGGCGTGATCGTCGACACGCGCGAGGCGATCGCCGAGGCCTACACGACGGGCCGCGGCTCGTTCCGCACGCGCGCGCGCTGGCACAAGGAGGAGACCGGGCGAGGGACCTACGTGATCGTCATCACGGAAATTCCCTGGCTGGTGCAGAAATCCCGGCTGGTCGAGAAGATCGCCGAGCTGCTCAACGAGCGCAAGCTGCCGCTCGTCGCCGACGTGCGCGACGAATCGGCGGAAGACGTCCGGCTCGTCATCGAGCCGCGCGCGCGCACCGTCGACGCCGAGCTCCTGATGGAATCGCTCTTCAAGCTCACCGAGCTCGAGGCGCGCATTCCGCTCAACATGAACGTGCTGGTGAAGGGCCGCGTTCCCAAGGTGATCGGCCTCGCCGAGGCGCTGCGCGAATGGCTCGACCACCGGCGCGACGTGCTGGTGCGCCGCTCCAACTTCCGCCTGCGGCAGATCGAGCACCGGCTCGAAGTGCTGGGCGGCTATCTGGTCGCCTATCTCAACCTCGACAAGGTGATCAAGATCATCCGCACCGAGGACGAACCCAAGCCGGTGCTGATCAAGACCTTCAAGATCACCGAGGTGCAGGCGGATGCGATTCTCAACATGCGGCTGCGCAACCTGCGCAAGCTCGAG
>CAZIGW010000101.1:0-26195 GCA_964538565.1 uncultured Hyphomicrobiales bacterium | reverse complement strand
CATCAACCGTAGCCTGCGGGGTCGGCCGGTACAGCCGGTGCGGTCGCGATGAGCGATCCTGAAGTCCCGCCAAGCCTTCGCGGCGGTAACGATCGACCCATTTGCGCGCGGTCCGCGGGCAGACGCCTGCGGCAGGTGCGGCGGCCTCCGGCGTCTGCCCGCTCTAGATAAGTCGCGCAATTAGCTCTCGACCACGCGGCGTCAGGCGGGCATTCTTATGCACGTTCATCCGGTCCTCCGAGAAAAGCGTGAAGCTTCAGCAACTTCAGCTTCCCCGGTCCGGACCGGATGGACAACCTATTGAAAGCTCACAGCTAGAGCGTTTTCGCGCGAAGCATGTATCGGTTCGCGTGAAGAAAACGCGTCAAGGCAAGAACCTGGAGTCCCGCTTTTGATTCCGTCAAAGCCAGAAAGGCTCGAGCGCATCACCCGGCGAAGTGGAAATGGTTCGCTGAGATCCTCCGCCAGCTTGGAATGAGAGCGCGATCTGACGCATGTCCGGTTTCCGCTGCTGCGGACCGCGCTCCGGCGCATTTTCGCCTGCGGGCATGCGTTGACGTCCGTCGAGTTTTCCCGGGCGTGCAGTCATCGGCCCGGAACCGCCTGTTGGCGCGGCCGTTAGCCCCACGATCGGGGACTGCCGACAGCGTCGATACAGGAGACAGCCGATGCAGATCACCGGAAAGAAGATCGCCATTCTGGCCACCAACGGATTCGAGCAATCCGAGCTCGAGGTTCCGCGCGACCGGCTCAAACAGGCCGGCGCCACCGTCGACGTCGTCTCGCCGGAGAAAGGTCAGATCCGCGGCTGGGACATGAAGGACTGGGGCCGTTCGGTGCCGGTCGACAAGACGCTCGACCAGGTGAGCGCGGACGACTACGACGCGATCGTCCTGCCCGGCGGGCAGATCAATCCAGACCTGCTGCGCGTCAACCCGCAGGCGCTCGCCTTCATTCGCGCCTTCTACGACCAGAAGAAGGTCGTGGCGGCCGTCTGCCATGCCCCCTGGCTGCTGATCGAGACCGGCGTCATAAAGGGCCGGCGCGCCACATCCTATCATTCGATCAAGACCGACGTGATCAACGCCGGGGCCGAATGGGAGAATTCGCCGGTGGTGGTGGACGAGGGCATCGTCACGTCGCGCAATCCCGGCGACCTCGAGGCGTTCTCGAACAAGATCATCGAGGAAGTAGCGGAGGGCCGGCACGCCGCACGCAGCGCCGCCTGAGCCGCCGCCCCACGGTTCCGGCCGGTTCCCCGGCGGGCGTGAGCGACCGGCCGCGGCATGCACTTTTTGCATAGCTGCAGCGCAGCAAAGCGTCTTTGTGTGGGGTTTTCAACGTCTTATTTAGGTTTCAGCGATTTAGATGCGGCTCTCGATTCCGCATCGCAATAAGGACGAAGCCCATGGTCATTTTTTCCAGTCTCCTCAAGCTGTTCCGCGCGTGGCGTCGCTACGACAGGAGCCTGCGCGAGCTCAACCGGCTTGGAGACCGCGAGCTCGCCGACATCGGGATCTCGCGCTCCGATATTCACCGCATCGCCTGGGAAAACGCGCGGAGCTGATTCCTCCCCAACTCGCGCCTTTTCCAGTCGGAAGCGCCCGCCGCAAGGCGGGCGTTTTTCGTTGGGCCATCCCCCAGGCCGAGGCCGCCCGAACGTTCACTTTGCGACCATCCAGGCCTCGAGCGGCTGGATGTCCGGGACCTCGCCGTTCCGCTTGGTCCAGGAATCGACCGCCCATTTGCGGCCGCCGCGGCGTTCCGCCAGCACCGCGGTTGAATGGAACGTCACAATGCCGTGCAGGGAGATCCGCGAGCTCGGGCCCCTCACCGCATGGTGGCGCAGGAGCTTGAGCTCATCGAGCAGCAGCAGGACCTCGGTCGTGTTGGTGCTCGCGTCGATGCAGTCGAACTGCGAGGGGTCGCCCGACCACCGGGGACCGGCGCGCGCCACCGCCTTGGCGGTACCGGCCTGAGGGGCGGCCCGCCGCTCGAACCACGCGACCGCGAGGCCGACCGCCCGCCGCTCGGCCGCCGGCGATGCGCGGCCGGCCGCCAGCAGGCGCGCGAGCTGCGCCCGGTCGTCTGCGTTCAGGGCAATCTCTGTCCGGTACTTGCAGCCGAAGCCGTGGCAGAGGACGAGGTCCGACGGCGTGGGCGCCGGAATCGACACTTCCGCGAACCGCGCCGCGATTCCGGGGTCGAGCGCCGCCGCCGAGGCGAGATTGGCGGTGAGCATGAGTGCGCCAAGGGCCGGCGGAGCGGGACGCACGAAACCCTCCCTCGCGATGGACGCGCCGCGGCGCCCCCGTTGACTTGCGCCTCATTTTCCATGACCACCTTGTGGATGCAATCGCCCGAGCTTCGACCTGTGCACATCGTCGGCGGCGGCCTGGCGGGCAGCGAGGCCGCCTGGCAGGTCGCGCAGCGCGGCGTGCCGGTCGTGCTGCACGAGATGCGCCCCGGGCGCATGACGGCCGCGCACAAGACCGACGGCCTTGCCGAGCTCGTGTGCTCGAATTCCTTCCGCTCCGACGATCGCGAGACCAGCGCGGTCGGCCTGCTGCACGCGGAAATGCGCCGTCTCGACTCGCTCGTCATGCGTGCGGCCGATGCCCACCAGGTGCCGGCCGGCGGCGCGCTGGCGGTCGACCGCGAGGGCTTTTCCGCGGCCGTCACCGCGGCGCTCGCGGCGCATCCGCTGATCGAGATCGTGCGCGGCGAGATCGGCGGCCTGCCTCCGCCCGAATGGGACAACGTCATCATCGCGACCGGCCCCCTCACCTCGCCGGCGCTCGCCGAAGCGGTGCGCGCGCTCACCGGCGAGGATGCGCTCGCCTTCTTCGACGCGATCGCGCCGATCATTCATCGCGACACGATCGACATGGATGTCGCCTGGTTCCAGTCGCGCTACGACAAGGCAGGCCCGGGCGGCTCCGGCGCCGACTACATCAACTGCCCGATGTCGCGGGAGGAGTACGAGGGCTTCGTCGACGCGCTCCTCGCCGGCGACAAGATCCCCTTTCACGCCTGGGAGGTGCAGACCCCCTACTTCGACGGCTGCCTGCCGATCGAGGTGATGGCCGAGCGCGGGCGCGAGACCTTGCGGCACGGGCCGATGAAGCCGTTCGGCCTCACCAACCCGCACCGCCCGGGAGAGAAACCCTACGCCGTCGTCCAGCTTCGGCAGGACAACCGCCTCGGCACGCTGTTCAACATGGTCGGCTTCCAGACCAAGCTGAAGCACGGCGAGCAGGTGCGCATCTTCCGCACCATTCCGGGGCTCGAGCGCGCGGAATTCGCGCGGCTGGGAGGGCTGCATCGCAACACGTTCCTCAACTCGCCCGCCCTGCTCGACGGATGCCTGCGCCTCCGCGCCCTGCCGCACCTGCGCTTCGCCGGGCAGATCACCGGCTGCGAGGGCTATGTGGAATCCGCCGCCGTCGGCCTGATGGCCGGCCGTTTCGCCGCTGCCGAACGGCGCGCAGAACGTCCCCTGCCACCCCCGCCGACCACGGCGCACGGGGCGCTGCTCGCGCACATCACGGGCGGCCACATCCCGACGACCGAGGCCGGCCCGCGCTCGTTCCAGCCGATGAACGTCAACTTCGGGCTGTTTCCCCCGCTCGCGCGGGCGCCGACGCGCAAACCCGACGGCGCCCGCCTGCGCGGAACCGAGAAGACGCTCGCCAGGAAACGCGCGCTCACGGCGCGCGCGCTCGCCGATCTCGAACGATGGATCGCCGGGGAGCTTCCTTCGGCCGCGGCCGAGTAGACCACAACCCTTTGCCCGCCGCCATGACCTGCGCCGAGCCGCCGTGCTACCCTGAGGCTTGCTGGGAGGACTGATGCACGCCTGGTCGCAGACCCCGCGCGAACTCGATCACCGATGGCGCTCTGCCGTGGTGTTGAAGCGCGACGTGTTCAGCACCGTCGAGCGCGGCCGGTTCATCGAGGCGGGCGGCGACATCGACGCGGTGCTGCGCCGGATCGACACCGTTCCGTGGTGGACGCCGCTGATCGCGCGCCATTTCCTGCGCCGCGAGGCGCGTGCGCTTGCGCGCGCCCCGAAAGGCATCGGACCCGATCTTCTGTTCGCCGGCCGGAAGGTCCTGGTGCGCCGCTTCATCGACGGCGTGCCGTTGCATATCGCCCGGCCGACCGGCGACCACGGCTACTTCCGCTCGGCGCGTGTCGCCTTGCGGCGCCTGCACCGCGCCGGCATCTGTCACAACGACCTCGCCAAGGAGCAGAACTGGCTGCGCGGGGCCGACGGCCTCGCCTACCTGACGGATTTCCAGCTCGCGATCTGCTTCCGCCGCCGCGGCCGACTGTTTCGCATCGCCGCCTACGAGGACCTGCGCCATCTGCTCAAGCACAAGCGCCGCTACCTGCCCGAGGCGCTCACCGCCGCCGAGCGCCGCGTGCTCGCGCGCAAGAGCTGGCCGACCCGCGTCTGGATGGCGACCGGCAAGAAGGTATACATCCTCATCACCCGCGGCCTCTTTCGTTTCGTCGACCGCGAGGGCAGCGGCCCGCGATTCGTGCGCGACGCGCCGCTCATCGTCGACAAGCTGAAAAGCCATCCGGGCGTGCGCGACGCGGCGGTCGTCGCCTTTCCGGACCGCCGCACCGGCACCGGGCTCTATGCCTTCGTCGAGGCGGATGCAGGCGTGACCGAACGCGCGTTGCGCGATGTCCTCACCTCCCTCCCGGGCGTCTCGCCGCCCGAACGCCTCCAGATCGTCGCCGCGCTGCCGCGCAACACGCAAGGCGCCGCGCGCAGCGAGATCCTGCAGCTCGTCGCCATGAACCAGGTCGACCAGATCGAGGCGCTGCTCGGCGACGAGACCGAGCGCAAGATCGTCGCCTCGATCGTCGCCGGGCGCCGCAACCTGCGTGACCGGTTCGCGTTCTAGGCCGGTCAATTCCTTGCGTCTTGGGTTTCCTCGCGTCTTGGGTTTGCGCGGCCTCCCGACGGGCGGTTCCCGCAATGCGCGACCTGCCTTACCGTCCCGGATAGCCCTTTCGTGCGGCACGCCAGAGGATCCATTGCCGCCGCCATTGCGGCAGTTCGGCCGGCGCGTACGGGTCGGCCGCCCCCTTCTCCAGGCAGTCGAGCGCAGGCGGCACGAGCGCGACCGGCAGAAACGCCGGCCCCGCCGCCGGCAGAAGGCCGGCGCGCAGTTCGTCGAACGCCGAGAGATGTTCGCGGGCATGGCGGCGCATGTCGGCGAGCGCGCCGATGACGCGCGGGTCTGCCCCGCCGGCCAGCATCTCCTCGGGGGTGAGATCGTGGCGGTCGAGGATATCGAGCGGCACGTAGAGCCGGTGGCGCGCGGCGTGCCGCGGGAAGGCGCGCAGCAGGCCGGTGATCGCGTAGGCGATGCCGGCCTCGAGCGTCGCCTGCGCCATGCCGGCATCGCCGTCACCCAGGAGAATGTGGGCGGCGAGCCCGATCAGGCCCGAGGATGTCTTGCGCGCGTAGGCGTCGAGATCGGCGAGGCTTGCCATCGGCTCGTCGTAGATGTCGAAGCGCCGCGCCTCGATCAGCTCCAGCAAAGGTTCGACCGGCAGGCACAGGCGCGCGATGGTGTCCATGAGCGCCGCGGCGACCGGGTTGGCCTTGATGCTGCCGTGCCCGGTGCCCGTCAGCGCGTCGCTCCACCATTGCAGGCGGATCTCGCCGGGCAGCACCTCGCGCGCGACCTCGCGGACGCGGGAGACTTCGACGTTGAAGGCGTAGAGCGCGAACAGGTGCCGGCGCGGTTCCTGCGGCGCGAACAGGCCCGCCAGGAAGCGGTCCTTGTCCGCTTCCCGCACGAGCGTCTCGCAATGCGCATAGGCGTCCTGCACGGTCAATGGTCAAAGCCGGACGGCTCTTCTTCGACTTGCCATCCCTCTATTTCTTTCGATTGAGCATGATCTTTCCCAAAAACCTGCTTCCACTTTTCGGGATCATGCGTCTTGCCTTGAGCATGACCTTCCCGAAAACCGGTTTCCACTTTTCGGGATCATGCTCTAACACGCCGGCTAGTCGACCGCGATGAGCAGGGCCGCGACGCGCCGGCGTTCTCCCAAAAGAATGTTGTAGGTCCTGACCGCCGCCCCCGTGGTCATGGTCTCGACCGAGATGCCCCGTTCGCGCAGCCGCCGACGCAGCGGCTCGGGCAGGATCCAGGGGTCGCGACCGGTTCCGATCAGGCACACCTCGACGGGCGCAGCGCTGTCGAGCACCAGGGCGAGCACGTCATCGGTGATCTCGGCGGGGCGCGTCGCCGGCAAGGGCCAGATGCCGTCCGGCAGGCACAGGAGCGAGCCGCGATGCGACATGTCGGCGAAGCGAAAGCCGCCGCGACCGTAGGCCTCGATCGGCGCCGCATGCGGCAGATGGGGACTGTCGCGGTCCAAATTCGGCCCCGCTCACGTCCGGACCTTGCTCCCGGACTTCCTGCCGCTCGGCGCGCGCGCCGGCTCCGCCCTGGTGGCGGGCGTCTTGGGTTCAGGCGCAGCGACCACCTCCGGCTCGCCCTCGTCGGTTCCGGGCGCGCTGGCCGCCCGGCCGGTGCCGACCCCGAGATAGATCAGGATCGGCGAGGCGATGAACACCGAGGTGTAGGTGCCGACCAGCACGACACCGAACATCATGGTCGCCGTGAAGCTGTGGATCGCCTGTCCGCCGAACAGGAGCAGCGCGAGGAGCGCCAGCGATACCGTCAGGTGGGTCACCACCGAGCGCGACAGCGTCGAGTTGATCGACACGTTGAGCAGTTCGGGCATCGGCATGCGCTTGTAGCGGCGCAGCATCTCGCGGATGCGGTCGTAGATGACGACGGTGTCGTTGAGCGAGTAGCCGAGGATGGTCAGGAGCGCCGCGATGCTCGTCAGGTCGAAATCGATCTGCGTCACCGACATGAAGCCGATGGTGAGCACGATGTCGTGCACGTTGGCGATCATCGCGCCGAGTGCGAACTGCCATTCGAAACGGAACCAGAGATAGATGAGGATCGCGGCGATCGCCACGAAGATGCCGATCGTCCCGTAGGACAGAAGCTCGCCCGAGACGCGCGGCCCCACGACCTCGACGCGCCGGTATTCGACGCCGCTGCCGAGCGCCTGCTGCACCTTGGCGACAGCCGCCTGCTGCGCCGCGTCGCCGCCCGGCTGCTGCGCGATACGGATCAGCACCTCGTCCGGGCCGCCGAACTGCTGGAGCTGGAATTCGCCGAGGTTGAGCCCGCCCAGCGTCGCGCGCATCTGCGCGAGATCGGCCGCGCCGGACTTCGCCCGCACCTCCATCAGGGTGCCGCCCTTGAAGTCGATGCCGAAGTTCAACCCGTGGAAGAAATAGAGCGAGATGGCGAGAATCGAAAGCGAGGCCGAGATCGGAAAGCTGACGCGGCGGAAGCGGATGAAGTCGAACGTGGTGTTCGGCGGAACGATGTGAAGCGTCGGAACGAGACGCAGCACGGCCACGACCGACAGCGCCACGATGACGGCCAGGCTTCCCCAGATGAACAGCGATGTCACGGCCGAGGCCTCCGGTTCGCTCAGATCGGCACGTACTGCGGCCGCCGCCAGCGCACCCACCAGGCGACGATCAAGCGCGTCAGCGTGAAAGCGGTGAAGAGCGTCGTCACGATGCCGATTCCGAGCGTGACGGCAAAGCCGCGCACCGGGCCGGTGCCGATGAAGAACAGGACCGCGGCGGCGATGAACGTCGTGATGTTGGAGTCGAGAATGGTCGCGAGCGCCCGGCTGAACCCGGCGTCGATCGCCGAGATGGCGGTGCGGCCGCCGCGCAATTCCTCGCGGATGCGCTCGTAGATCAGCACGTTCGAATCGACCGCGATGCCGATCGTCAGCACCACGCCGCAGATGCCGGGCAGCGTCAGGGTGGCGTTGAGCAGCGACAGCACACCGAAGATCATCGCCACGTTGACGGCCACCGCCACGTTGGCGAACAGGCCGAACAGGCCGTAGGTCACCAGCATGAAGATGACGACGAGCAGCGCCCCCGCGAAGGAGGCGATCTTGCCCTTCTCGATCGAGTCCTGTCCGAGGCCGGCGCCGACGGTGCGCTGCTCGATGACGGTCAGGGGCGCCGGCAAGGCCCCGGCGCGCAGCAGGATCGCGAGGTCGTTCGCGCCCTGCACGGTGAAGTTGCCGGAGATCTGGCCCGAGCCGCCGAGGATCGGCTCGCGGATCACCGGGGCCGAGATCACCTTGTTGTCGAGCACGATGGCGAACGGCCGGCCGACGTTCTCCTGCGTCACCTGGGCGAAGCGGCGCGCGCCGCTGGTGTTGAAGCGGAAGGAGACGATCGGTTCTCCTGTCCGCTGGTCGAAGCCGGGCTGGGCGTCGGTGAGGTCCTCGCCCGACACCATGATGCGCTTCTCGATCAGGTAGGGAACGTGGTCCTTCTCGCCGTAGAGGATTTCCGAGTCGGGCGGCGGCCGCGTCCGCAGCGCCTGTTCGGCCGACATCGACTGGTCGACGAGGCGGAAGGTGAGCTTTGCGGTCGTGCCGATGAGATCGATGAGCCGCCGCGGATCGCCGAGGCCCGGCACCTGGACCAGGATGCGGTCGAGGCCCTGGCGCTGGATCGACGGCTCGACGGTTCCGAGCTCGTTGACGCGGCGCTCGACGATCTGGATCGACTGGTCGACCGAGGAGCGGATGCGCTCGGTCATCGCCGCTTCCGTCACGGTGAGGCGGATCAGTCCGCCGCCCAGATCGGCGACGTCGACGGAGCGCTGGCCGGTGGTGCCGAGGATGCCGCCGAGCGGCTGCGAGAGCTCGCGCAGTTTCGACAGCGCCAGCTGCTGGTCGGCGCCTTCGCGCAGCTTCACCTCGACGCCGTCTCCGCGCGCGGTCAGGCCCGTATAGCCGATGCGCGCCTCGCGCAGCACGCGGCGCACGTCGTCGAGCAGCGCCTGGACCTTCTCCTTGCGCACCGCATTGGCGTCGACCTCGAGCAGGATGTGCGAGCCGCCCTGCAGGTCGAGTCCGAGCACGATGTGGCGCTGCGCCCACTTCGGCCAGCTCTGCACCGTCTTCTCCGGGAAGAAATTCGGCACGGCGAACAGGCAGACGACGAGCGCCGTGAACAGGATCGCCGCCGCCTTCCACCGCGAAAAATAGAGCATGTGCCCTGACCGCCTCGCTGTCGGATCGAACCGGCGTCAGCCGGCCGACTTCTCGTCCTTGACCGGCTCGCCCTTGGCCCGCACCTCGGCCACCATCGACCGCATCTGCCGGACCCGCACTCCGTCCGCGAGCTCGATCTCGATCTGATCCTCGTCGTCCACCACCTTGGTGACCTTGGCGACGAGCCCGCCGGAGGTGACCACCGTGTCCCCGCGCCGCACGTTCTTCACCATCTCCTGGTGCTGCTTCACGCGCCTTTGTTGCGGCCGCAGGATCAGGAAATACATGATGACGAAAATGAGGACGAATGGCAGGAGCTGCAAGAACATGTCGCTCCCGCCGGCGGGTCCGCCCTGGGCAAAGGCGGGCGAAATCAGCATTGAAATCTCCTTGTTTCCCGGGCGGCGGGCTTTCCCCGCAGTCCGGGCGAAGCGCGCGCTGGAAGCGGCCGTCGAAGCCGGCGCGGACTATAGCGGCCGGCCGTCCGATTGCAACGCCGCCCGGGCCCGCCCCTGCGCGGCGGCGGCCGCCCGCCAAGCGGCTGAAAAGACAGCCTTGCGGGCGGACCTCGGCACCGTTAAGGGGAGCGGCGCAAGCGAGTTCATCTGATGGCAGACAAGCCGACGAAACCAGCGGACGGGGACTCGGAACTGGAGGTGCTGCGGCGCATCGCGGCGGCGCTCGAGCGCCTCGCGCCGGCCGCTCCGGCGACGCCGGACCTCTCCGTTGCCGACGCCTACGTGTGGCATCCGGGGGGCCGTGGCCTCGCTCCGGTCCCACGCGTGAACCGCGTCGACATGTCGCTGCTCAAGGGCATCGATCGCGTCCGCGACATGCTGGTCGAAAACACCGAGCGCTTCGCCCGCGGCCTGCCGGCCAACAACGCGCTGCTGTGGGGCGCGCGCGGCATGGGCAAATCCTCGCTCGTCAAGGCGACCCACGCCGGCGTGAACGCGGCGCTCGGCGCCGATTCGGGGCGGCTCAAGCTCGTCGAGATCCATCGCGAGGACATCGAGACCCTGCCGGATCTGATGACGCTGCTGCGCGGCCCCCCCTACCGCTTCATCGTGTTCTGCGACGACCTCTCCTTCGATGCGGAGGACACGTCGTACAAGTCCCTCAAGGCCGTGCTCGAAGGCGGCATCGAGGGGCGGCCGGAAAACGTCATCCTGTACGCCACGTCGAACCGCCGACACCTGCTCTCGCGCGACATGATGGAGAACGAGCGCTCGACCGCCCTCAATCCGGGCGAGACCGTGGAGGAAAAGGTCTCGCTGTCCGATCGCTTCGGCCTCTGGCTCGGATTCCACCGCTGCAGCCAGGACGAGTACCTCGCGATGGTCGAGGGTTATGTGGCGCACTACCGCATCCCGATCGAGGCCGGGACCTTGCGCCGCGAGGCGCTCGAATGGGCGACGACGCGCGGCGCGCGTTCGGGACGCGTGGCTTGGCAATATGTCCAGGACGTGGCCGGGCGGCTCGGCGTCAAGCTGACGGACGGCGCCGCGGCGCGCTGAGCCATCGTCAGGCGCCCGGCAGGTACTGCAGCGGATCGACCGGCGCGGAGCCCTTGCGGATCTCGAAGTGCAGTTGCGGCGAACTGACGTTTCCGGTCTGGCCGGAGCGTGCGATCACCTGGCCGCGCCGGATCTGGTCGCCCCGCTTCACCATCAACTCGCTCGCATGCGCGTAAGCGGTGACGAAGCCGCCGCTGTGGCGCACCAGGATCAGGTTGCCGTAGCCCTTGAGCTCGTTGCCCGCGTAGGCGACGACGCCGTCCTCGGCTGCGCGCACCGCCGTTCCCTCCGGCACCGCGAGGTCGATTCCGTCGTTCTGCTGTCCGTTCGTCTTGGGTCCGAAGCCGGTGATGATCCGGCCGCGCACCGGCCAACGGAAGGAAGGCGCGTGCGCGCTCGTCGGCGCGGAACCGACGGTTTCCTCGCTCGGCTTTTCGGCCGCCGGCGCCGCGACCCGCGCGCTCGGCTGCGGGTCGGCGGAGGCGACCTTCTGATGCGCGACCGCGGGCTCCTCATGGACGGGAGCCGCCGGATGGGCTGCAACGGCCGGGACCGTCGTCTTCGCCGCCACCACGGTGGGCTTGGCGCCCGGAATGATGATGCGCTCGCCGATCTTGAGGTGCGTGCTGGGGGAAATGTGGTTCGCCGCCGCGATCTGGCTCACCGGCTTGCCGTAGTGACGCGAAAGCGAATTCAGCGTCTCGCCCGCCGCGACCACGTGCGCGCCGCCGGAGGCCGCATGCCCGTGCTCCGCGCGGGCAACGACGCTCGCGGCGTTGTAACGCGGGATCACCAGGCGCTGGCCGGGCCGCAAGATGGCCGGACTGGCGAGCCCGTTCGCCTGTGTGATGGCGGAAGCCGGCACGCCGTGCTTGCGCGCAAGACTCTCGACCGTGTCAGCGGCCGCGACCGTGATCGGCGTGCCGCCGTCCCAACGCCAGCTCGGCTGCGCGGAGGGATGCCGCCCGGCCACCGTGCCGGTCACCTCGGCGGAGCCCACGGGCCGGTACGGCGGCTGATAGGACGGCTGCGGCGGCGCGGCCTGCGGCTGGTAGGACGGGGCCTGATAGGATTGAGGCTGATAGGCCGCTTGCGACGCCGGCTGATACGCGATCGGCTGCGGAGCAGCCATTGGCGCGGCGGCAACGGTCGCGGGCGGGGTCGGTGCCGCGGCGGCCGACGGCGGCAGCGGCTGCGACTCGATCCGGCCGACCGGCGCCGCCGGCGCAGGGGCCGGGGCGATCGAGCCGGTGGCCTGCGCCTGCGCATTGCGGGTGGCGAACGGATTCTCGTCGAAACGCGTGACTTCGGAGCTGCAACCGGCCGCGGAGATCGCGATCAACGCAAACGCGGCCGCGTGCGACCACGGCCGCGTGCGACACCACTCGACGAAGGCACGCATGGGTTAACTCACTCGTACGCGATACATTCGCGCTGGAGTTAACGCCCGCCGGGTAAAGATTGATTTAAAGCGGCAAGATCTGATTAAGGTACTTTAGTGCACCCCTAAGAGCTCATAACTCCTGGGCTTTTCCCGGCAGGAGCGGGACGAAGCGCACCTCGATCAGATCCTCGCGCGCGATCCCCTGCGCCCCCTTCGTAAGCTTCACGATCTGCTGCCGGCCGCCGCGCGGTCCGAGCGGAAGCATCAAGACACCGTCCTGTCCCAATTGATCGAGCAGCGTCTGCGGAACCTCCGGAGACGCCGCCGTGACCAGGATGCGATCGAACGGCGCCTTGTCGGGCGCGCCGGCAAGGCCGTCGCCGACACGGACCTCGACGTTGCGAAAATCGAGGCTCTCGAGGCGTTCGCGCGCAGCCTCCGCGAGCGTGCGGAAACGCTCGATGGTGACCACCTCGCGCACGAGGCGGGCGAGCACCGCCGCCTGGTATCCCGACCCCGTGCCGACCTCGAGCACCCGGTGGTGCGGCTCGAGCTTCGACTGCTCGGTCATGAAGGCGACGACGTAGGGCTGGCTGATGGTCTGGCCGCAGGCAATCGGCATCGCCTTGTCGGCATAGGCCATTTCGGCATGTTCGGGCAGCACGAAGTGCTCGCGCGGCACCTCGTCCATGGCGCGCAGCACCGCGGCGTCGCCGATCCCGCGCTGACGCAGATTGAGCAGAAACTCCATGCGGCCGACGCCTTCGTCGGCTGCGGATGTATGGCCCACGCCGCTTGCCTCCTCGCGACCGACGCCCTCAGGCCGAATCCCGTTGCACCGACATAGACGAATGGCCGCTCGATATCGAGAGCGTCCGCGCGGCGGAGGACCGGACACCCTTCCGACGGCGTCATCGATCGCGCACAATTGAGGCGAGTTCGTCATCAGGACGCCGCCGATGTTGACGCAGCCTGTGGCCTTCGCGACACTGGTAAGGAGGCGTACTGCGTGACATGCTGCGGTTGCTCTCCGGTCCGGGAAGGCGCGCCTGCACCCCGGATGATGCGGAGCTCCCGGGTCGGGCGCCCGGTTCACCGCACGCCTCGCTGTCTCCGGCGACCGGGCTGACAAGGAGTCCCGAATGATGGAAACCCGGACGAGTCTCCAGCCCGGTGGCCCGCCTCGTCTCCTGGTCGTCGAGGACGAGCTGATGATCCGCATGCTGCTCGAGGAAATGCTCGCGGAGCTCGGTTATACCGTCGCGGCCGAGGCCGCACATATCGACGAGGCGCTTCCGCTCGCGCGCAACGCCGAGGTCGACGCGGCGATCCTTGACCTCAATCTCAACGGCCAATCAGTGATCCCGGTGGCCGATCTCCTGGTCGAGCGCGGCGTTCCCTTCATCTTCGCCACCGGCTACGGGGAGCGCGGCCTGCCCGAGGCCTATCGCAATCATCCGACCCTGCAAAAGCCGTTCGAGCAGGACATGCTCGACCGCGTGCTCTCGCGCATCTTCACGCCGCCCGCCCACTAGCTCGGGCGCGTCCGCTTCGGAGCAGGCCGGCTCCCACCCGCCGCGTCCCGGAGTGCGAAGGTCGCGAGACGGCAGCCCGCCTCCCAACCCTCAGTCGAACAGTTCGGCAAGCCGCGTCATGAACGGTTCGTCCGTCATGTCGAGGCGCAGCGGCGTGACGGCGATGCGATTGTCGGCGAGCGCCGAGAGGTCCGTTCCGTCGCTCGGCTTCGGCCGCTCGCGGCGCGCGAACGCGACCCAATAGTAGGGATTGCCCCGGCCGTCGTGACGGGCGTCGATCCGCAGGAGATCAGGATCGCGCTGGCCCTGGCTGGTGATCGCGATCCCCTTCACCGCGTCGGGCACGCAATCGGGAAAGTTGACGTTGACGAGAACGCCGCGCGGCATGCCCTCGGCCAGGACCTTGCGGATCAGCTCCGGGCCATAGCGCATCGCCGTGTCCCAATGCGGTTTCTGGCGCGAGGCGGCGCTGTAGGCCTGCGACAGTGCGAGCGAGGGAATGCCCAGCACCGCGCCCTCCATCGCGCCGGCGACGGTGCCCGAATAGGTCACGTCCTCCGCCGCGTTCTGGCCGCGATTGACGCCGGAGAGCACCAGATCCGGCACCTTGCCGCCGAGGATGTGCCGCACCCCCATGATCACGCAGTCGGTCGGCGTGCCCTTGATGGCGTAGCGGCGCTCGCCCACCTCGCGCATGCGCAGCGGATCATTGAGCGAGAGCGAATGCGAAACGCCCGACTGGTCGCTTTCGGGCGCGACGATCCAGACGTCGTCGGACAGCGCCCGGGCGATGTCGACGCAGACTTCGAGCCCGGGCGAATGAATGCCGTCGTCGTTGGTGACCAGGATGCGCATGGGCTTGGACTACTGCGCTCGCGCGACGGTGGTGAGACCGCCCATGTAGGGTTCGAGCGCCTTCGGCACCGCGATCGAACCGTCCGCCTGCTGATAGGTCTCCATCACGGCGATCAGCGCGCGGCCGACCGCGACGCCCGAGCCGTTGAGCGTGTGCACCGGCGCGACGCGCCGGTCGCGGCCGCGGTAGCGCGCACCCATCCGGCGCGCCTGGAACTCGCCGCAGACCGAGCAGGACGAGATCTCGCGGTACGCGTTCTGGCCCGGCAGCCACACCTCGATGTCGTAGGTCTTCTGCGCGGCAAATCCCATGTCGCCGGTGCACAGCGTGACCACCCGGTAGTGCAGGTCGAGGCGGCGCAGCACCTCCTCGGCGCAGGCGAGCATGCGCTCGTGCTCCTCGCGGCTCTTCTCCGGCGTGGTGATCGAGACGAGCTCGACCTTGGTGAACTGGTGCTGGCGGATCATTCCGCGCGTGTCCTTGCCGGCGGCGCCCGCTTCGGCGCGGAAACACGGCGTGCACGCGGTGAGCCGCATCGGCAGTTCGTCTTCCTCGACGATCTGTTCGCGCACCAGATTGGTGAGCGGCACCTCGGCGGTCGGGATCAGCCATAGCTTCTTCATCACCTCGGCGATGCGCCGGGCGACGCGCTCCGCCGGAACGTCGCCGCGGCGGCTTTCTTCCAGGGCTTCATCGACCGCCCGGCGGAACATCTCGGTGTCGCTCGCCGCGAACTGGTCGTCGGCGAACTTCGGCAGTTGCGCGGTGCCGTACATCACCTCGTCGCGTACGAGGAGCGGCGGCGCAATTTCCGTGTAGCCGTGCTCTTTCGTGTGCAGGTCAAGCATGAATTGCGCGAGCGCCCGCTCGAGCCGCGCGAGCGCGCCCTTGAGCACGACGAAGCGCGCGCCCGAGAGCTTCGCCGCGCTCTCGAAATCCATCAGGCCAAGCGCTTCGCCGAGGTCGAAATGCTGCTTGGGCGTGAAGGCGTAGCCGCGCTTCTCGCCCCACCCGTGATGCTCGACGTTGTCGGCCGCATCGCGTCCGTCCGGCACGTCATCCAGCGGCAGGTTGGGGATCTGCGCGAGCGCGGCGTCGAGCTCGGCCGAGACCGCCTTCTCCTCCGCCTCCATGGCGGGAATCGTCGTCTTGAGTTCGCCGACCTCGGCCATCAGCGCCTGTGCGCGCGCCTCGTCCTTCGTGCGCATGGCCTCGCCGATCTCCTTGGAGGCCGCGTTGCGGCGCGCCTGCGCCTGCTCGAGGCGGGAAATCACGGCCCGCCGCCGCTCGTCGATGGCGATGAGCCGCGCCGATTCGCCCGGCAGCCCGCGGCGCGCGAGCGCGCGGTCGAAAGCCGCCGGATTGTCGCGAATCCACCTGATGTCGTGCATGAAAGCGGACCTGAGGAAAACGGTTACGGACTCAAAACGCCGGCCGCGCCGGCGGCCGATGACCGGCTACTCGGCGGGTCTGGCCTCCGGCGGCGGCGCGCCGGACGCAGCCTTGTCGGCCGCCGCCCTCTTCTCGACCATCCGCACCGACCAGATCGACCCCTCGTAGAGAAGCAGGAGCGGCAGCGCAAGCGACATCTGGCTGAGCACGTCGGGAGGCGTCAGCACGGCGGCGATGATGAAAGCGATCACCATGAAGTAGCGCCGCTTGGCCCTGAGTTGCTGCGAGGTGATGAGGCCGACCCGCCCGAGCAGTGTCAGAATGACCGGAAGCTGGAACGCGACCCCGAAGGCGAGCACCAGCGCCATCATCAGCGACAAGTATTCTCCGACCTTCGGCAAGAGCGCGATCTCCGCCTGCCCGGGCGCCGGCGCCTGCTGCATGCCGATCGAGAAGCGCACCAGCATCGGCAGCACGAGGAAGTAGACGACAAGCGCGCCCATCAGAAAGAAAACCGGTGTCGCGACCAGGTACGGCAGGAACGCCTGCCGCTCATGGCGGTAGAGGCCGGGCGCGACGAACATGTAGACCTGCGCGGCGACCACCGGAAACGACAGGAACGCGGCGCCGAACATCGCGAGCTTGAGCTGCGTGATGAAATATTCGAGTAGCGCCGTGTAGATGAACTTCGAATTTTCCGGTCCCGCCACCCACACGAACGGCCATACCAGCACGTTGTAGATGTGCTTGGCGAAGAAGAAGCACAGAATGAACATCAGCCCGAACGCGATCAGCGCCTTGATCAGCCGCGAGCGCAGCTCGATCAGGTGATCCATCAGGGGCGCCTTGGTGGCCTCGATGTCCTCGTGCGTCATGCGGAGCCGCTCCCCCCCGCCGATAGCCGGGGCTCGGGCTGCGTCGTGGTCGCGGTCTGCGCGGCTTGCGCGGGGTCGGCATCCGCCGCGGGCGCGGCCGGATCGAGCGGGGCCGGCTCGGAGACGTCGACGGGCAGATCGGGCTCCGGCGCCGCGGCGGTGCTGCTGTTCGCCTCCGCGGGCGGCGTACTGCTCGGCTCGGAGGCGGCCGGCGCGGGCGTGCTCACGTCGGAAGCGCGCTCGAGCTCCTTGTGCACCGGCTCGAGCGGATCGTAGTGCGAGGTCAGTTCGCGGGTGACCTCGTCCATCTGCCGCTTCACGTCGGCCATTTCGGCCTCGCGAATGGCCTCCTGGAACTGTCCCTGGAACTCCGCGGCCATGTGGCGAATCTTGCCGACCCATTGCCCGACCATGCGCAACACGCCGGGCAGTTCCTTCGGCCCGATCGCCACCAAGGCAACGACGCCGATGACCAGGAGCTCGCCCCAACCGATGTCAAACATGTCGAATTCAAAGGGCGCTGGCCGTCGGCGGCCGGCGCCCCTCCTCCAGTCGCGTCAGGCCGCCAGGATCACGCTCGGCGTCACCCGGCCTTGCGGCTCTCGGTCTGCGCTTCGACCGTCTTCGCCGGCTGGTGATCGATCGTCTTGGTCGGCTCGCTCTTGTCCGGTTCCGTCCTCGCCGTGTCGTCGTCCTGCATGCCCTTCTTGAAGGCCTTGATGCCTTGGGCGACGTCACCCATGAGCTCGGAGATCTTGCCGCGTCCGAACAACAGGAGCACGACGGCGATGACGATGATCCAGTGCCAAATACTCAAGGACCCCATCGGGTTATCCTCCACACCGACGGGCCGCGCGGTGCAGCACCGCCTTCGGTTTGGCCCTGAACCTAGGCCTCGGGGGCGGCAAAAACAAGGACTTCGGCCCCCGCGACCGTCACGCACAAAGGCCTGCGGCGATTGGCCGGGCGCACCATGCGAACATGCGCCGCGCGGCGCCGCCGCGGCCGCGGCGCTTCGTCCCGGGCGGGATTTTCAGGCGTCGGAGTCGGGTTCGGGACGCGGCGAAAGGCCGAGGTCGAGATCGCCCTCCTCGAGCGGCTCCTCGTCCTCGCGCAACGCCGGATCGTCGGTCGGCATCGGGACCGAGAAGCCCGGCGGCAGGCGTCCCTCGAGCAGGCCCGAACCCTTGAGCTCCTCGAGCCCCGGCAGGTCGGAGAGCGATTCGAGCCCGAAGTGCGACAGGAACGCCTCGGTGGTGCCGTAGGTGAGCGGACGCCCGGGCACCTTGCGCCGGCCACGCGGCCGGATCCACCCTGTCTCGAGCAGCACGTCGAGCGTCCCCTTGGCGGTGGACACGCCGCGGATCTCCTCGATCTCGTGCCGCGTCACCGGCTGGTGATAGGCGATGATGGCGAGCGTCTCGATGGCGGCCCGCGACAGCTTCTTCGGTTCGACGGATTCATGCGTGAGCAGCCAGGCGAGATCGTTGGCGGTGCGGAACGCCCACTTGCCGCCGACGTGCACCAGGTTGACGCCGCGCGGTGCATATTCGGCCTGCAGGCGCCGCAACGTCGCGCGCACGTCGGTGCCGGCCGGAAGCCGCTTCGCCAGCGTCTTCTCGTCGAGCGGCTCGGAGGCGGCGAACAGCAGAGCCTCGAGCAGCCGGAGCTCTTCCGGGCGCGTCTCGATCTCGGGCTGCGCGTCGTCGTCTTCGGAGATGGTCATTCGTTGCTCGGCCACGCCCGGCATGCGGTTGTTTTCCTCGCTCACAATCACGGTGATGTCACTGCTCATGTCACGGATGGCGGTGGCGCGCCGTTTTCTCCCTTCTCGTTCTGATTCGTCGGCGAAGGCGCCGCTTCGCGCTTGCGCACGTAGATCGGTGCGAAGGCCGTGTTCTGGTGCACCTCCACCAGTCCCTCGCGCACAAGCTCGAGCGTTGCGGCGAGGCTCGAGGCGAACACCGTCGCGCGCAGCGACGGCTCGACCACGTAGGAGATCAGGAACTCGTCGAGCCGGCTCCAGTCCGTTGTCATCCCGACCAGCCGCTCGAGCGCGGAACGCGCTTCCGCCAACGACCAGACAGTGCGCTTGGCGAGCCGCACATGCGAAAGCGCCTCCCGCTGGCGCTCGGACGCATAGGCGGAGAGCAGGTCGTAGAGCGTCGCCGACCACTCGGGCCGCTTGATCTCCGCGATCGGTTCGGGATCGCCGCGCTCGAACACGTCGCGGTCGAGTTGCGGCCGCTCGAACAGCCGGTCGGCGACATCGCGGATGGCCTCGAGCCGCTTCAGCCGCAGCGCCAGCGCATTCGCCATGTCGGCGGCGCTCGGCCCTTCCGGACCGCTGGCCTCGGGCAGCAGCAGGCGCGACTTGAGGTAGGCGAGCCAGGCCGCCATCACCAGGTAGTCGGCCGCGAGTTCGAGCCGCAGCTTGCGCGCCGCCTCGATGAACGTGAGGTACTGGTCGGCAAGCGCCAGGATCGAAATCTTGGCGAGATCGACCTTCTGCTGTCGCGCGAGCGTCAGCAGAAGGTCGAGCGGTCCCTCGAAGCCCTCGACGTCGACGATCAGCGCCGGCTCGTCGGAGGCCCGCTCCGCGGCCGCGTCGGTCGAAAATGGCAGCACGTCAGCCGTCATCGGGTTGTCATTCGTCCGCATTCATCCGCGTGCCAGTTCGCCGGCCATCATAGTCGAAAACCGCGCCCGCGCGCCCACGTCGAGATCGGAAGGCGGCCGCCGCGCCGCAAGGGCGCGCGCGCAACGCTCGGCCGCGATGCCGGAGAGCTCCGGAACCTCGGCCGCAACCGTTTCAAGTTCCTCGATTTTCCCGCTGCAATGGAGGACGAGATCACACCCCGCCGCGAGCGCCGCGCGGGTGCGTTCGGCCATCGTGCCGGACAATGCGCCCATGCCGAGATCGTCGCTCATGAGCGCCCCGGAAAAGCCGATCAGGGAGCGAATCACCGTCCCGATCACGGCGGCGGACGTGGTCGCGGGACACACCGGATCGAACGCCGTGAACACCACGTGCGCCGTCATGCCGAGCGGCAGGTGGGCGAGTGAACGGAACGCCACGAAGTCCGTCGCCTCGAGCGTCGCGCGATCCGCCGCCACCAGGGGCAGCGTCTCGTGACTGTCGACGGTCGCTCGCCCATGGCCCGGCAGGTGCTTGAGCACGGGCAGCACGCCGCCTTCCAGCAATCCCTCGGCGACGGCCGCCGCGATCGCCGCCACCTTGGCGGGCGTTTCGCCGTAGGCGCGGTCGCCGATCACCGGGTCTGCGGCGGAAACCGGCACGTCGGCGAGCGGCAGGCAATCGACGTCGATGTCGAGCGCGGCGAGATCGGCGGCGATCAGCCGCGCGCCGAGACGGGCAGCCGCACATCCGAGGCCCGGATCGCGATCATAGAGCCGACCGTAGGCGGCGCCCGCCGGGTACACCGGCCAGTGCGGGGGTCCGAGCCGCTGGACGCGGCCGCCTTCCTGGTCGATCAGAACCGGCGCCTGTGAGCCGACCGCCGAACGGAACGCGGCGACGAGCGCGCGCACCTGCTCGGGTGTCTCGATGTTGCGCTTGAAGAGGATCAGGCCCCAGGGGCGCGCCGCGCGCAGGAAATCACGTTCCGCGGCGGTCAGAACGGTGCCACTGACGCTCGCGATGAAGGCTCGTGCCGCCATCGGCGCGGCTTAGCCCGCCGCCGCCGCGAGGGTCAAGCAGCGGCGGCTCAATTCTTCTGGACAAGACACGAACCGCCCAGCGACTTCAGTTTGCTGCAGAGCTGATTCGCTTCCTCGCGCGAGGCGAAAGGTCCGATCTGCGCACCGTAGAACACGCCCTTGTCGCCGAGATCCTTGCGGCGGATGACCGGCTCGCGCCCGGACAGCACGCTCGGATATTTCGCCTGCAGGGCGCGGAAGGACGTCTGCGCCTCTTCCTCGGTCTTCTGCGCCAGAAGCTGGACGTTGAAGCCACCGGTGGCGGCCGGATGATGCGCCGTGTGGGTCGGCGCCGGGCCAACCGACGCGGTCGTGGTCGGCCGCGCGGCCTCGTGCGCCGAGCCGGGCTGCGGCACGAGCGACAGCGGCGCTGCGCCGCCGGTCGGCGCGACCGAGCGCGTCGACACCGGGACCGCCGCGGCCGTGCGGGTCGGCTGAGTCTGGGGTGGCAGCGCCGGCGGAGCCGCGCGCGCAAACGGATCGGCCCCGTCCGGATGGATGGTGACCGTGTGGACCTTCTTCGGCTCCGTGCCGACGCCGCGCGTCGGCGCCGGGAACGGCGCGGCGGCCGGCGTATCCGGCGGCCCGGAGGTGGTCGCCTCGGCGTTCGTGACCAGCGGCGGAAATACGATGCGCGGTCCCGACGAGGGCTGCGCCGCGCTTCCGACGTCGAGCGGCTGTTCTTCGCGCGAGACGACCTTCTCGCCCCGCCCGCTGTCGCCGAGCCGGTCGTAGATCAGCTTGCTCGACTGGCTGTCCGACTGGCCGGCGGGAGCGACCTTGTTCGGGCCGGCCTCGGCCTTGATCACCGGCGGGGTTTGAGGGCCGCCGGCGAACACGCTGCGATACGCGAAGGCCCCGGCCGTGCCGAGAACCGCAAGCGCCGCCACGCCGAGAGCCATGACCAGGCCACCGCGCCGGCGCGCCGGCGGCTCGTCATCGTACATCTCCTCGTCCGACTCGAGGGCTTGGTCGTCGTCGTAATAGCCCTCGGCCTCGTAGTCGTTCTCGTCGGCGTGCTCCGACCCGTACGTCGGGTCGTCATAGAGTCCGTGCGAAGACCCGGCGCGATCGTCGAACTGCTGATCGTCGTAGCCGTGCCCATCATCATAGCCGCGATCGTAGTGCTCGCCGCCGGGCGCCGCCTCGCCGCCCATCAACCGGCTCGCCACGCGCGCCGGGTCGGAATAGTCGTAGGTCGATTCCGGGTGGGGTTGTGGTGCCGCCGGATGCGCGCCGGCACCGTAGGGGCTCGGCGCATAAGGGCTGACGGCGTCCGGGCGTTCGCCACGGCCCGAGGCATAACCGGCGCCGTCCGGCGATGGCCGATCGTAGCCGCCGGGCTCCGGGCGCGGCGCACCCGGCCGCCAGGTGTTCGGCTGCCGCGCTGATTCCATGGCGCGCCGCGGGTCGCGCGCACCGCGTCCGGCATCCGCGGAAGAATCTGTCTGGCCGATCAGCCGCGCGAGCTCAGCAAGCGGATCGCTGCCCTGAGGGTCCGCGCCGAGCGATGTCCTGCCGCGCGCATGCGGGTCGTATGTTCGAAAGGCTCGAGGATTGATCTCGTCCGCCATCCCATTTTCCGCCACTGGTTCCGGACCGATACGCTGCCGGACTGTACTCATGCCATGTGGCTTAACTCAGGCCATGTGGCTGACCCGTCGAACGTGGTCCCCTTGAGCGTTCGACGGCCCCAAAAAGACGTGCAGTCACAAACCTTGTCCCAACAAACTAACACGGAAGGCGGCGACTCGCAGCAGATCCCCTATCGCATCTCTTCCGGCGCCCCGACGCCGAGCAAACCGAGCCCGGAAGCAAGGACGGAGACTACGCCTTCGACCAAGGCCAAGCGCGCCTTCGTTATTTGTGGATCATTCTGGATAATGAAGCGTAAATGTGGCAAGTCCTTTCCGCGCGTCCACTGCGTGTGAAATTCACTTGCAAGTTCATACAGATAGAACGCGATTCGATGAGGCTCGTGGGCCATGGCAGCAGATTCGACGAGCCGCGGATAGAGCGCAATCCGCCGCATCAGGGCGAGCTCGCCGGCCTCTTCGAGCGCTTCCAGAGGTGCTTGCGCAAGCCAATCGGCGCGCGCGGCCGGGGTTGAGGGCAGATCCGGCACGACCTCGCGGGCGTTGCGGAAAACCGACTGCCCGCGCGCATGTCCGTACTGGACGTAGAACACCGGATTGTCGCGCGACTGCTCGATCACCTTGGCGAGGTCGAAATCAAGCACCGCATCGTTCTTGCGGTAGAGCATCATAAAGCGCACGGCGTCGCGCCCGACCTCGTCGACGACCTCGCGCAAGGTGACGAACTCGCCCGCGCGCTTCGACATCTTCACCGGCTCGCCGGCGCGCAGCAGACGCACGAGCTGCACGATCTTGACGTCGAGTTCGGCCTTGCCCTCGCTCACCGCCGCGACCGCCGCCTTCATGCGCTTGACGTAGCCGCCGTGGTCGGCGCCCCAGACGTCGATCAGGTTGCGGAAGCCGCGCTCGACCTTGGTCCTGTGATAGGCGATGTCGGCAGCGAAGTAGGTGTAGCTTCCGTCCGACTTCTTCAGCGGACGGTCGACGTCGTCGCCGAAATCGGTGGCGCGGAACAGCGTCTGCTCTCGATCCTCCCAATCCTCGACCGGCGCGCCCTTGGGGGGCGGCAGGCGGCCCTCGTAGATCTCTCCGCGCCGGCGCAGCGCCGCGATCGTCTCCGCGACCCGATCCGTTCCGTCCGCGACCAGCGAGCGTTCGGAAAAGAACACGTCGTGGCGCACATTGAGCGCGGCGAGGTCTTCACGGATCGCCGCCATCATCATGTCGATCGCCTTGGTGCGCACGAGCGGCAGCCACTCGGCGTCCGGCCGGCCGACGAGGGAGGCGCCGTATTCGGCCGCGAGCGCCGCGCCGACCGGCCTGAGATACTCGCCCGGATAGAGTCCTTCCGGGATCGTGCCGATCTCGTCGCCGAGCGCCTCGAGGTAGCGCAGGTACGCCGAGCGGGCGAGCACGTCGACCTGCGCGCCCGCGTCGTTGATGTAGTACTCGCGCGTGACCGCAAATCCCGCGAAGGCGAGCAGGTTCGCCAGCGCGTCGCCGAAGACCGCCCCGCGACAATGGCCGACGTGCATGGGCCCGGTCGGATTGGCCGAGACGTATTCGACATTGACCGGCTCGGCCTTGCCGATGTCGCTGCGGCCGTAATCGGCTTTCGCCGCGATCGCGTCGCGCAGAGCCGCGCGCCAGACCGATGGATCGAGCGTCAGATTGATGAAGCCCGGCCCCGCCACTTCGACGTGGGTGATCTCCGGCCGCTTGTTGAGTTCGGCGGCAATGCGCTCGGCGAGATCCCGCGGCTTCAGCCCGGCGTCCTTGGCGAGCACCATGGCCGCATTGGTCGCGAGATCGCCGTGCCCGGCCTCGCGCGGCGGCTCGACCACGACGCGGGACAGGTCGGGTTCGCAGGCGAGCACGCCGGCCTGCACCAGCGCCTGGACGGCGGCACGGACGTGACCGGCAAAAAGCGCAAAGACGTTCATCGAAAATGCCGATGCAGACAGGCGGACCGGCCCCCTGGCCGTGAGCCGCGGTTGAAGACCGAAGTGGGCGCGGCCTAACGTAATTCCGGGGTCAAGTCAAAAAGTCGGCCATGCTCGATCAGGGCGAAGCGGTCGGTCATCCCGGCGATGAAATCGGCGATCCCGCGCGCCCAGGCGGAGTCGTCGCCGCCCTCGATCCGCTGCCGCCACTCCGGCGGAAGGTCGACGGGATGCGCCACGTATTGATTGAAGAGGTCGCCGACGATCCCCCTCGCCTCGTTCATGATGCGGGTGATGCGGGCGTGGCGGTACATCCGTTCGAACAGAAAATCCTTGATGGCCCGGTCGGCCGCCGCGAACGCCGGCGAGAAAGCGACGACCGGCGACGACGCCCGGCGGATGTCGTCGGCGCCCCGCGGCGCGAGCGCGTCGAGGCGCCGCGTCGTCTCCGCGATCACGTCCTCGATCATGCGGGTGATCAGGCGGCGGATGAGTTCGTGCGCCCGGTGCGTCGCGTCGGCCCGCGGATGTTCTGATTCGATCTCCCGCAGGATGTCGCCGACGAGCGCGAGACCGGTCAGGTCGTCGAGCGTGAAGAATTCGGCCCGCAGGCCGTCGTCGATGTCGTGCGCGTCGTAGGCGATATCGTCGGCGATGGCGCTCGCCTGCGCCTCGGCGCTGGCGTGGCTCCACAGATCGAGATCCTGCAGCCTGCAATAGTCGAGGATCGCGCCCGATACGCCGCGCTCGCGGTAGCGCCCGACCGGATGCCCGCCGCGGTCGATGAGCGGACCGTTGTGCTTGACGAGCCCCTCGAGGGTTTCCCAGGTGAGATTGAGTCCGTCGAACGCCGGGTAGCGGCGCTCGAGCCGGGTCACGACCGAGAGCGTCTGCGCGTTGTGGTCGAATCCGCCGTGTCCGGCGAGGCACTCGTCGAGCGCGCGTTCGCCGGCATGGCCGAACGGCGGATGTCCGAGATCGTGCGCCAGCGCCGACGCCTCGGCGAGATCCTCGTCGAGGCCAAGCGCGCGGGCCAACGAGCGGGCGATCTGCGTCACCTCGAGCGTGTGGGTGAGGCGCGTGCGAAAGTGATCGCCCTCGTGAAAGACGAACACCTGCGTCTTGTGGGCGAGCCGGCGGAAGGCGGTGGCGTGGATGATGCGATCGCAGTCGCGCCGGAACACGTTGCGGGTCGGGCTCGGAGGCTCCGGATGGAGGCGTCCGCGGCTCGCCGCCGGGTCGGCCGCATAGGGCGCACGCGCACGTCCCGCATCCACCGCCATGACCGCCAGACCCCTCGTTGACCGACGCCCGGTCGGCACTTAACTATCGGGACGAGGGGCTGGCAACGGTGAACCAGGCATGACGATATCGATGACCGACCGGGCGGCGCGGCGGATCGGCGAGATCCTCAAGGAGGAGCCGGCGGGGGCCATGCTGCGCGTTTCCGTCGAGGGCGGCGGCTGCTCCGGGTTCCAGTACAAGTTCGACATCGACCACAACCGGTCGGGCGACGACATCGTGCTGGCGCGCGACGGCGCCATCGTGCTGATCGACCCGGTGTCGCTGCAATACGTGGCCGACGCGGAGATCGATTTCGTCGAGGACCTGATCGGCGCCTCGTTCAAGGTGAACAACCCGATCGCCACCGCCTCCTGCGGCTGCGGCACGAGCTTCTCGATCTGATCGGAACCAGAGGGCGGGAGTCAGCCGAAGGCGTGATCCCCCGCAGCAGCGATGCCGCGTGGCATCGCGGCGGGCCGCGCTCGCGCCAATCCGCCCGCCATCTCCGAACCGTGCCCCGGACGCGCTGCGACCCGGACGGGAGACCGTGTGCGCGGTCTCGGGCTTCTTTCCCGGAGATCCCCTACTCGGCCGCCACCGCCGGCGGTTGCTGCGGCTCGGAAACCTCCTCGAGCTGCGGCTCGAGCCGGCGCTTGAGCCTGCGGTCGATGCGGTCGAGGTAGAGATAGACGACCGGCGTGATGTAGAGCGTCAGCAGTTGCGACACGCACAGTCCGCCGACGACGGCGATGCCGAGAGGCTGGCGCAGCTCCGCGCCCGCGCCGGTGCCGAGCGCGATCGGCAGCGCGCCGAAGACCGCCGCGAAGGTCGTCATCATGATCGGGCGGAAGCGCAGCAGGCAGGCTTCGCGGATCGCCGCCTCGGCGCTCAGCCCGACGCGCCGGCGCTCGATCGCGAAGTCGATCATCATGATGGCGTTC
>CAZIGW010000100.1:0-2511 GCA_964538565.1 uncultured Hyphomicrobiales bacterium | reverse complement strand
CCGCGCCAGTCACGAATTCATCATCACCCTGAAGAAACAGGCGCGGGAGCTTGGGGTGAGGGCGATGGATTTCGCGAAGCGTCTGCTCGACCACGGCTTTCACGCGCCGACCACGTATTTCCCTCTCCTCGTGCCCGAGTGCCTGCTGATCGAGCCGACGGAGACGGAAAGCAAGGACGTGCTCGACGCTTTCATCGATGCCATGGTCCACATCCAGCGGGAGGCGACGGAGGAACCCGAGCATGTCCAAGGCGCACCGCATACCATGCCGGTGCGCCGTCTCGACGACGTGCGCGCCGCCAAGCAGCTGGACCTCACGTGGAAGCCGACCGGACCGTAAGCCTCGATCGACCCAAACCGCGCGGCGTCGAGCGCATCCTGCGCGCGACGCGCGCCAGTTGGCAGGGGCTCAGTGGCGCCTTCCGCAACGAGGCGGCCTTCCGCCAGGAACTCGCCCTGGCGCTCGTCGTCATACCCCTCGGCCTGTGGCTAGGGCGCACGGGCGTCGAGCGAGCGCTGCTGGTCGCTCCGATGTTGCTGATTCTCGTCGTGGAGTTGCTGAACAGCGCCATCGAGGCGACCGTGGACCGCATCGGGCTCGAGCGCCATGCGCTCGCCGGCCTGGCGAAGGACATCGGATCCGCCGCAGTTCTCATGTCTTTCATCCTGCTCGGATTTGTCTGGCTGCTGGTGCTCCTCGGCCGCTAGACTCGAAGGCCCGGACGGCCCACGGGCTTTTTCTCCAAGGTGTGTAACAGGACCCCTATGCGACGAGTACGACTGCTGCTCCTTTTTTTGCTCGCGCCACTCGCCGCGATCAACGCTCAGACTCCGCCCGCGTCCGGAGCGAAGCCGCCGCGGGCGACGCCCCATCAGCAAGCGGCGCCGCCCGCGCCGACCCCGCCGTCGCAGCAGTCTTTGCCGGAATCGCCGTCGCCGCCATCGCCCGTACCGACGCCCGCTCCGCCGCAAGCGCCGCCGAACGGCAGTGGCGAGAAGCAGGCCCATGAGGTGGCCCAGCAGGCCGCCGCGGTCGAGGAAGATCCCGACTGGGCCGTCACGCTCGAGCGCATCGCGACCAGCGTGGTCTCGATCGAGGTGGATTCGACGCGCGCGTTCGACACGGAGTGGAACAGCTCCGCGCAGGCGACGGGGTTCGTCGTCGATGCCGAGCGCGGGCTCATTCTCACGAACCGCCACGTCGTCACCCCCGGGCCGGTGACCGCCGAAGCGACGTTCCTGAACCGCGAGGAAGTGCAGCTCTACCCCGTGTATCGCGATCCGGTGCACGACTTCGGCTTCTATCGCTACGACCCCTCGAAGCTGCGCTTCATCAAGCCGAAGGCGCTGCCGCTCTATCCGGAAGGCGCGCAGATCGGGCGCGAGATTCGCGTGGTCGGCAACAACGCCGGCGAGCAGCTCTCGATCCTCGCGGGCACGCTCGCTCGCCTGGATCGTCAGGCGCCCGAGTACGGCATCGCGAAGTACAACGACTTCAACACGTTCTACCTGCAGGCCGCCTCGGGCACTTCGGGCGGCTCTTCGGGCTCGCCGGTCATCGACATTCGCGGCCGCGTCGTCGCACTCAATGCCGGCGGCGCATCGAGCTCGGCCTCGAGCTTCTACCTGCCGCTCGGACGCGTCCGCCGCGCGCTGGAGATGATCCAGAAGGGTCAGGTGCCGACGCGCGGCACTTTGCAAACCGTGTTCACGTACACGCCGTACGACGAGCTCAAGCGCCTCGGGCTCAGGGCCAGCACCGAAACCGCCGTGCGCAAGCTCTTCCCGCAGTACACCGGCATGCTCGTCGTGTCCGAAGTGCTGCCCGGCTCGAAAACGGACGGCAAGCTGCAGCCGGGTGACATCCTGGTGAAGGTGAACGGCAAGTACGTCACGCAGTTCGAGCCGCTCGACGAGATCATGGACACCTCGGTCGGCAAGACCGTGCAGGTCGACGTCGAGCGCGGCGGTATGCCCGTCACGGCGACGATTCCGGTCGTCGATCTGCACGCGATCACACCCAGCTCATACCTCGAGTTCGGCGATGCGATCGCGCACACCCTCTCGTATCAGCAGGCGCGCCACTTCAACATCCCGATCCGCGGCGTGTACATCGCGAACCCGGGCTATGTGTTCGGCGCGGGCGGCATTCCGCGCGGCGCCGTGATCAGCTCGTTCAATTCGAAGGAGATCACCGACCTCGGCGATCTCGAGGACGCGCTGCGCGAGCTCGGGGACGGCGACCGCGCGAGCGTGCGCTTCTCGACCATCGACGACCCGAACGGCAGCCAGTTGCGCACCATCCGCATGGACCGGCGCTGGTTCCCCGCGCACCACTGCGTGCGCAACGACGTCGAGGGGCTCTGGGATTGCAACCAGCTCGCGTCCGGCCCGCCGCCGAAGGCGGTCACGGGCGGCTCGACGGAGTTCCCGACGTTCAAAGATCCGCGCATGAACTACATCGCGCCGTCGCTGGTGCAGGTGAGCTTCGATATGCCGTACTCGGTGTCG
>CAZIGW010000099.1:0-8207 GCA_964538565.1 uncultured Hyphomicrobiales bacterium | reverse complement strand
CGCGGCCGATTCCTGCTCGCGCTTCTTCCAGCTCGGAATCGGCAAGTCGGTCGTGGTTGACCTGCAGAGCGACGTCAAGGACGTGCTGGTGGCGGATCCGAAGATCGCCAATGCGGTCGTGCGATCGGCCCGACGTGCCTATCTGATCGGCGTCGCGGTCGGGCAGACCAACGTGTTCTTTTTCGACGGCGACGGCCGCCAGATCGCCGGTTTCGACATTGCGGTCAAACGCGATCTCAATGGCGTGCGCGCCGCGCTCAAGCAGACGTTCCCGGGCTCCGATCTTCGCATCGAGGGCGTGGGCGACGGCGTGATGCTGTCGGGCGTCGTTTCAAGCCCGGCCGAAGCGCAGCAGGCGTTCGACATCGCGACGCGGCTCGTCGGCGATCCGAACAAGGTCGTCAACAGCATCGCGGTGAAGGGACGCGACCAGGTCCTGCTCAAGGTCACGGTCGCCGAGGTGCAGCGCGATCTCCTCAAGCAGCTCGGCATCGACCTCAACGGCAGCATCGGCACTGGCAGCACGGTCGTGAACTTCGCCACCGCCAATCCCTTCTCCGCCTTCGGCACGCCCATCAGCAGCTCGGGTCTGACGGCGAGCTGGAACAACGTCTCCGCCACCCTGCGGGCGATGGAGCGCGCCGGCGTCATCCGCACGCTCGCCGAGCCGACCCTGACGGCGATCTCGGGCGAGAGCGCGACCTTCCTGGCGGGCGGCGAATTCCCGATTCCCGCGGGCCTGAGCTGCGACACGACCAAGAATCCGCCGGTCTGCCAGGCCCAGGTCGACTTCAAGAAGTTCGGTGTCAGCATGAACTTCACGCCGGTCGTGCTCTCGGAGGGCCGCATCAGCCTCAAGGTGATGACGGAGGTCTCCGATCTCTCGAGCGACAACGCGATGACCTTGCAGGTTCCGGGGTCCTCGACCCTGACGATCCCGTCGATCCGCGTCCGCCGCGCCGACACGACCGTCGAGATCCCCTCCGGCGGCGCGCTTGCCATGGCGGGCATGATCCAGGAGCAGACGAAGCAGGCGATCAACGGGATTCCCGGGCTGATGCAGGTGCCGGTGCTCGGCACGCTCTTCCGCAGCCGCGACTTCATCAATCGCCAGACCGAGCTGATGGTCCTGGTGACCCCCTACGTGGTGCACGCGGTGGCACAGAAGGATCTCGCCCGTCCGGACGACGGCTTCGCCGATGCCGGCGATCCCGCGGCCGACCTGCTCGGTCGTCTGAACCGCATCTACGGAATCGCGGGCCGGATCGATCCGCACAGCTATCACGGCAAGTACGGATTCATTCTCGACTGAGCACCGCGAGCAGGAGACGATCGATGAATCGCAGGTACCCGAGGATCTTCGCGCAGCGCAGGCCGGCCGGCCGCCGGCCGGCCGCGACGCTCGGCCGCGCCGCGGGTGCGGCGCTTCTCCTGCTCACGCTCGGCGGCTGCTACACGCCGCGCCCGGCCGACGCCACCATCCCGCCCAACGATTACCGCCTGCGCCACCCGATATCCCTGCACGAGGGCGACCGTACGGTCGAACTGTTCATCGGCTCCAACCGGGGCGGCCTGACGCCGAGCCAGCGCGCCGACGTGCTCGCCTTCGGCCGCACGTGGCGTCGCGAGGCGACCGGCGGGGTCGTGATCGACGTGCCGGCCGGCACGGTCAACGCGCGAGCCGCCGCCGACGCCTTGCGCGAAATCCGCTCGCTGCTGCACGCCGCGGGCATTCCGGCGCGGGGGATCTACGTCCGCTCCTACCGGCCTGTCGATCCGCTGCAGCTTGCGACCATCCGGCTCAACTATCCGAAGATCGTCGCCGATGCGGGGCCCTGCGGGCTGTGGCCGACCGATCTCGGGCCCACGCTCGACCCCTCCTATCTGGAAAACCGCCCCTACTGGAACCTCGGCTGCGCGACACAGCACAATCTCGCCGCGATGGTGGAGAATCCCGCCGATATCGCCCAGCCGCGCGGCGAAACGTCCGCCTATGAGCCGCGCCGCTCGGTCGTCCTTGAGAAATACCGCAGGGGCGAGAGCACCCAAACAATCAATCCCCAGGCCAACCAAGGCAAGATCAGCGACGTGGGCAAATGATCAAGTATCCGCAGCAGAACGCCGAAGGCGAATCCGCGACCCCCGCGTCCGGGGGGGACGAGGAATACATTGCGCCGGCCCCGCGCGTCTCGGTCCAGGCATTCTGCGAATCCGCGGAAACGGCCGCCGCGGCCCAGAGCGCGGCGCAGGACCGGCGCCTGAGCAAGGCCAATGTCCGCGTGCAGATGGGCGGAGTGGTGGCCGCGGTCGAGGCCTACCGCAATTCGCCGACACCCAATGTCATCATGGTCGAATCGGAAAGCCGCGACGACGCGATTCTGACCGGCCTCGATCAGCTGGCGGAGGTGTGCGACGCCGGCACGCGGGTGGTCGTGATCGGCCGCGTCAACGACATCGTGCTCTACCGCGAACTCATCCGCCGCGGCGTCAGCGAATACCTCATCGGACCGGTGCGCACGATCGACGTCGTGCGCGCCGTCTGCGGCCTGTATTCGACCCCGGACGCCAAGCCGGTCGGCCGCATTCTCGCGGTCGTGGGGGCCAAGGGCGGGGTGGGATCGTCCACCGTGTCGCACAACGTGGCGTGGGCGATCGCGCGCGATCTCCAGCTCGATTCCGTGGTCACCGACCTCGACCTTGCGTTCGGGACCGCCGGCCTCGACTACAACCAGGATCCGCCGCAGGGGGTCGCGGACGCGGTCTTCTCTCCCGACCGGGTCGACACGGCCTTCGTCGACCGACTGCTCTCGAAATGCGCCGACCATCTGAGCCTGCTCGCCGCGCCGGCGACGCTCGACCGCGTCTACGACTTCGCCGCTGAGGCATTCGATCCGATCTTCGACACGTTGCGCGCCAATGTTCCCTGCGTCGTCCTCGACATCCCGCATCAATGGGCGGCCTGGACCAAGCGGGCGCTGGTGAGCGCCGACGACATCCTGATCGTGGCGGCTCCGGATCTCGCCAATCTGCGCAACGCCAAGAACCTGCTCGATTTCCTGCGTGCGGCGCGCCCCAACGACCGCCGCCCGTTCTACTGCCTCAATCAGGTCGGCGTTCCGAAGCGGCCGGAGATCAAGCCGGCCGAATTCGCCAAGGCCCTCGAGGACGATCCGGTCGTGATCATTCCGTTCGATCCGCAGATGTTCGGAACGGCCGCGAACAACGGACAGATGATTGCCGAGATCGCCTCCGGCCACCGCACCGCCGAGATGTTCCGGCAGCTGGCGCAACTGCTGACTGGCCGGACGGAGTTGAAAAGGCCGCGCTCCAGGCTGCTGGCGCCGATCTTGGGAAAGCTGAAGCAACGTTAAGCGTATCGCTGATCGGAGACGACGGCCTTGTTCGGCAAGCGTTCGACCACCGGAACCGATGTCCGCGAACAGGGCGCGCCCGCGCCGAGCGCGGCTCCCGCCGCACCGCCCCCGGCCGCGCCGACGTTGTCGGCCCCGCCGCTGGTGCCGACGGAACCCGACGCCGGCCGGGTGCCGTTTCCCTCGAGCGGACTGGGCGCGCCGATCATCGCTGCGCCGGCGCCGGCCGCCCGCGGCGGCACGGTCCAGGCGCCCTCCCCGCCGTCGGCCATCGATTCCCGGCGCTCGGAGAACTACTACGAGGTCAAGGGCACGATCTTCGGCGCCCTGATCGAGGCCATCGATCTGACGCAACTGGCGCGGCTCGACGCCGAATCGGCGCGCGAGGAGATCCGCGACATCGTCAACGAGATCATCGCCATCAAGAACGTCGTCATGTCGATCTCCGAGCAGGAGGAACTGCTGGACGACATCTGCAACGACGTGCTCGGATATGGACCGCTCGATACGCTGCTGGCGCGCGACGACATCGCCGACGTCATGGTGAATGGATCCGGCACCGTCTACATCGAAGTCGCCGGCAAGATCCAGCGCACCGGGATCCGGTTCCGCGACAACCAGCAGCTTCTCAACATCTGTCAGCGCATCGTCAGCCAGGTGGGCCGACGGGTCGACGAATCCTCGCCGATCTGCGACGCGCGCCTGCCCGACGGCTCGCGCGTCAACGTCATCGTTCCGCCGCTCGCCATCGATGGGCCCGCGCTCACCATCCGCAAATTCAAGAAGGACAAGCTCACCCTCGAACAGCTCGTCAAGTTCGGCTCTATCACGCCGGAAGGCGCCGAAATCCTCAAGGTGATCGGCCGCTCCCGCGTGAACACGATCATTTCCGGCGGCACCGGCTCCGGAAAGACGACGTTGCTCAATTGTCTCACGCGCTACATCGACGACGACGAACGCATCATCACCTGCGAGGACGCGGCCGAGCTGCAGCTGCAGCAGCCGCACGTGGTGCGCCTGGAAACCCGGCCTCCCAACCTGGAGGGCGAGGGGCAGGTCACGATGCGCGATCTCGTCCGCAACTGTCTGCGCATGCGGCCCGAGCGGATCATCGTCGGCGAGGTGCGCGGCCCGGAGGCGTTCGACCTGCTGCAGGCGATGAACACCGGCCATGACGGGTCGATGGGCACGTTGCACGCCAACAACCCGCGCGAGGCCCTGTCCCGTCTCGAGTCGATGATCACCATGGGTGGATTCTCGCTGCCCTCGCGCACGATCCGGGAGATGATCTGCGCCTCGGTCGACGTGATCATCCAGGCGGCGCGCCTGCGCGACGGCTCGCGCCGCATCACGCACATCACCGAAGTCCTGGGAATGGAGGGTGACGTGATCATCACCCAGGACCTGTTCCTGTTCGACATCGTGGGCGAGGACGCGAACGGACGGCTCATCGGCCGGCATCGCTCGACCGGCATCGGCCGCCCGCGCTTCTGGGACCGGGCCCGCTACTACGGCGAGGAGAAGCGCCTCGCGGCAGCGCTCGATGCCGCGCTCGCGAGCGACGAGCCGGCGAGAGCCTAGCCGTCATGACGATGCAGGCCCTGGCCATCTTCTTTCTCGCGGCCGTCGCCATGGGCGGCGTCGCCTGGGTATTCGTCTATCCGACGCTCTCCGGCCAGCGCCAGGCCGAACAGCGAATCGGCAGCATCACCAAGAACGAACCGAGCGTGCGCGCCGCCGCCGCCACTCGTTCGACCCAGAAAGTTCGGCGAGAGCAGGTCGAAGTCGCCCTGCAGGAACTGGAGGCACGCCGCAAGCAGCTCAAGAGCCCGCCGCTGTCCGTTCGCCTGTCGCAGGCAGGCCTGAACTGGTCAAAGCAGCAGTTCATCCTGACGTTCGCCGTCGTGGGCGTGGTGGCGTTCATCGCGGTCCTTGCGTTGGGGGGCGGACTCTGGGCGGCGCTCGGCTTCTCGTTTGCGGCGAGCTTCGGGTTGCCGTTCTGGCTGCTCGGGTTCCTCAAGAAGCGGCGCGAGGCGAAGTTCCTCGAGCATTTCCCCGATGCGGTCGACGTCATCGTGCGCGGCATCAAGGCGGGGCTGCCCCTGATGGATTCGCTGAAGGTGATCACCAATGACGCGCCGGAGCCGATCAAGAGCGAGTTTCGCGCCATTGTCGACACGCAGGCCATCGGCATGCCGCTTGGCGAGGCCTGCGCCCGCCTCTACGACCGGATGCCGCTGGCCGAGGCCAATTTCTTCGGCATCGTCGTTTCGATCCAGCAGAAATCGGGCGGCAATCTGTCCGAAGCGCTCGGCAATCTGACGCGCGTCCTGCGCGACCGAAAGAAGATGAAGGGCAAGATCTCCGCCATGTCGATGGAGGCCAAGGCCTCCGCTACCATCATCGCGGCTCTGCCGATTGCGGTGATGACGCTCGTCTATCTCACGAGCCCCGCCTACATCGAGCTCTTGTGGACGACCTCGGTCGGCAGGCTGATGCTCGGAGCAAGCGCCTGCTGGATGCTCACGGGTGTCCTGGTCATGCGCAAGATGATCAACTTCGATTTCTGAGCGCGTCATGATCCAGCTTCAGTTTCTGCTCGACCGCTTCCAGGATCCGCGCTTCATGGCGATGATCTTCGCGGCGATCGCGGCGATGGCCACGGTGATCACGCTCGCGATGCCGCTCATGGCCAACGACTCGCTTGCCAAGCGCATGAACGCCGTCGCCATCGAGCGGGAGAAGATCCGGCAGCGCGAACGCGAACGGATGGCGCGGGGCGAAAAGGTCAATCTCCGCCAGACGCCGCGACAATACATGCAGGCGGTGGTGGAGCGCTTCAATCTCACCAAGTGGCTGGCGCAGGAGGAGGCGCGCGAGAAGCTCATCCAGGCCGGCTACCGCGGCCAGGGGCCGTACGTCGCCTTCCTGTTCTTCCGGCTGGTGACGCCGATCGTCACGCTTTCGGCGGCCGTGATCTATGTCTTCCTGCTGTCTCATCTCACGTGGCCGACCGCCGCGAAGGTCGGCGTCTGCATCCTCGCCGCCTACCTGGGCATGCAGCTGCCGTACATGTTCCTCAAGAACAAGATCCAGCGGCGCAAGGTTTCGATCGGGCGGGCCTTCCCGGACGCGCTCGACCTGCTGTTGATCTGCGTTGAATCCGGCATGTCGATCGAGACCGCGTTTCATCGCGTCAGCCAGGAGGTCGGCACGCAATCGATTCCGCTTGCCGAGGAGCTCACGCTGACGACGGCGGAACTGTCGTATCTGCCCGATCGGAAGATCGCCTACGAGAATCTCGCCAAACGCACCGATCTGGACGGCGTGAAGTCGGTGTGCCTGGCGCTGCAACAGTCGGAGCGCTACGGAACGCCGCTGTCGCAGACGTTGCGCGTGATGGCGCAGGAAAATCGCGACCTGCGCATGGCGGCGGCGGAAAAGAAGGCGGCGGCGCTTCCCCCCCAGCTCACCGTGCCGATGATCCTGTTCTTTCTGCCGGTGCTGTTCGTCGTGATTCTCGGTCCGGCCGCCATCAAGGTCATGGCGATGCACTAGCGGAGGCGACGCGCGGCGCGCCGGCCGCGGCCTGCGGACCGACCGGTTGGGGCCGGGCGCGGGAACCGGCCGATTTCATCGCCGGCCTGGCATTCTGGGCGGCCATCATTTCCTTGAGATAGGCGACATTGGCGGCGGCGTCCTCGGGCGGCAGGTCGGCCCGCGCAATGGCCTCCGCCTCGGCGTAGCGGCCCTGCAGGCCGACGACGAGCGCGAGGTTCTGGCGCACGCGCGGGTCGGCGCCGGGTCTGGCGGCGGCCTTGCGCAGCGTCGCCTCCGCGTTCGGAAGATCCTTGGAGAGCGCATACGACAGGCCGAGATTGGACAGGACCGTGGGCTCGTCCGGCACGATCTTGAGCGCGCTCGCATAGTAGCGGCGCGCCTCGTCATGCCGGCCCATCTGGTCGAGAACGGCTCCCTGCGCCGACAGGATTCGCCAGTCGGGCTGGTCGGGCGTGTGGGCGCGGCCCAGCACCTCCAGCGCCTGCTGGAAATTGCCGACATCCGCAAGCGCGCGCCCGAAGGCGCCGAGCAGGGCGCGGTTGTGCGGATTCTGGATCGAGGCCTGCTCCAGGACGGCGGCCGCCTGGGATCGCTGGCCGGTCTCGCGCAGCGCCCGTGCGTAGTGCATGGCGACGTCGACGTCGCGCGGATTGGCGCGGTAGCGCGCGCCCCATGCCTCCGCCTCGCTGCGCCAGTCGTCCTGGGAGTGGGGCGCGGGCGGCGTCGCGAGCGAAGCGGTCGTGTCGGGCGACCCGAAGGTCTTGCAGCCACCAAGCCCGAGAGCGAGGAGACTGACGGCCATCACCGAAGGCATGAGAAGAGGGGCTCGGGCCGGATGTGGACGCATGAGATCCCTTCCGCCGGACACGCGGCGCGGCGCGCGGGGCTCGGCTGCTGGTAAATCAGTAGAGAGTTAACCTTAATGGTTCGTTAATTCCCCTCGTTCACGCCTGGCTCGCGTTGCCGCCATCCGCGTGTTAGAGCGCGAACGGGGGTGGAAAATCCGTCCGGCATCGGTTTCGTCCGCGTCCTCAGGCGCCTCCCGCGTCCGGGCCCGCGGACCCGAGGGGCGGCGCGAGGCTTTGTGATCCGCAAGGAACTGCTTTCCATGCATCCCATGTTCGTGGTGGGCGATGGCGCCGGGGCCATTCCGATCTGGTTCGTGACCGCTCAAGCCTGGGCGGACGAAGCCGCGATGGATCGCGCCATCGGCCCGGCGGGCCGCAGGTTCGCCATCGCGGCCGGGTTCGAGCCGCAACCGGGCCGGCATCTGCT
>CAZIGW010000098.1:0-4656 GCA_964538565.1 uncultured Hyphomicrobiales bacterium | reverse complement strand
ACCCTGATCCGCAAGGCGGTGAAGGAGCTCATGACCTCGAAGAAGAAGAGCGTGAAGGTCACGGCCGCGAACCTCGCGGATTACCTCGGCGTGCCGAAGTACCGCTATGGCGAGGTCGAGGCCGAGGACCAGGTCGGCGTGGTCACGGGCCTGGCCTGGACCGAGGTCGGCGGCGAACTCCTCACCATCGAGGGTGTCATGATGCCCGGCAAGGGCAAGATGACGGTCACGGGCAACCTGCGTGACGTGATGAAGGAATCGATCTCCGCGGCGGCGTCCTACGTGCGCTCGCGCTCGGTCGACTTCGGCATCGAGCCGCCGCTGTTCGACAAGCGCGACATCCACGTGCACGTGCCCGAGGGGGCGACCCCGAAGGACGGCCCGTCGGCCGGCGTCGCCATGGTCACCGCGATCGTCTCGGTCATGACCGGCATCCCGGCCCGCCGCGACGTCGCCATGACGGGCGAGATCACGCTGCGCGGACGGGTGCTCCCGATCGGCGGCCTCAAGGAGAAGCTGCTGGCCGCGTTGCGTGGCGGCATCAAGACGGTGCTGATCCCGGAGGAGAACGCGAAGGACCTCGTCGACATTCCCGACAGCGTCAAGAGCGGCCTCGAGATCATCCCGGTCTCGCGCATGGACGAGGTGCTCGCCCACTCCCTGACCCGCAAGCCCGAGCCGATCGAATGGGACGTGGCGGCGGCGAAGCGGGTGGGGGCGGAGACCCCTCCGGTCGAGGAGGAGCCCTCGGCGCTGACGGCGCACTGAGCGGGCACGTCCGGGCTGCAGCCCCGGGTTCGGCAGACCATTGAAGCCATTTGCCAGCGGCGCCTCCGGGCGCCGCTGGTCGTTCGTGGGGCGCGCTGACCAATGCGGTTCCTGGGCCCGGCGCAGCACGTCGTGCTGCGCTGCAGGCCGGGAATCGAGGCGAACCGAGGCAAAATCGGTCCCGGATCTGCGGCGTGGTCTTCCACCGTGCCGCGCCCGGGGCACGAATGAGGCGCGACGCGGCAGTGGGATTGCCCGCGGCCGCCGAAGCGTCATCGGCGGGGGAGGGTGGTCAGCTCAGAGCCGTGGCGGCAACGCAGGCGAGTTGCGCCGTTTCCATCCGCGGCGGCGGATTGGGCGAAGGCGCACTCCGCCCTACGCGCGACCCTCATGCAACGCGCAGCGCGAGGTTCCATGCGGCTTGCCCTTCGGCCGGGGAGGGGGCTAAACGGACACGAGGGCGGTTAGCTCAGCTGGTAGAGCGCCTGCTTTACACGCAGGATGTCGGCGGTTCGAGCCCGTCACCGCCCACCAGCCATCTCGCATCGCCCGTCGACTACTCGACCGCCGCGCCCGGATGCTTCCCGTCCGCAGAGGCGGCGCGCAATTCCGAGGGTGCAACGCCGTAGCGCCGCCGGAACCTGCGGTTGAAATAGGACAGGTCGCCGAACCCGGCATCGAACGCGATGGTGCTGATCTTCATGCCGGCGCGCAGCGGATCGGACAGCAGCCGGTGGGCGGCCGCCAGGCGTTGCCCGAGCACATAGTCGGTGAATGTCGTGCCTTCTCTCTCGAACAGCCGCTGGACATAGCGCGGGTTCAGTCCGTGCGTTGCCGCGATCGCCGACGCCGACAGACCCGGGTCGCCGAGGCGATCGATGATGGTTTGCTTGATGGCGCGAAGCCGCGCGGCGCTCACGCCGCGGCACCTCGCGGCCTCGGCCGCGTCTCTCGTCGCCCCGATGGCGAGCGCGACAAGATCGTGAATGTGGGTGACGACCTGCCGTCGGAGTTGAGGCGCCGCGAAAAGATCGACCTCCTCGAGGACACCGAGATAGCCGACCAGGAGCCGCAATGCCGAGTTGTCTGCGGGAATCGTGCGGCCATACGCGCCTTCGATGTCGCCGACGATCGACGAGAGCACACGCACCGGAATGCGCAGCAGCTTGACGGAATGCTGATCGGGCCCTCCGAAGGAAGCGGGCTCGCCCCCCGTCAGGACGACGGCTTCGCCGCCTCTCATGTTGAGCGTGTGTCCGAGGTGCTCGACCTCGTAGCCGGACGTGAGTCCGGCGATGATGATGACATCGTCATGCTCGATGAATTCGCGGGAGCGGCGATAGATCGCCGCCGAACGCGAGGCCGCATAGGCGGACAGGCCAGGCATCCGGCGCAACGTCATCGCGGTATGAAAGTAGTCGGCGCGCGGCTCGACATGCACCTTCTGCAGGTTGCGGCCGAAGATCTCGTGCAGCGCCTCGATACGCTTGCGCGGCGCATAGTCCTCGGTCGAGAACCGGACCACCGCGCAGTCGCTGCTGCTGCCGATGCTTCCGCGCGAAGCGCTCATCGCCGGGCTCCGGTCCGATCGGAACGAGGTGCATGCACGCGGGCTGCCAGGTCGAAGCGCGGCCGGTTCGTCGGCGCATCGAGGCCAGCGTTCAAGGCTCCCGCGCGTGCCTTATAGCGTGGATCTCAAGTTCCAAAAGAGAGGTAGCTCACTCTCGATGCAAGAAAGTCCGCGAACCGGCTCAATTGGCCGCATCGGTCCCATTTGCCTGTCGCGACAGTCCAAGAATGCGCGGAGCGAGACTGCTAAGGGACGTGTGCGCGGGAAGACCGATGCGGCCGAAGGCGCGACAGCGCCGAACCGATGGAGCAACGTTTCCGCAAAGCGGAAGGACACTCGTGATGAGCGCGGAAGCCGACGCAGTGGGTTTTGCCGCCGCCGGCCTGGTCCTGGCAACCTTCTGCATGCGTTCGATGGTCACGCTGCGCTGGGTCGCCATCGCCAGCAACGTGGCCTTCATCGTCTACGGCTACCTCGCCGGCCTGGCGCCGGTTCTGTTTCTGCATCTACTGCTGTTGCCCGTGAATGCCTATCGATTGACGCAGCTGTGCTGTGCTGACGTCCGAATCGGTCCGACAGACGGCAGCCGGAAAGCCGGTACCGATGCGAAGTCTCCTCGACGAACGGCCGGGTGCGCGCATTGAAACTTCGGCTTGGGTCGGTGGCTGCTCGAGCGCGTTGCATGGGGGTGCCATGACTCAGGCCTATGTTCTCGGCCATTCAGAGAGCGAACTGCGGCGACTCGCGCTGCAATCCACCTTCTGGGGCGAACTCACCGAGGAGGTCTTCCGGCGCGCCGGAATAGGGACCGGCATGCACGTCCTCGACGTCGGTTCAGGCGCCGGCGACGTGGCATTGCTCGCCGCCCGGCTGGTCGGTCCAACCAGGAGCGTGCTCGGCATCGATCGCTCGGAGCACGCGATCAAGCGCGCGTCCGAAAGGGCGGCGGCGGACGGCGTGGGCTGGTGCCAATTTTCCGTCGCCGACATGGATGCGTTTGAGACGGACCGCCGCTTCGATGCGGTCGTCGGCCGGCTGGTGCTGATGTACCTCGGCGATCCGGCCCGGACCCTGCGCGCGCTCATTCGCCATCTCAGGCCCGGCGGGATCGTGGCGTTTCATGAGATGGTCATGAACTCGGTGCGGTCCGTGCCACCGATCCCGCTCCTGGGCCGCGTCGGGCAGTGGGTGATCGCCGCGTTCGAACGCAGCGGAGCGCAGGTGGACATGGGGCTCAGGCTTGACGCCGTGTTCCGCGCCGCAGGTCTGCCGGCGCCCGAGACCCATGCGGCGGCCCGCACGGTCGCCGGTGCGCATTCGGCGGGCTACGCGATTCTGGCGGGGGTGACCCGCTCCCTGCTTCCGACGATCGAGGCGTTCGGGATCGCCTCGCCAGCCGAAATTGACATCGACACGCTTGCGGACCGCCTGAGGGAGGCCACGGTCGCTGCGGACGCGTGCTGGCTCTCGCCGGTGATGGTCGGCGCCTGGGCGCGGATCGCAGCCGTGGAGGCGAGAAACCGGCCGGGCGGCCCGTGGGAACAGTCGGTCATGTGAGCGCGCAGACATACGCCGATCGCGCGCACGGAGCTTTCCGGAAACAACAATCCCGGCGCCCCGTCTGCCCTCGTGGACAGACGGTCGCGCCGGGACGATCTGAGCGCGGTCTCTTGCCGGATCAGATCGCTTCTTTGAGTTCCTTGGCCGCGCGGAAGGCGACTTTCTTGCTGGCCTTGATCTTGATGGGTTCGCCGGTCGCCGGATTGCGGCCCATGCGCGCCGCGCGCTTGCGGACCTGCAGGATGCCGAGGCCGCCGATGCGAATGCGGTCGCCCTTCTTGAGGTGCTTCACCATCATCCCGACGAGATCGTTGAGAATGGCCTCGGATTGCTTCTTCGCCATCTCGTGATCGGCGGCGAGCGCGGCCGCGAGATGCTTGAGCGTGACTGTGGGAGAAGAGGTCTTGGCCGCCATGGGAGCTCCTTTCAAGAGATCAGTCTTCGTGTCGCAGAATCGTCCAACGTCCGAAAACTGCGATGACATAGCGATTCTTGCATGTCTTGGCCACGAGCAAGTGAGAGAAAGCCCCTGTTTTTGTGGGGATTCTGCATAGGGGCGCAAGGAAAGCCGCTAATTTTGTGGCGATTCCGCACGTCGGCGCCCGGCGGACGCCCTGCCGCCTTGACTTCGCGGGGGGCGGATCGTATCTGACCGCCACCATTCGGCAGCCGAAAATCCGCGGCTTTCCGGGGGCGTAGCTCAGTTGGTTAGAGCGCCGGCCTGTCACGCCGGAGGTCGCGGGTTCGAGCCCCGTCGC
>CAZIGW010000097.1:0-18794 GCA_964538565.1 uncultured Hyphomicrobiales bacterium | reverse complement strand
TCAGGTGAGCGATCCGATCGCTGTCGTGTGACGCGTGAACCGGCTGATCCTGAAGCAGCCACAGCCGGGACTGGGCGATCAAGATCGGCGATCCTGTGAGCCGGAGTTCGGAGGCGGGTCGAGTCAGCGGCCGTATCATCCGCGTCCACACCACAGACGTGTCCCGCAAAGGCTATGTCCATCACGCCAGCCCGGACGACCCGCAATACGAGATCAAGAGCGACAAGACGGATCACATCGCTTTCACAAGGCCGGCGCGTCGGGGTGCCCTTGCTAGTTAACGCGCGCGCGTTCAACGTGGTCGACGACCGTCACCTTGCCGGTAGTTGAGATGTGATGGCATCCCAGAAGACGTTTACGGAAATCCGGACTTATCGAAGTCGTGAGCGTTTCAGCGTAGGCATCAGTCGAGAGCACCGTAATCTCAAACAACGAAAGGCTCTCGCCATACAGGCCGAAGCCATGCTTTTGTGCGGCACGGAATAATCTGCTATCTTCCGAGATCAGACCACCGTTGCGCCCAACAGTACAATCAACGCAAAGCGGATTTTTTGGGTGTGGCTTCCAGGCTGCGCTAAACGGCTCGTCAGCATAGAAAAGGTGCAATTCGGAACTAAAGTCTCCGCTGCCCTGGGGATCGAAGCTTGTCAAGAGCCACCAGATGCCACCCCGCTCAAATAAAATCGTATCTACAGCGGCTACGTCTTTCATAAGCACCGCATGGAGCTCCCATTCGAGCGGGAAACGCACGCACTTGTAGACCCGGATATCCCGGGCAGCCGACGACTCAGGGCACATAAACAGATTCCCAGAAAACTCGAACAAATAAGGGAAGGAAAGGTGAAACGGCTCGTCTAGGCAAACGTTGAGTTTGCCGGGCCCATCTTTGTCGATCTTGAATACGGAAATTCTACCTCGGCCTTCGGCGTAAACATAGTCTTCAACAAAACAGTACGTTGCGCCGTCGCGTTCGATCACGAATGGATCGGCAATAAACCTTCCGGCTGGAGTTGGCACTTGTTTGCTACGCGCGAATACAGCGTTTCGCCAGTTGGTCGTAACGTAGGATACTCCCCAACGAAGTTGACGTTTCGTAACGCGGTGAGCGAGTTCAAGTGCCAGTAGCAAAAGCGTTTTCCAAGCGTACGAGAAACTTTGCGCGAGAGTTGGGATTGTCCGCATGGGACCGGAATAGGGAAGTTGCATTTCTGGCTTGGGAAGTGTCCCGGATTCTGTGATGATTTTCAAAGTTCGGAACAACTGTGCATTGGATTTCTGAAACAAGTTCGCCTGGTTGCGCATATATGTTCGGCTCGTCGGAAACCATCCCCGACAGATTACGTGGCCCCCATCGAGTTCCTCGGTCAATTGTTGAATGACAAAGCCCGTTTTGGGATTGCGATCGTAGACTTCCCAAAAACCAGCGGGCCAACCCCGATAGGCGGTGTTGTCTCCGTGATGGAATGATAGGACGCCAAGACGCGCCGCGTTGAGAATTTCGCCACGCAGAATGCCGGTGCCGCCCCGTATCAAAATATCCAGTTTTAGATCTCGCACCTTCCTCACGTCAGAGTCTGAAAATCTGTAGACCGTGCCTGATTTTGAGACCAGCGGTGAGATGACTAGTAGGCTTGGGATTGATTTGGATATGTCGTGCTTGGAGACGTGGACGTGATACGCTTTGCTTCGTCGCAAAGCCCATGTCTCAATCCAGCTAATTGCCTGGAACGCGATGATGGACAGCGTTCGATAGATGCCCTTCTCTCGCAAGATGCGAGCGATCCTAACTACGAGGGACCGGCGCTCGACTTTTCGTCCGTGCACTATGCAGTGCGATAACGAGATATCGGATTGCGTGTTTGCCCACTGGACAAACTCATGAATGTACCGACTGACACAAGTCGGATCGTCGACCAAAAGGCCAACTTTCAGACGCTTCGCGTTCGTATCTTCCATAGGATCACCCGTGCCTGGAGCAATTCTAGCTCATTCAGGGTTCCGTGGCCGAATTCCTTGTGAGATCACTGAGGCCACGGCAGAGTGGCGCCGCATGCCGAGGCCCACTAGAATAGGAATCTACTCATGAGCATCGAGGATTTTGGGTATCGTTACCGTTGGGCGCAGAAATGGATCCGCGGAATCTGCGTGATCTTTCAAAGCCCAAATCAGAGCTAGACAGCGGGTTTCGGTTGGGCAGTGTTTCGATCGGCAAGCCTCTTCAGCGGGCTTGGCAACTTGCGTCGGAGACCAAAGTTCGGGTGTGCCCCGATGCCAACCGATGACAAGGATCAGCCAAGGCTGCTCGATTCCAACTAGCGTGCAATGTCGATGTGGTGCCCCTGGCCGGACTCGAACCAGCACGACCTTGCGGCCACCTGATTTTGAGTCAGGCGCGTCTACCAATTCCGCCACAGGGGCACGGGCGCGGGACTATACCGAGAGGCCGCGGACCGTCAACCGCGCCGCGCCGGCCGCCGTCGGATCACGTCCGTGTCAACCGGCGCACCCGGCTGTCCGGGGGGTCGACAGGGCCCCGGGCGCTCGCTATCGAGGGGCGCGACAAGCCGGGGCGCAGGGTCGAGCCGATGACGTCATCGAAATCCACTTCACTCAGCCATCTCGCCCGGACCAACGCGCCGGCCGCGGCCGCGCTCGTCGTCGCCGCGGTGGGAATCGCCGCCATCCTGGGCGCCTATTTCTTCCAGTACGTCCTCAAGCTTGCGCCGTGCCCGCTCTGCCTCGAGCAGCGCATTCCCTATTACGCCTCCATTCCGCTCGCCCTCGCGGTCGCGGTTGCCGCCTGGCTGCGGGCGCCGCGCCTGATTGTCGCCGCGGGCCTCGGGCTTCTGGTGGGGGCGATGCTCATCGGCGCCGGGCTCGGCGTCTACCACGCCGGCGTCGAGTGGAAGTTCTGGCCGGGACCGCTCGATTGCTCGGGACCGATCGCCGGGTTCGGCTCGGCCGGCAATCTCCTGCAGCAGATGCAGACGACGAGCATCGTGCGCTGCGACGAGGCCGCCTGGCGTTTCCTCGGGCTCTCGCTGGCCGGCTACAACGTGCTGATTTCGCTGGCGCTGGCGGCGGTCGCCGCGTGCGGCGCGCGCGCGGCGCTGCGCGGCTCGAACGGCTGAGCCGGCCGGGGCCGCTCGACGTGTGCAGGGGGCCTGCGGCGCGCGCAAATGTCGCGAGCGTCGCGCCTGACGCCCGGTGCGCCCGCGGTTGACCGGCGGCCCGATTGCCGGTCTGCTTCGGCAAATCCCTCCGCGGCCAGGCCAATGACCGACCGGGGGGCCAGAACAAGACGCCCGAGTCCGCGACTCAATGCGGACCGAACGCTTCGGGGAGGAGCCCGTGATGAGATTTGACGTCCGCGTCACCCTTTTCAGTGTCTTCGCCTTGCTGTGCGCCGGAACGATGCCGGCCGCCGCCCAGGCCCCGAAGGTCTGGCGTCACGGCATCATCTCGCCGAAGAGCGACGCCGGCTTCGTGCTGATGCCGAGCCGCCACGGCTTCGGCGACAAGTTCGGACTGAAGATCGAGACCATTTCGCTCAAGGACGGCAATCTCGCCGTCAAGGCGCTGCTGGCCGGAGAGGTCGACAGCATTGAGACCGGGGCGGGCGAGAGCATCGTCGCCGGCGTGCGCGGCGGCGACGTGAAGATCGTCGGCTGCCACTGGCCGGGCCTGCCGCACGCCATCTTTGCCAAGGCCGACATCACGAGCGTGCAGGCGCTCAAGGGCAAGACGATCGCCGCCTCGGCGCCCGGCTCGCTGCCCGACCTCCTGGTGCGCGGGATGCTCGACAAGTCGGGAATTCCCGTGTCCGACGTCCATATCTCCAGCGTCGGCGGCGACCTCGACCGCTACAAGGCGCTGGTCGGCGGGATTGTCGAGGCCGCGGTCGTGTCCTCCGAATACCTGCCGCTCGCCCCGCCGAGCGTGAAGCTGCTGGTCGCCGGACGCGAGGTGCTGCCGAACTTCATGCGGCTGTGCGTCGTGACGACCGGCAAGACGATCGCCGAGCGCCCCGACGAAACGGCGAAATTCGTGGCCGCGGAGATCTCCGGCCTGCGCTACGCCGTCGCGCACCGCGACGAGACCATCAAGCTGACGCGCGAGGTCACCTCGGCCAAGCCCGACGATCCGCGTCCGGAATTCGTGTTCGACCAGACGGTCAAGAACCACGACCTCGATCCGGACATGCACCTGCCGATGGACAAGCTGGCGTGGATGCAGGGCCTCTTCGTCAAGACCGGCAACATCAAGCAGCCGATCGATCTGAAGAAGATCGTCGACGAGGGGGTCCGGCAGAAGGCGCTCGCGCTGATCGGCAAGTGATCGGGCGGGCCGCCCGCCGCAGCGGGCCGGGTCCGAAGGCGGGCAAATGGTTGGAGGACCAACCAACCTGCCGGCTCCGGGCGCCTCGGCCCCGGGCCGCAGCGCGTTTTCGCGGCCGCGCGCTGCCGCGGCGGCGCGAAACGCTGGCAAAACGCGCTCTTCCACCAGGCCGGCCGCTCAAACCGATCTTCGGCCAGCCTTTTTCCGATGCGGGCTCTTGCCCAAAGGGTGAAATTGTCTTGCAATTGGTCTATTGCGTGACGGAGTTCACCTGGGAGGAAGTCTGATGAAACGCTCGTTGCTCGCCGGATTGGCGACACTGGGACTCGTGCTCGGAGGGGCGGCGCAGGCCGAAACGGTGAAGATCGGCGTCGTTCTTCCCTATTCGGGCGTCAACGCCGACCTCGGCAACCAGATCGACAAGGCGTTCGATCTCTACGTGAAGCTGCACGCCAAGGACATCGCTCCGCACAAGGTCGAGATCGTCAAGCGCGACGAGGGGCCGCCGACCGGCGCGCAGGCCAAGACCGTCGCCACCGAGCTGATCACCAACGACAAGGTGAACATCCTCACCGGCTTCGTCTTCTCCCCCTCGGCGATCGCGCTCGCCCCGGTGATGACGCAGGCCAAGATGCCGATGCTGATCGCCAACGCCGGCACGGCCTGGATCACCAACCTGTCGCCCTACATCGCGCGGCTGTCGTTCAGCATGTGGCATCCCGCCTACCCGATGGGGCCCTACGCGTTCAAGACGATCGGCTGCAAGACGGCGGCCGTCGCCTACACGGATTTCCCGCCCGGCAAGGATTCGGTCGAAGCCTTCACCACCGGCTTCGAGAAGGCGGGCGGAAAGGTGACGTTGTCGATCCCGATGGGCAGCCCGGTGCAGGTGCCCGACTTCACGCCGTTCTTCCAGCGCATCAAGGACGCGCATCCCGACTGCATGTATGTCTTCATCCCCTCCGGCGCGCATGCGACCGGCGTGATGAAGGCCTATGGCGAGCTCGGCCTGCGCAAGGCGGGGGTGAAGCTGATCGGTCCGATGGACCTGATCCCCGACAACAAGCTGCAGGACATGGGTGACGCCGCGATCGGCACCATCGTGATGGGCCACTACGCGGTCGACCTCGACAACGCCCAGAACAAGGCGTTCAACAAGGCCTGGCACGAAGCCTATGGACCCAATTCGTATCCGGACTTCATGTCGGCGGCCGGCTGGGACACGATGCACGCCATCTTCGACACGATCAAGAAGCTCAACGGCAACTTCAAGGACGGCAGCAAGGTGATCGCCGCCCTCGAAGGCTGGTCGACCGACGGCCCGCGCGGCCACGTCATGATCGACCCGAAGACGCGCGACGTCGTCGAGGACGAGCATGCGATGGAAGTCGTGCGCAAGTCCGACGGAAAGCTTGGCGTCAAGGTGATCGGCACCACCAAGGGCGTGAAGGACGAGTGCAAGGAGCTCAAGGTCGGACGCTGCGGCTCCTGATCACCTGAGCGTTTCCCGATTCCGACCGGTCGCCGCCGCGCGTGCCGCGCGACGGCGGCCTGTTGACCAGCAAGGGACCACCGGCGCGTGCCGCACATTGCCATCACGGCCGTCAGCATCCTGTTCGACGGGCTGGCCTACGCGATGTTTCTCTTCATCGTGTCGGTCGGCCTGTCGATCACCATGGGGCTGATGGGCTTCGTGAACCTCGCGCATGGCGCCTTCGCCATGGCGGGCGGCTACATCGTGGTCTCGCTGACCAGAAGCCTGGGGGTCGGATTCATCCCCTCGCTCGTCATCGCCGCGGTGCTGATCGGCGCCGTCAGCATCCTATTCGAGCGCACGCTCTACACGCGCTTCTACCGATCGACAGACCTCGAGCAGGTGCTCCTCACCATCGGGCTCGCCTACATGGCGATCGCCGTGTTCACCTATTTCTACGGGCCGATTCCCAAGTCGGTGCCGCTGCCTTCCTGGCTCGAGGGCGACGTCAACCTCGGTTTTCGCGCCTTTCCGAGCTACCGCGCTTTTCTGATCGTGCTCGGCGCGGCGCTGATCGCCGTTCTCTGGTACGCGTTCGAGCGCACCAGCATCGGCGCCAAGATCCGTGCCGCGGTCGACAACCGGCGCATGGCGCAGTCGGTCGGTATCAACGTCGATCGTCTGTTCACGCTCACCTTCGCGCTCGGCTCCGGCCTCGCCGCGCTCGGCGGCGGCCTCGCAATCCAGCTGTTCGGCCTCAATCCAAGCTTCGCCGTTGTCTATCTGGTGCTGTTCCTGATCGTCGTCGCGGTCGGCGGGCTCGGCAGCCTCAAGGGCACCCTGGTGGCCGCGCTGGTGCTCGGGATCTTCGACACCGCAGGCAAGTATCTCTACGCCGACGCCGGCGGGTTCTTCATCTACGCCGTCACCGTCCTGGTTCTCCTGGTCAAGCCGGCGGGGTTCTATGGCCGTGAGTGAGATCGCGAGCACGCGTTCCGGCGCCGACGCGACGACGGCGCGCGAGCGCGCGGCAAAATTCCTGGTGAGCCGCCATCGCTTCCGGCCCGGCGAGGCGCTGCCGTGGGTGCTGGCCATCGCGGCGTTCTTCATCTTTCCCGACCGCATGACGTTCGGCAGCCAGGTCCTGGTGATGGTGCTGTTCGCGCTCTCGCTCGACCTCATTCTCGGCTACGCCGGCATCGTGACGCTCGGCCACGCCGCCTTCTTCGGCATCGGCGCCTATACGGTCGGCCTCGCGGCGGCGCGGCTCGGCTGGTCGGAGCCGATCAGCGGCCTGTTTGCGGCGGCGATCGTCGCCGGGCTGGTCGGCTTCGCATCGGGCTGGTTCCTGCTGCGCTACCGCGGGCTCACGCTGCTGATGCTCACGCTCGCCACCGCCATCATGCTGCAGGAGGCGGGCAACCTGCGCTCGGACATTTCCGGCGGCTACGACGGGTTGCCGGGGCTCACCTTCGCGCCGCTGCTCGGCACGTTCGACTACGATCTCTACGGCCACACCTACTATCTCTACAATCTGGCGGTGCTGGCGATCGTCTTCTATTTCGTCCGGCGCATCGTCTATTCGCCGTTCGGCCAGGCGCTCACCGGCATCCGCGAGAACGTGCGGCGCATGCACGCCATCGGCTCGCCGGTGCATCGGCGGCTGGTGACCGTCTACACGATCGCGGCCGCCATCGCCGGCGTCGCCGGCGCGCTGTTCACGCAGACGAACGCCTACGTGACGCTCACGGTGTTCGACTTCGATGTCTCCGCGAAGGTCATGGTGATGCTCATCCTCGGCGGCACCGGACGGCTCTACGGCGCCTTCCTTGGCGCGGTCGTCTACATGGTACTCGAGGACCACCTCTCCAAGTTCAGCCCGACGTTCTGGCAGTTCGGAATCGGCCTCGCCCTCGTGCTCGCTGTCCTGTTCGCCCGCCGCGGGCTGCTCGGCGTGTTCGAGGATCTCGGGCGCTTTCTCGCCCGGCGGAGGGCGACGTGACCGCGCCGGCCCTGCAGGTCGAAGGACTGAACCGCAGCTTCGGCGCGCTGCGGGTGGCGCGCGACATCAACCTGACGCTCGAGCGCGGCGCGCGCCGCGCGCTGATCGGGCCGAACGGCGCCGGCAAGACCACGCTCGTCAATCTCATCACCGGCGTGCTCCAGCCGACCACCGGCCGGGTTCTGCTGATGGGCGAGGACATCACCGCGACCTCGCAGGCCGAGCGCGCCCGGCGCGGGCTTGCGCGAACCTTCCAGATCAACCAGCTGTTCCGCGGCCTTACGGTGCTGGAAAATCTCTGCATGACCATCGGCGAGCGCGACGGCGAGTGCAACAATCTGTGGCGGGCGGCGGGCTCGAAGCGCGCGGTGATCGAGGAGGCGCTCGATCATCTGCAGTCGCTGCGGCTCGTCGACGACGCGCTCAAACTGGTGCGCGAGCTTCCGTACGGGCGCCAGCGCCTCGTCGAGATCGCGATCGCGCTGGCGCAGCGTCCGCGCGTGCTCCTGCTCGACGAGCCGGCGGCCGGTGTTCCCTCCTCGGAAAGCCACGTGATCCTCGACGCGATCGCCGCGCTCGACCCGGACATCACCATCCTGATCATCGAGCACGACATGGACGTCGTCTTCCGCTTCGCCAGGCAGATCACGGTGCTGGTCAATGGCGCGGTGTTCACCGAGGGGACGCCGCAGGACATCATGGCGAGCGAGGACGTGCGGGCGGTCTATCTCGGGCAGAAAGCCCATGGTGGCCGCCATGGCTGATCTCGCGGCGCTGGAGCTCGACGGCGTCTTCGCCGGCTACGGCGAAACGGTGGTGATCGAGAACATCAAGCTCAGGCTCGCCCCGCGCGAGACGTTGGCGATCATCGGCCGCAACGGCGTGGGAAAGAGCACGCTGCTCGCCACCGTCATGGGCCACACCAACCTGCACGGCGGCAGCCTGCGGCTGCACGGCAAGGACATTTCGCAGCTCGTCACCTACCGCCGGGTCTACGCCGGGCTCGGATACGTCCCGCAGGAGCGCGAGATCTTTCCCTCGCTCACCGTGCGCGAGAACCTCGAAGTGGCGGTCCGGCCGGGACGCTGGACGATCGACACGGTGTTCGAATTGTTTCCGCGCCTTGCCGAGCGCCAGGCGAATCGGGGAAACCAGCTCTCGGGCGGCGAGCAGCAGATGCTCGCCATCGGCCGTGCGCTGGTCGGCAACCCGTCGGTGCTGCTGATGGACGAACCGTCGGAAGGGCTCGCGCCGGTGATCGTGGAGGAACTTGTGCGCGTAATGAAACGTTTGACCGAGACGGATCATCAGACGCTCGTCCTGGTCGAGCAGAACACGCAGCTTGCGCTCGATCTCGCCGCGCGCGTGCTCGTCATGGACCGGGGCCTCATCGTCTATGACGGGCCGAGCAAGGCGCTGCAGGACGACGCCGCCCGGCTCGATCGGCTCATGGGCATCGGGCAGCGTTGAGGGCATGGATGAAATGAGGCTCGTGCCGAGCGGAGGCGACGAATGAGGGGGGAGCCGATCGGGAATCACGTTCGTCGCAGGGGCAGGGCGGTGGCCCGATAGCGGAGCCGGCTTCCCGCGGGTTGGCATTTCACAAGGACCAGATACATCTCTCCGGAAACATCTCGTTCGATCGAAAGGGCGGAGCGGTTCGAGAATCGACGGAAACACCCCCGCTCTGACGATGCATGTCACCTGCGAGTGCGCGCGAGAAGGCCGCCGCCAGGGAAGTCGCCCGGCGCCTGCGTGTCCCGGCGCTGATCGTCCTTGCGCTTCTCCTCGCCGGCGCTGCCTTCGTGTTCGTGACGGGATGGCCGAAGGCGCTGTCGCTGCAGGCGATCGTCGCGCACCGGGAGGCGGTTCGCGCCGCGGTCGCCGGGGATCCGGTGGTCGCGATCGCGGTGTTCGTGGCGATCTACGCGGTCGCGGCCGGCTCGTCGCTGCCAGGGGTCGTCTTTCTGACGATCGGCGGCGGCGCGGTGTTCGGCGGCCTCCTCGGCGGCTTCGCCGCGGTCGCCGGCGCGACGGCCGGTGCCACCGGAATGTTTCTTCTGGCGAGGAGCGCCTTCGGGGCGTGGCTGGCGCGGCGGGCCGGACCGGCCGCCGAACACCTCGCCGAGGGATTTCGCCAAGACGCGTTCAACTATCTTTTGTTCATGCGCCTGGTGCCGATCTTCCCGTTTCTCGTCACCAACGTGGTGCCGGCGCTCTGCGGGGTGCGACTCTCGACATTCGTCGCCGCGACCGCGCTCGGCGTCGTTCCGGTCACGCTTGCTTTCGCGTTCTTCGGCGCGGGCCTCGACAGCGTGCTCGCCGCCGAGGCCGCGCAATATCGGGATTGTGTTTCGGCCGGCAAAGCCGCCTGCCGGCTCGGCTTCGAGGTGAGCGACGTGCTCACCCCGGACTTCATCGCCGGCCTGATCGCCCTCGGCGCCGCCGCGCTCGTTCCGGTCGCGGTCAGGCGATGGAAGAGCCCGTCGGACCGGCGGGCGTGAGCGGCCGTGCGATTCCGCCCTCAGATCCTCACCAGCGTCATGATCCCGGGCGGGAAGATCTCCTCCGGCTTCGCCAGCCGATGCGCGATGCCCTGCTCGTGGCAATATTGCAGGAAGGTCTCGAGCGTCCGGCGGTTCTCCTCGATCCCGAACGGGAACGGATCGCCCCCGAACATGTCGCGCATCTTGCGCGCGTAGGTCGGCAGCCACGGCAGCGGATAGCGCGAGACGGCGGGGTCGAACAGGCGCTCCTGGCTGCGCCGCTTGGATTCGTTGAAGGCGTTGTAGAGATTGCGGGCAATCCACGGATTTGCCTTCAGGATCTCGGCGCGCACCGCGATCACGTGCATGATCGGGAAGACCTTGGTGCGACGGTAGTAGTCCTCTTCCATCGGCAGATAGTCGGGGAAGAGCCGCACGACGTCGGGATGGCCCTGCAGGAAACAGGTCGGCGGACGGGCGATGAGCGCGCAGTCGATCTCGCCGCTCGCCACCATCTCGCTCAGGGACTTGTCGCTGACGCGCGTGAGCGACACGCCTTTCGGCAGGTCGAGCTCGACCTTCTCGATCCGCCCCGCCTCGTTGGCGCCGGCCTGAACCCATTGGACGTCCTGCAGCCGCACGCCCGCCTCGTGCTGCAGCCAGCCGCGCATGTAGACGGCGGCGGTGTGCGCCCATTCGGGCGAGCCGATGCGCTTGCCCTTGAGGTCCTGGGCGGTCCGGATGCCGCTTTTCTTGTTCACGTAGAACGAGCTGAAGCGGAACAGGCGCGAGGCGTAGACCGGCAGGCCGATGATGTCGGGATTGTCGCGCGTGACCTGGGCGGTGAACTTGGCGAAGGACAGCTCGGTCACGTCCCATTCGCGGTTGAAGGTGAACCGGGCAAAGATCTCGTGATGGCCGAGGGTCAGCCAGGTGGTCTCGATGCCTTCCGCCTGCACGAACCCCAGCCGGAAATCGCGAAAATGGTCATAATCCGTCGTCGCGACGGTGAGTTTGACTTTATTCATGAATCCACCTTGCTTCGTTGCCCCGCGGCCGGGCATATGACCGGCCGACGCCTGACTTTGACGTGCGAGGGGCAGTATAAAGGGGCGGACGCGCTCTTGAACATGTCGCCTTCGGCAGCCGGACCGGGCGGGCGATCAGGAAGCTTTGGGAGAGCAACGATGGACGTGGTGATCGTCGGGGCGGGAATAGGCGGTCTGACCCTGGGGCTGCGGCTGCACGCGGCGGGGATTCCCTGCCGGATCTACGAGGCGGCCCCGGAAATCAAGCCGCTCGGCGTCGGCATCAACCTGCTGCCGCATGCGAGCCGCGAGCTTGCCGAGCTCGGGCTCGAGCAGGCTCTCGCCGACGTCGCCATTACGGCGCGGGAGATCGCCTACTACAACCGCTTCGGACAATTCATCTACAGCGATCCGTCGGGCCGCTACGGCGGCTACGAATGGCCGCATTTCTCCATCCATCGCGGCGACCTGCAGATGGTCCTGCTCAAGGCGTTCCTCGAGCGCGCCGGGGCCGACCGTCTGGTGACCGGCTGGCGCTGCACCGGATTCGAGCAGGACGAGGCGGGCGCCACGCTCCACTTCGAGCATTCGGTCACCCGGCTGAAACTGCCCTCGCAGCGCGCCGACGTCGTCATCGGGGCCGACGGCATCCATTCGGTCGTCCGCAAGCAGCTCTTCCCGAACGAAGGACCCCCGCGGTACTCGGGCATCAACATGTGGCGGGGGATCACGCGCTGGAAGCCGTTCCTCGGCGGCGCCACCATGGTGCGCATCGGCTGGCACACGCCCGCCAAGGTGCTCATCTATCCGATCCGCGATCATATCGACGACGAGGGTCGGCAGCTCATCAACTGGGTGGTCGACATCGAGACGCCGAACTATCGGCCGCAGCGCGACTGGAATCGCCCGGGTCGGCTGGAGGATTTCATCGGCGCCATCGCCGACTGGACATTCGACTGGCTCGACGTGCCGGCGCTGTGCCGGGCCGCCGACCTGATCCTCGAATACCCGATGGTCGACCAGGATCCGCTGCCGCAGTGGAGCTTCGGCCGCGTCACCCTGCTCGGCGACGCCGCGCATCCGATGCTGCCGCGCGGGGCCAACGGCGGCGCGCAGGCGATCCTCGACTGCCGCGCGCTCACCGAATGCCTGCAGGCCGAGCGCGATCCGGTCGCGGCGCTCAAGGCCTACGAGAGCCGGCGGCTGCCGGCGACCACGCAGGTCGTCCTCACCAATCGGCAGAATCCGCCGGATTCGATTCTGCGCGAGGTCTACAGGCGCACCGGCGACAGGCCCTTCACGCGCATCGAGGACGTCATCAGCAAGGAAGAGCTGGCGGCTCTCAACAACCGCTACAAGCGCGTCGCCGGCTTCGACCACGAGAGGCTGCAGGCGCGCGCCTCGTGATCGGCGTGGACGAACTGGGTCGGCGCGCGGCCGTGCCCTGATTTTCTGTTGCTCCCTTCACCTCTCCCCGCCGGGGAGAGGTCGACTTGCGGAGCGGAGCGAAGGAATCGGGTGACGGGGAACCGAACCGGGCAGAGCACGCGCGCCCGTCATTTGGCCATGATCTTGGCCGCACGGATCACGTCGCCCCAGCGCTCGGTTTCTTCCCTGATGAATTTTCTGATCTCGTCCGGCTTGCCGCCGACCGGCTCCATGTTGATGGCGCGGAAGTGCTTGATGCTCTCCGGGTCCTTCAGCACGTCGTTGATCGCCTGGTTGATCTTGGCGAGGATCGGCGCCGGCGTCTTCGGCGGGGCCATCAGGGCATTCCAGGTGCTGGAGTGGAAGCCCGGCACCCCGGCTTCGCTCATGGTCGGAATGTCGGCCACCGACTCGACACGCTTGTCGGTGGTCACGGCGAGGAGCTTGACCTTATGCGCGAGATACTGCGCGCGCACCGAATCGACCTGAAAGAACAGCATGTCGATCTGGCCGCCGACGAGGTCGTTCACCGCCGCCGCCGTGCCGCGGTAGGGCACGTGCGTGAGCTGCGTCGCGGTCATGCGCGCGAAGAGTTCGCCGGTCAGGTGCGGGGTCGTGCCGACGCCCTGCGAGCCGAAATTGAGCTTGCCCGGGTTGGCCTTCGCATAGGCGATCAGCTCCTTGACGGAATTCACCGGCAGGCTCTCGCGTACCGCCAGCGAATTGGGAATCGACGTCATGATAGCGAGCGGCTCGAACGCGTCCGGATCGAACGGCAGCTTCTTGTACATCACCCGGTTGGTGGTGATCGGCGCCGGCTGGCAGGCGAGCCAGGTGTAGCCGTCGGGTTCGGCGACGGCGACGGCCTCCGTCCCGATGTTGCCGCCCGCACCCGGCCGGTTCTCGACGATGACCGGCTGCCCCCAGCGCTTCTGCAGCTTGTCGGCGATGTAGCGCGCGGCGATGTCCACGCCGCCGCCGGGCGGCGCGGAGACCACGATGTGAACGGTGCGGCTCGGGAAATTCGCCGCCGCGTCGTGCTGGGCAAGAGCCGGCAGGGCGCCGGCGAGAAACACGCCCACGAGGGCGCCCGCACGCGCGAGCGCCGCGCTGAACCCGATCATCCTCGAAATCCTCCCCGTGACTGCGCGGACGTCTCGGTGAAAGGGCTGGCGACCGCTCTCGCCGTCGGTCCGTCGTTGAGAAATCAGTGTCGCACGAAAAGCGATCTCGTCGTCGGGTGCGCGAGCGCGGTGAACCGTCGCACGTCCGCTTCTCTGCGGATTCGAATCAGGGATCGAGCTCGGTGTCCCAATAGAGATAGTCGAGCCAACTTTCGTGCAGATAGTTGGGCGGGAACAGGCGGCCGTTGCGGTGCAGGTGATGCACGCTCGGCTGGAACGGCATTTGCGCCGGCCACATGCCGGCCTCGGCCGGCGTCATGTTGGCCTTCTTCAAGTTGCACGGCGAGCAGGCGGCCACCACGTTGACCCACGTGGTGTGGCCGCCACGCGAGCGCGGCAACAGATGGTCGAAGGTCAGGTCCTCGCGCGAGCCGCAATACTGGCAGACGAACTTGTCACGCAGGAACACGTTGAAGCGGGTGAAGGCCGGATGCGTCGAAGGCTTCACGAAGGTCTTGAGCGAGACGACGCTCGGCAGCCGGATCTCCCGGCTCGGACTGTGCACGGCCTTCTCGTAGTGCGCGACGATGTTCACCCGCTCGAGAAACACCGCCTTGATCGTGTCCTGCCACGACCAAAGCGACAGCGGGTAGTAGCTCAGCGGCCGGAAATCCGCATTCAGCACGAGGGCCGGCCAACCGGTGGGCGAAACGTGCGCGTTCAAGCGAGGCTCCCTGACCTCGGATCAGTCGCTCCCTGCGATGGGCCGTATTTTATAGGCGGCAGTGACAGGATTGTGAAGCGGCTTCCGCAAGTTACGGCCGGGCCTTGGAACCGCGCTCAAGGCCCGGCGAATCGGCGTGCGAGAAACTCGCCGCCGTGACGCAGTCCCTCGGTGTCGATGCCGTGGCCGAGTCCGGGCGAAAGGTGCCATTCGACACCGATGCCGAGCGTGGCAAGCCCCTGCGCCGCAAGAAAGAGTGCCTGCACGGGAATGAGATCGTCGCGCTCGCCATGCACGAGCAGGACCGGCGGGCGCGCGCGAATCTCGCCGGCGACGGCCGCGGGATCGGCGCCCTCGGGCAGCACGAAGATCCCCGAATAGCCGACGATCGCGGCGGGCGCCGCCGCGCGCCGCAGCCCGACGTGCAGCGCCATCATGGTGCCTTGGCTGAAGCCGACGAGCGCGAGCGCGCCGGGCGGCAGGCCGCGGCGCGCGAGCTCGGCGTCGAGGAATCGCTCGAGCACCGGCGCCGCCGCGTTCACGCCCGTCCAGCGCTCGTGCGGATCGCGAAACGTGAGCGGAAACCACTGGCGGCCGACCGGCGCCATGGCGCAGGCCTCCGGCGCGAGCGTCGACACGAAGGCGGCTTGCGGAAGGAGCGACTGCCAGGCACGGCCGATGTCGATCAGGTCGTTGCCGTCGGCGCCGAAGCCATGGAGGAAGACGACAAGCTGGCGCGCCGGCCCGCCGTTGCGCGGCTCGAGTCGCGGACCGTCGAGATCTTGCACCATCAAAACCTCCTCCGGCCGCCAATCGCAATCGCCCGGCGCGGCCCTGCTTCACTCCTGCCACAGATCGCGTGCGCAAGGCGAGGCGCGGGTAGCGGCTTCAGCGAATCACGCCTTCCCTGTTCTTGATGGCGCGGTAGTAGGCCCACAGCAGGCACGCGGCTGCGCCCCGCCACGGCCGCCAGCCCTCGGCGAGCGGCAGCATGTCCTTCGCGGAGGGCCGCGCGGCGAGGGTCAGGGCGTGGCGCATCGCCTCCTGCAGGGCAAGATCGCCGGCCGGCCAGGCGTCGGCGTGACCGAGACAGAACAGCAGATAGATGTCCGCGGTCCACGGGCCGATGCCGTGTACCGCGGTGAGCTTGCGGTGCGCGTCGTCGGCGGGCTCTTCGGCAAGCGCATCGAGATCGAGTTCGCCGCGATCGATCGCCTTCGCGATCGCCTTCAGAGTGCGGATCTTCGGCGCTGAGAGGCCTGCGCGCTGCAGCCTGGCCGTGCGGGCGCGCCGCACCGCCGCGGCGTCGAGCGGATCGAACGCCTCGGCGAAGCGCGTCCAGATGGCATTGGCGCTCGCGGTCGACACCTGCTGGGCGACGACGATCCGGGCAAGTCCGGCGAAGCCTCCCGGCCGTCGCCGCAGCGGCGGGCGGCCAGCGGTCGCCAGGAGGCCGGCGATGCGCGCGTCGGCGGCCGACAGCCCGGCGAGCGCGGCATCGAGATCGGCCTCGGTGTGGATGAAGTGCGGCATTGCGAAAACGTCCGGGATCGAGGCCCAGCGGAAAATCGGCGACCGGTCTAGCGCATGATCGGGCGAAGTGGAATCGGTCCGCCGACGAGATCATGCGCCAGGTCATGGAACGAGCGCGCGATCTTGCGCAAGACCGGATTCCACTTTTGCGGATCGCGCTCTAGGATCGCCCGTCGACTCTGTAATAGGCAATTCGTCGTCGTGCCGTGCGGGGCGCGGGCCGCGCCACGATCCGCGGTCGGCAAACCGTCGCCTGTCAACGCCATGTCGTCTTTCGCTTCGCGCCGAGCCCGAACGGATATCTGCATCTCGGCCACGCGTTCTCCGCGCTGGTGAATTTCGATGCAGCCCGGAAAGCAGGCGGACGCTTTCTGCTGCGCATCGAAGACATCGACCGTGCGCGCTGCCGTCCCGAGTACGAGACGGCGATCTACGAGGACCTCGCCTGGCTCGGCCTGGCGTGGGAGGAGCCGGTCCGCCGGCAATCGGAGCACATCGCGGACTACCGGTCGGCCCTCGCACGCCTCGAGTGCGCCGGGCTGATCTACCCGAGCTTCGACACGCGCGCCGAGATCGCCCGCGCTGCCGAGCGCGACGCCGCCTGGCCGCGCGACCCCGATGGCGCGCCGCTCTACTCCGGCGCTGCGCGATCGATGCCGGCCGCCGAGCGTGCCCGGCGGATGGCCTCGGGCGAAGCCTTCGCGCTGCGGCTCGACATGGGGGCCGCGATCGCGCGCGCGGGTGCGTTGACCTGGACGGAAACCGGCCTTGGACCGAACGGGGAGACCGGTTCCGTCGCGGCGGACCCGCAGGCATGGGGCGACGTCGTGCTGGCGCGCAAGGAGGTGCCGACGAGCTATCATCTCTCGGTCGTCGTCGACGATGCGCTGCAGGGCGTGACGCATGTCATGCGCGGCCAGGACCTCTTCTGGTCGACGAGCGTGCATCGCCTGCTGCAATCGCTGATCGGCCTTCCGGTGCCGATCTATTGTCACCATCGCCTCATATGCGACTCGCAGGGTCGCAAGCTGGCGAAGTCGACGCGCGCGACGGCGCTGCGCGACTTGCGGGCAGAGGGCCTGACGCCGGCGGAGGTCCGACGGCGGATCGGGCTCGGCTGATTGTGATAAGATGTTGTTTTAAATAACCAATTATTGTGCTTGAATTGATGTCGGGGCGCCCCGGTGCGGTCTCCCCTTTGGTTCCGGACCGAAGTTCGTGGCATCCTCGTTTCGGGGGACGCCCATGCCGAGCAGCAGGCCCAAAACCGCGAACAAGAAAACGGACAAGAAATCGCACAAGAGTCTCAAGGCGAAATCGGCCGCGCGGGCGCGTCCACGCTCCGCCGCGAAGCGGCCACGGGCCGCGCGCCAGAGCCGGTCGCGCGACGCGGGAGCCGACCTGCGCGGTCTTGAAGCCGTGCTGGCGGCGTTCGCCCATGACGTGCGCACGCCGCTCACCGGCATTCTCGCGCTCGGCGAACTCCTCGCCACCTCGGAGCTCAACGAGCGCGAGCGGCGCTGGGTCGCCGCGCTCAAGGGCACGGCCGAACACCTCGCCTCGCTGACGACCCTGGTGGTCGACGGCGCCAAGGCCGAGGCCAAGGGCCTCGTGCTGCGCGAGGAGGCATTCGATCTTGCGCGGCTCGTGCGCACGTCGGCCGGCCTGTTCACCGCTCGGGCCGAAGCGAAAGGCCTCACCTGCCGCATTGAGGTCGCCGACGACCTGCCTGCCCGGGTGATCGGCGACCCGGTCAGATTGCGCACCGTCGTCGAGAATCTTCTCGACAACGCGGTGAAGTTCACGGATCGCGGGGAGGTGGCGCTGCGGGCCTCGACGCAACGCGCCGCGGGCGGCCGCGTGCGCCTCAAGATCGACGTCACCGACAGCGGCATCGGGCTCAAGCCCGCCGAGATCAAGCGCCTGTTCCGTCCGTTCGAGCAGGCGAGCGTGGAGATCCAGCAGCGCTACGGCGGCGCCGGACTCGGGCTCGTGCTGGTCAAGCGGCTCGCCAGGCTGATGGGCGGCGATCTCACGGTCGAGAGCGAACCGGGACGCGGCAGCACCTTCCGCTTTGCCGCGTTGATGAAGGCCTTGGCGACGGCCGCACCGGACGAGCGCACGGATGCGGCCGGTGCCGGCCCGGCCTCGCAACCGGCGCGCCCGTTGCGCATCCTGTGCGTCGAGGACAATCCCTATGGCCGCGTCGTGATGAACACGATTCTTTCCGAGCTCGGCCACCGCGTCGACTTCGTAGGCAGCGGCGAAGCGGCGGTCGAGACCGTGGCGCGGGGCGGCCACGACGTGGTGCTGATGGACGTGAAGCTCGCCGGACTCGACGGCCTCGAGGCGACGCGGCGGGTGCGCCGCCTGGCCGGGAATGCCGCGCAGGTGCCGATCGTCGGCATCTCGGGGCGCACGGAAACGGGCGACGAGCAGGCGGCGCGCGAGGCCGGGATGGACGCCTACCTGCGCAAGCCGGTCAGCCCCGGCGCGCTCGCGCGCACGCTCGAAACGGTCTCCGCGCGTGCGCCCGAACGGAAGCCGCAGGGCGGATTGCCGGACACCTGATCGACCGATGTCGCGAGCGGATGCGCCGGCGCTGTTCCGCCCGACGCGACTGGCCCGCCCGGCGGTCCGCCGCGACGGCGCGCGCC
>CAZIGW010000096.1:0-56890 GCA_964538565.1 uncultured Hyphomicrobiales bacterium | reverse complement strand
GGCGGCGTTCAACGCGCTGCTGAAGACGCTCGAGGAGCCGCCGCCGCACGCCAAGTTCATCTTCGCCACGACCGAGATCCGCAAGGTGCCGGTCACGATCCTCTCACGCTGCCAGCGTTTCGACCTGCGCCGCGTCGATGCCGGATTGCTGGTCAGTCATCTCGAAGGCATCGTCGCCAAGGAGGGGATCACCGCCGAGCAGGAGGCCCTCGCGCTGATCGCGCGGGCGGCGGAGGGATCGGTGCGCGACGCACTTTCACTGCTCGACCAGGCGATCTCGCACGCCGTCGGGCCGGTGCGCGCGGAAGACGTGCGGCAGATGCTCGGGCTCGCCGACCGCGCCCGCATCATCGACCTGTTCGAAGCGACGATGCGCGGCGACATCGCCGCGGCCCTGAAGGAATTGCGCGAGCAGTACGACGCCGGTGCGGACCCGGCGGTGATCCTCGCCGATCTCGCCGAGTTCACGCATTTCGTCACCCGCGTGAAGATCGTCCCGTCGGTCGCGGAGGACCGCTCGCTCGCCGAGGTCGAGCGCACGCGCGGCCGCGCCTTCGCGGCCGGCCTGTCGCTGCGAGTGCTCTCACGCACATGGCAGATGCTGTTCCACGGGCTGCCCGAGGTGCAGACCGCCGCCAAGCCGATCGCCGCCGCCGAGATGGTGCTGGTGCGGCTTGCCTACGCGGCGGATCTGCCGACGCCGGACGAAGTGATCCGATCCCTGACCGAGGGTGCGGCCGCCGAGGCGGCCCCCTCGGGGGCACAAGGCGTCCCGGCCGCGGCGGCGCCGCGGCTCGAGACGCCGCGCGGGACGCCGCGCGCGACCCTCGCTTCGCAGACCGCGACGCGCAGCGAGCCCGTCGCCGCCATCGACAACGCCGCTGTCGCGGCCAGGACGCTCGAACGATTCGAGGACGTGATTGCACTCGCTGCGGAGCACCGCGACCTGCAGATGAAATCCGCGCTCGAACGCGACGTGCGCCTCGTGCGTTTCGAGGATGGCAAGCTTGAGATCGCGCTCGAGCCGAACGCCTCGCGGGCGCTCGTCAACGAGCTTTCCCGCAAGCTCGCCGAGTGGACCGGCCGCCGCTGGATCGTGGCGGTGTCGGCCGAAGCCGGACAGCCGACGGTCAGGGCGCAGAACGAGGCGCGGCGCGCCGACCTCGAGCGCGGCGTGCGCCAGGACCCGCTCGTGCAGGCGGTGCTCGCGCGCTTCCCGGGCGCGGAAATCGTCGGGGTTCGTCCGCGGGACGATGCCGGCGGCCTGCCGGGAGCGCCTCCGCCGGCCAGCAGCGACGGCGTGCCGGCCGACGCCTTCGAGGACGGCGACATTCTCCCGCCGGAGACCGAGGGCCAGCCGGAGGACGAATGATGCCGACCGCCGGCATGATCGCGAAATGCGGGCGCGAGAGTCGGCGCGATCATGCGCGGGCAGAAGCGGAGCGGCGCAGGGCGGACCCGCTCCGCCGGGCCGATAGGCGGATAGGTGTGAGATGCCGGATTTCATGGGCCTGATGAAGCAGGCCGCCGAACTCAAGTCGAAGATGGAAGCCCTGCAGGCCGAACTCGACCATCTCGAGGTCGAGGGCGCGGCGGGCGGCGGCCTGGTCACCGTGAAGGTGAGCGGCAAGGGCGACCTCAAGAGCGTCGCCATCGACCCCTCGCTGCTCAAGCCGGAGGAAAAAGAGATTGTCGAGGATCTCGTGGTGGCAGCGTTTGCGGACGGGCGGCGCAAGGCTGAGACGCTGCTGCAGGACAGGATGCAGAGTCTCACCGGCGGGCTGCCCCTGCCGCCCGGTCTGAAACTCTTCTGACGTCCGGTCCGCGATGGCTGCTGTCGCCGGTCCCGAGATCGAACGGCTGATCCAGCTCCTGGCGCGCCTGCCGGGGCTCGGCCCGCGTTCCGCGCGGCGGGCCGCATTGCACCTCATCAAGAAGCGCGAGCAACTGATGGCGCCACTCGCCTCGGCGCTGCAGACCGCGATCGACAAGATCCAGATCTGCCGCGTGTGCGGCAACATCGATACCCAGAATCCGTGCACCGTGTGCACGGACATGCGTCGCGACGGTTCCGTCATCGTGGTGGTGGCCGACGTCGCGGATCTCTGGGCGCTGGAGCGCGCGCACGCGGTCAACGCCCGGTATCACGTGCTCGGCGGAACGCTGTCGCCACTCGACGGCGTGGGGCCGGAGGATCTTTCGATCGACACGCTGGTGACACGGGCGCACGCCCCGGAAGTGAAGGAGGTCATTCTCGCGCTCAACGCCACGGTCGACGGGCAGACGACCGCGCATTACATCACCGATCTGCTTCAGGACGCGAAGGTCGCCGTCACACGGCTCGCGCACGGCGTGCCGGTCGGCGGCGAGCTCGACTACCTCGACGAGGGCACGCTGGCGGCGGCGATCCGCCAGCGTACGCCGTTTTGATCGTGCTTGGATTGGCGTGACCGGTCCGCTTGCGCGGTTCACCTTGCCGCCTTGCGGAGCGGTGAATTGCTTCCGACCGTTTCGGTTCCCTGCTTTTCCAGCTCCGCGAAATGACCGCGACGCTGCAGCCAGCCCAACAGCAGGAGGCCCGGTATCGCCGCGAGCGCGCAGATGATGAAGAACCAGATCCAGCCGGTCGCCGCCGCGATGAAGCCGGCGCCGAGCGAAAGATAGGTGCGGCCGACCGCGGAGAGCGCCGTCAGCAGCGCGTACTGCGTTGCCGTGTGCAGCGGATTGCGGCAGAGCGCCGAAAGGTAGGCGACGAAGATCACCGTCCCGATGGCGCTGGTGAAGTTCTCCACCGTGATGGCGAAGGCGAGCGCCGTCGCGTTCACCCCGATGACCGCCTGCCATGAGAATGCGAGATTGGCGAGCGCCTGCAGGATGCCGCCGATCCACAGGCTGGCGCCGAGCGGATAGGCGCGCGCGACGAATCCCCCGGCGAACCCGCCCAAGAGCGTCGCGGCAAGCCCGAGTCCCTTGATGATCGCCGCATACTCGTTGCGGGTAAATCCGATATCGATCACGAACGGCGCCGTCATGGCGCCGGCGAGCGCGTCGGTGAACTTGAACAGCACCACGAACGCGAGGATCGCGACGGCGGCGTCGCGCAGCAGGAACTCGGAAAAGGACGCGAGCGCGGTCGTGCCGACCCGCACGAGCGGGTTCTCGCCGGCCTGCCTTGCGTGCTCGGCTTCGACGGCCGTCGAATTCTTCGGCTCGGTGGCGAGCAGGCTCGTGGCGATCCCGACGAGAACGAGCGCCGCCATGGCCGCGTAGCCGGCGCTCCAGGCCGCGTGGTGGCCAAGGCCCATGCCCTCGAATCCGCTCACCAGGAACAGCGCGCCGGCGGTCGAGGCCAGCATCCCGATCCGGTAGGCCGCGACGTAGGACGCCATTCCGGCGGCCTGTTCGCCCTCCGGCAGGCTTTCGACCCGGAAGGCGTCGACGATGATGTCCTGGGTGGCCGAGGCGGTGGCGACCAGCAGGGCGCCGAGCGCCACCAGCCACGGCGCCGCGGCCGGATCGCACAAGCCGAGCAGCACGATCGCGACCATCAACAGGAGCTGCGAGAAGACGAGCCAGCCGCGCCGCCGGCCGAGCCGGGCCGAGAGCAGCGGCACGTCGAGGGCGTCGATCAGCGGCGCCCACAGGAACTTGATCGTGTACGGCGTGCCGACGGCGGCGAACAACCCGATGGTCTTGAGATCGACGCCGCTTTCCGTCACCCAGACCTGCAGGGTGGAACCCGAGAGCGCCAGCGGCAGCCCCGAGGAGAAGCCGAGGAACATGACGACGAGCACGCGCGGGCGCAGGTAGACCGCGATCGTCTCGGCGAGAGAGGGACGCTCGGTCGGCGCGGAGAGTTCGTTCATGCGGGCGGCCTAAGGCATTTTCCGGCAAAGCCGGTCCCGGATCGCCGCAGAAAACGCGACCAGGGCGAAAGCCGGAGCATGTTCCGATTTCACGGGATCGAAGCGTGCTCTAGCGGATCCGGGCCGCGAACGCCAGCCGCGCCGTACCCGAAGACGCGAGAAACGCGACATCATTCGCCCGCTTCGAGCTTGCGAACGAGCGGCGCCGGAATGGCCGGAGATTCCTCTTCGTCGTCGAACTCGAGTTCCTCGATGCGCGAGGCGCGCTTGTCGATCTTCTCGGTCGAGATGAGGATCTGGCGCACGTCCTCGTTCGCCTGCCCGAAGTGCGCCTGCAGCTTGAGCACGCGTTCGCGCAGGCGCGCGACGTCCTCCATCATGCGGCCGACTTCCGTGCGGATCACGTCCGCCGCCTCGCGCATGCGGGCGTCCTTGAGGATCTGCTGCATCACCTGGATCGCCAGCATCAGCAGCGACGGCGAGACGATGACGACGCGCGCCCGATAGGCCTTCTGCACCACGTCGTCGAAATTCTCGTGCAGCTCGGCGTAGACCGATTCCGAGGGCACGAACATCAGGGCCAGATCCTGCGTCTCGCCCGGGATGAGGTATTTTTCGGCGATGTCGGCGACGTGCTTGGCGACGTCCTGGCGGATGCGCTGGCCGGCGTACTTGCGTTCCTCCTCGCTGCGCGCTTCGCGCCACGCCGTCACCGATTCGAGCGGAAACTTGGCGTCGATGACGAGCGGGCGCTTGTCGGGCAGGAACACCGCGCAATCGGGCCGCGTCCGGTTCGAGAGCGTGAACTGGAATTCGTAGAAGCCCTTCGGCAGGCCGTCCTGGACGATCGCCTCCATGCGGGCCTGTCCGAACGCGCCGCGCGCCTGCTTGTTGGCGAGCACGTCGCGCAACGAGGTCATCTGGGTGGCGAGATCGGTGAGGTTCTTCTGCGCGGTATCGATGACGGCGAGGCGCTCGTTGAGGCTCTGCAGGCGCTCCACGGTCTGCTGCGTCGTCGTCTCCATCGACTGCCCGATGCGGCTCGAAACGGCGTCGAGCCGCTCGGCGAGCACGCGGGCAAGCTCGGCCTGGCGGCCGGCGAGCGCCTCGCCCATAGCCTGCATGCGGCCCGCGGCTTCGGCCTGCATACGGGCGAGCTCGGCAACCTGCTTGTCGATTTCTCCGGCGTTGCGCCCGCGCAGGAGCGCGACCGCCAGGCCGACGGCGGCGGCGGCGAGCGCAAGCACAAGGCCGCCCACGATGAGGAACGCTGTCCCGGTCATTGGTCCCTTGTAGCCCGATTCGAGCCGCATGTGAACGAAGAGCGAACGCCGGGGGCGTCCGGTGGACGCCGATTTGGATCGGATTGACCGTCCGGTTCGCACCGCTTACATCGCCGCCATGGCCCTCCGCGAAATCATCATCCTGCCGGACAAGCGTCTTCGTCTCGTGTCGGAACCGGTCACGCAGATCACCGACGAGATCCGCAGGCTCGTCGCCGACATGTTCGAGACCATGTACGAGGCCCCCGGCATCGGGCTCGCCGCCGTGCAGGTCGGCGTGCCGAAACGGATCGTCACCATGGATCTCGCCAAGAAGGACGAGGAGAAGGCCCCGCAGGTGTTCATCAATCCGGAGATCGTCTGGTCGTCCGAGGACCTGTCGGTCTACGAGGAAGGCTGTCTGTCGATCCCCGAGATTCACGAGGAGGTGGAGCGGCCGGCGCGCGTCAGGATCAAGTATCTCGACCTCGACGGCAGGCCGCACGAAGCCCAGGCGGACGGGCTGTTCGCCACCTGCATCCAGCACGAGATCGACCATCTCAACGGCGTGCTGTTCATCGACCACCTCTCCAAGCTCAAACGCGATCGCATCGTCAAGAAGTTCTCCAAGGCCGCCAGGCGGGCGGTCGGTTGATGACGCTGCGCCTCGTCTTCATGGGCACGCCGGATTTCGCCGTGCCGACGCTGGCGCACATCGTCGATCGCGGGCATCGGGTGGCGGCCGTCTACACGCGCGCCCCGAAGCCGGCCGGCCGCGGCATGGGCCTGCAGCCTTCCCCGGTTGAGCGCGAGGCGCGACGGCTCGGACTGCCGGTGCTGACGCCCGGGACGTTGCGCACGCCCGAGGCACAGCAACAGTTCCGCGCCCACGCGGCGGACGCAGCCGTCGTCGTCGCCTACGGGCTGATCCTGCCCAGGCCCGTGCTCGAGGCGCCGCGGCTCGGCTGCTTCAACCTGCACGCCTCGCTGCTGCCGCGTTGGCGCGGCGCCGCCCCGATCAACCGCGCCATCATGGCGGGCGACGCGGAAAGCGGCGTCATGGTGATGCGGATGGACGAAGGCCTCGACACCGGGCCGGTCGCCATGGCGGAGCGCGTCCCGATCGGGCCCGACATGACCGCCGGCGAACTGCACGACCGGCTCGCCGGCATCGGCGCGAAGCTGATGGGGCGTGCGCTCGAGGGGCTCGAGCGCGGCACCTTGAAGCTCGTCCCGCAGGCCGGCGGCGACATCACCTACGCGGCGAAGATCGACAAGGCGGAGACCCGCATCGACTGGGGGAGGCCGTGGAAGGCGGTCCACGACCATTGCCGCGGGCTTTCGCCTTTTCCAGGCGCCTGGTTCGAGATCCCCGGCCAGGCCGGGCCGCTGCGCATCCGGGTCCTGCGCACGACGCGCGCCGAGGGTTCGGGCGCACCCGGCACCGTTCTCGACGAGCGGCTGGCGGTCGCCTGCGGCGAGGGCGCGGTGCGCATCCTCGAACTGCAGCGCGCCGGCCGGGCGCCGATGGCGAGCGAAGAATTCCTGCGCGGCACGCCGCTGCCGCCGGGCACGCGCCTCGGCTGATGCCTGGTGAATGCGGCGCAATGCGCTCAGGCGACGTGCCGGCCGGCCCAATGATGGCGGCGGGATTCGATCACCTCGGCGAGATCGTCCTCGCTCACGCGCAGCAGGTCCGAATGGCCGAAGCCTTTGGAATAGTCGAGCAGCGACACGACCTCCGGCGTGACGCGCACGAGCGGCACCGCCTGCGGATCGGGCGGCGGCATCACCCTGTATTCGGGATAGCGGGCAAGCAGCAGTTCGCCGGCATGCTCGACCTCGCCCGCATCTTCGACCACGACGGCGCGGCCGGCGAGCGACAATCCCCTGATCTGCAGCGGCTGCGGATAGTCCCGGGCGATGGCGATCGACACGCGCGGGTCCTGCACGATGTTGGCGTACTTCTGGCCGTCGCGCGCAACGAAGCAATAGATGATGAGACCGTCGTTGGCATAGCCGACGACGGTCGCCTGCGGCCAGCCGTCGGGGCGGTTGGTGGCGATGCTCATGATCCGGTGCTCGTCGAGCAGATCAATAATTTGGCGTCTGAATTGCTGTTTCATGGCGTTCTCCGATATCGCTAGACTGGCAGAACGCCGCGGCCGGTCCTTGAGGTGAGTCAATCGTGCCCCGCTACAAGCTCGTGCTCGAATACGACGGCACTCCCTTCGTCGGCTGGCAGATCCAGGACAACGGTCCCTCGGTGCAGGGCACGCTCACTGCGGCGCTCACGGCATTCTGCGGCGACGCCGTGACGGTTTCGGGCGCCGGCCGAACCGATGCTGGCGTGCACGCGTGCGCCCAGGTCGCGCACGTCGATCTCCTGAGGAACTGGGACACCGACACGGTGCGCGACGCGCTCAATGCGCACCTGCGGCCGCACCCGATCGCGGTGCTCTCCGCCGAACGCGTGCCGGAGAGCTTTGACGCGCGCTTCTCGGCCGTGCGGCGCCACTATCTCTATCGGATCGTCAACCGCCGCGCCGATCTCGCGCTCGAACGCGGCCGCGCCTGGCGGGTGCCCCGCCCGCTTGACGCGGTGGCGATGCAGGGCGCCGCACGACGCCTTCTCGGCCGTCACGACTTCACCACCTTCCGCTCGACCGAGTGCCAGGCGAAATCGCCGCTCAAGACACTCGACCGGCTCGACGTCGCGCGCGAGGGCGACGCGATCGACATCCGCGCATCGGCGCGCTCCTTCCTGCACCATCAGGTGCGCTCGATGGTCGGATCGCTCGTGCTCGTCGGCGAAGGCAAGTGGACGGCGGACGACCTCTCTGCCGCACTCGAAGCGCGCGACCGCGCCCCCAGCGGGCCGGGCGCGCCGCCGGAGGGGCTTTATCTGGTGCGTGTCGACTATTGACCCGCCTTCGCCCGATTCAGGCGAAGTAGCGCTCCAGGATGCGGCGATAGATCGCCGTGAGGGTCGCGAGGTCGGCGGTCGCGACGTGCTCGTCGATCTTGTGCATGGTCTGGCTGACGAGCCCGAACTCCACGACCGGGCAGTAATCCTTGATGAAGCGCGCGTCCGACGTGCCGCCGGAGGTCGACAGGGCCGGTCGCCGGCCGGTCACCTCGGCGATCGCGGCGCTCACGAGGTCGATGAAGGGCCCGGGCGCGGTCAGGAACGCATCGGCGTTCGAGGGCTCCCAATCGATGCGCCAGCGCACGCGCTCGCCCGCCGCCTTGGCGGCGCGCGCCTCGATCAGATGCTGCAGCGCCTTTGGCGTGTGGTGGTCGTTGTAGCGGATGTTGAAGCGCGCGCGCGCCTCTGCCGGAATGAGGTTCACGGTCTTGTTGCCGACGTCGACCGAGGTGAACTCGAGGTTCGAGGGATCGAAATGCGGGCTGCCGCGGTCGAGCGGCTCGTCCATGAGCGCGCTCATCAGGGCGACGATCCCGCGCACCGGATTGTCGGCAAGCTCCGGGTAGGCGACGTGTCCCTGCGTTCCGGTGACCACGAGCGTGCCGTTGAGCGAACCGCGGCGGCCGATCTTGATCGCCTCGCCGAGCGCGTTCGGATTGGTCGGCTCGCCGAGAATGCAATGGTCGAACGTCTCGCCGCGCTCGGCCGCCCACGCGAGCAGCTTGACGGTGCCATTGACCGCGATCCCCTCCTCGTCGCCGGTGAGCAGGAACGAGATCGATCCCGCCGGGGGGCCGCGCCGGGTGAGAAAATCGAGCGTCGCGGCGACCGCGCAGGCGACCGCGCCCTTCATGTCGACGGCGCCGCGGCCATAGAGCATGCCGTCGTGCACCTCGGCGGCGAACGGCGGGTGCTTCCAGCGCGCCTCCTCGCCCGGCGGCACGACATCGGTGTGTCCGGCGAACACGAGATGCGGCCGGCCCGAACCGATGCGGGCATGGAGATTCTCGACCGAGGCCGTTCCGGGCTCGGCGAAGGTCACGCGATGAACGGAAAATCCGCCGTCTTTCAGCATGCGCTCGAGCAAGGCGAGCGCACCCGCCTCCTCCGGCGTCACGGACGGACAGCGGATCAGCGAAGACGCGAGGGCAACCGGATCGACCATGATACCGCCATGACACGGGTGCGATCGGACTTCAATCGTCAGAACCGTGCGCGCGTTCCCGGCCGGGCGCTTCCGGGGCCGAACCGGTTGGCCCCGCGCGTCCCCTCCCGCCCGCCAAGCTCGAAAAGCGCAAACCCCATGAGGGCGAGCGCGAGCAGATAGCAGACCGTGGCGGCGAGGTCCGGGCCCGTTCCCGCCGAACCCGCGATCCCGTCGCCCAGGCGGGCGAGGATGATCGGGCCTCCGCCATAGAGCAGAAACAGCCATCCCGAGCGGTCGAGGTCGTGCAGGCGCTTGGCGAACAGAGCGGCGAGCATCCACACCCCGACCAGGAGCGCGGCAAACACGAACCAGATGTCCGTCCCGCTGCCGCCCCGGATCGCGAAGACACCGTTCCCGAACACGAGCAGCGCCGAGCCGACAAAGGCCAGCACCAGCAGGCCGGTCCAGAACCGGCCGCGCCCGATCCGTCCCTCGAAGCGGAAGAACAGATCAACCGTCGATCGCCACCACGCCATGGACCGCAACACCCTGCCTGTCCGCACCCTGCCTGTCCGCGGGAGCCAGATGCCGTCCTGTCGAATCCTCGTCCCGCTCCAGGCCCGTGAATCGAGCATGATCTTGTCCGAAAACCGGCGATCCGCTGGCGCGGATCGTCCGCTGTTGAAAACATCCAAGACGAGGGACGCGGCGCAGGCTCGACGCCTGCAGGCTTCCTCAGCGCGTCGGCTGGGTCACCGGGCTGCCGCCGAACGGGCCGCCGAGCGGATCGGGCCCGTACTGATTCGGGCCGTCAGTGCCGCGCAGGCAGCCGAGCTCGACGAACGCCCAGATCGCGATGCCGATCGTGACGAGCGAGAGCACGAGCTTGGCGGCATCGACGTGCATGAGGTCACCGATGACCTGCAGCACGCCCGGCACCAGATAGAACACCAGGAGCCACCATGCGCTCCGGCCGCGATCGTGCAGCCGCTTCGCACCGACGGCGAGGCCGATGTAGAACAGGAGCAGATAGGCGACCACCAGAAGGAGAATCAGCGGGAGGGAAAATCCGCTTGCGAAAACCGCCCCGATGGCGACGAACGCCGCCACCATCGAACCCACGACAAACGCCCAATATTTTGCCCGGTTGATCCGGCCTTGAAAGCTGAACAGAAAGTTGCCCCAGTCCATCGCCGCCCCCATTCGCCGTCTGCCGATGCGACCGAGTCTAGTCGCGGCTCTCCGGCGGGTAAAGGCAACCTCCGAAGAACTCCACGCGTCTCGGTCAGTCGCGCAGCAGCTCGTTGATGCTGGTCCTGGCGCGGGTCTTCTCGTCGACGCGTTTGACGATCACCGCGCAGTAGAGGCCCGGACCCGGTGTGCCGTCCTTCATCGGCCTGCCCGGCATGCTGCCCGGCACGACCACCGAATAGGCCGGCACTTCGCCCTGATGGACTTCACCCGAATCGCGATCGACGATCCTGGTCGAGGCACCGATGAAGACGCCCATGGAGAGAACCGATCCCTCGCGCACGATCACCCCCTCGGCGACCTCCGAACGCGCGCCGATGAAGCAATTGTCCTCGATGATGACCGGGCCCGCCTGCAGTGGTTCGAGCACGCCGCCGATCCCGGCGCCGCCGGAAATGTGACAGTTCTTCCCGATCTGCGCGCAGGATCCGACGGTTGCCCAGGTGTCGATCATGCTGCCGGAATCCACATAGGCGCCGAGATTGACGAACGAAGGCATCAGCACGACCCCCGGCGCGATGTAAGCCGAGCGGCGCACGATGCAGTTGGGGACGGCGCGGAAGCCGGCCTCGCGAAAGCGTTCCTCGCTCCAGCCGGCGAATTTCGACGGCACCTTGTCCCACCAGACGGCGCCGCCGGCGCCGCCTTCGATGATGGCCATGTCGTTGAGGCGGAACGACAGCAGCACCGCCTTCTTGAGCCATTGGTTGACGCGCCAGGAGCCGTCTTTCTCCCGCTCCGCGACGCGCGCGGCGCCCCGGTCGAGGAGTTCGAGCGCCGTTTCGACCGCTTCGCGCACGGCCCCTCTGGTCTTCGGCCCGATGGCTTCGCGCGTCTCGAAGGCATCGTCGATCGTGCGGGCGAGTTCGGCGTCAGACATGGGATTCCTCAGGCGCTCTGCGGGCATTTCCGGCGCTTCGACGCCCGGGCGGCCGGCGAAAGCGCACGGCCGCGGGTTGTCGGGGCAAGCGGCCGGGAAGTCAAGCGCGGCCGCGCACCGTGCCGCCTGGGCCCGCCGTTCGCAAGGCTCAATGCCGCTCGCCGATACTCCGCAGGAAGCCGACCAGATCGTCGGTCACGTGATCGACATGCGCGGCATCGCGGCCCTCGAGCTCCCAATCCTCGCGAAAGACCTCGCGTGTTCCCGCCGGCAGGATCAGCACGGTCGTCATGCCGAGCGCGTGCGGCACCTCGAGGTTGCGCGCGAGGTCCTCGAACATCGCCGCCTTTGCCGGATCGACGCGATGGCGGGCCAGAAACCGGTCGTAGACCTGCGGCAGCGGCTTGGGTTCGAGATCCGCCGCCACGATGTCGAAGACGTCTTCGAAATGCTCGTGGATGGCGAGTCGCCGCACGACGGCGTCCGCATGCCGGCGCGTGCCGTTGGTGAGGATGAGCTTGCGTCCGGGCAGCCGCTCGATCGCGGCGCCGAGCGCCGGGTCGGGCTCGAGCGGCGAATGATCGATCTCGTGCACGAAGTCGAGGAAGTCGTCGGGCTCGAGGCCGTGCTCGGCCATGAGCCCGCGCATGGTGGTGCCGTAGCGGCGGTAGTAGTCCTTCTGAACGCGAAACGCCTCTTCGTGCGTGATGTCGAGGAACCGCGCGACGTAGTCGCGGATGCGCACGTCGACCTGGCGCCAGAGGCCGATGTGATGCGGATAAAGCGTGTTGTCGAGATCGAACACCCACGTGTCGACATGGGCCAAGCCGCGCGGCTCCGGTCGCGACATCATCGCATCCGCGGGCGTCATCGGGTGATGAGCGTGCCGGCGCCGTGGTCGGTGAGAAGTTCGAGCAGCACCGCGTGCGGCACCTTGCCATCGAGGATGACGACGCCCTCCACGCCCTGGTCGAGAGCGTAGATGCAGGTCTCCACCTTCGGGATCATGCCGCCGGAAATCGTGCCGTCGGCGATCAGGCGGCGCGCGTCGTTGACCGACAGCTCCTTGATGAGCGACTTCGACTTGTCGAACACGCCGGGCACGTCGGTGAGCAGCAGCAGGCGTTTCGCCTTGAGCGCGCCGGCGATCGCCCCCGCGAACGTGTCGGCGTTGACGTTGAACGTTCCCCCCTCCGGCGAGGCGGCGAGCGGCGCCAGCACCGGAATGAGCTCGCGGCCCAGGATCTGGTCGAGCACGGTAACGTCGACCTTGTCGGGCTCGCCGACGAAGCCGAGATCGACGATCGTCTCGATCTGCGAATCGGGATCGACCACGCTGCGGTTCAACTTGCGGGCAACGACCATGTTGCCGTCCTTGCCGCACAGGCCGATGGCCTTGCCGCCGGCCGCATTGATGAAGCCGACGATCTGCTTGTTGATCGAGCCGGCCAGCACCATCTCGACGATCTCGATCGTGGCCGCATCGGTGATGCGCAGGCCAGCGGCGAATTCCGACTTGATGCCGAGGCGCTTGAGCATGTCGCCGATCTGCGGGCCGCCGCCGTGCACCACCACCGGGTTGATGGCGGTCTGCTCGAGCAGCACGATGTCGCGCGCGAAGCTTCTTGCCGATTCCTCGTCGTCGATCGCGTGGCCGCCGTACTTCACCACGATGACTTCCTCGTCGTAGCGCTGCATGTGCGGCAGGGCTTCTGAGAGAATGCGGGCCTGATCGTGCGGGGAAACGGTCATGGCGTCCTCTTCGGCGTCCTCTCGAGCGGGATGACTTTTCCTCGAATCGACATCCCGCTCCAACTTCCTGATTCGAGCATGATCCTTTCCGAAAACCGGTACCCACTTTTCGGGATCATGCTCGGACTTCCTGATTCGAGCATGATCCTTTCCGAAAACCGGTACCCACCTTTCGGGATCATGCTCCAGCATCGGCTTGCCGTCGCTGGCCGTCCGCCTTGTAGCGGGCGCGGGGGCGGGGCGAAAGAGGCCGCGTCAGCCCTGACGCCACAGGGTCAACGCCGCCGCGATCGCCAGCGCGAGCCAGCCGGCGATGAGGATCGTGCCCCCGGCCGGAGCGGCCATCGGAAACAGGCGATGGCCCGCGAAGGTGCGCAGGGAAATGTCGCCCGCGAACAGGACGGCGCCGAGCACGAACGCCGCAGCGGCGAGGAGACCGCCCGGACGCGACACCAGCCCTTGCTGGACCAGGGCGAGCGTGCCGATGAGCGCGGCGGCATGGAGCAGCAGCATTGAGGCGGCGCTCTCGAGGCCGGCGCCCGGTGCGGCATGCGCGGAGGCCGCGGCCAGCACCACGCCGGCCGCGCCCATCAGGCCGGCCGCGATGACGAAGAGCGCGGGCGTCAAGCTTCGCCTCCCCGCACGGATCGCGTGTCGTTCGCCCCGCAGTGCTGTCCTTCCCTCTCGCGCATGATCTCCTCCGAGACGCCGCCCCCGTCGCAGTCCCTCATCAGCGCCGCTCCGAGATGAGGCGCACCACGGCGGCGCGCAGCTCGGGCAGGCCGCGGCCGCCGTGCGCCGAGGTGACAAGCACCTCGGGAAACGCCGCCGGGCGCCTCGCCAGCGCGCTGCCGGTCTGCGCGCGGCGCTCTTCGAGCTCGGCCGGCTTCATCTGGTCGGCCTTTGTCAGCACGATCTGATAGCTGACGGCGGCCTCGTCGAGAGTGTCGAGGACCTCCTGGTCGGTGTCCATCAGCCCGTGGCGGGCGTCGACCAGGACGTAGACGCGCGCCAGGTTGGCGCGGCCCTTCAGATAGGCGCGGATCAGGTCGGTCCAGGCCGCGACCTTGGCCTTCGGAGCGCGGGCATAGCCGTAGCCCGGCATGTCGACCAGCACGAGGTCGCCGCCCGCGGCAAAGAAGATGAGCTCCTGCGTGCGGCCGGGCGTGTGGGAGGTGCGGGCGAGCGCCTTGCGCCCGGTGAGCGCGTTGATGAGGCTCGACTTGCCGACGTTCGAGCGTCCCGCGAAGGCGATCTCCACGCCCTTCATGGCCGGCAGCGCCGCGAAGGACGCGACCGCAAGCGCGAACCGCCAATCGGCGGCGAAAAGCTTGCGCCCCTCTCGGATCTCGCGGTCGCTGAAGGGGGGCGCGGCCATGGGGCAATCCGACGATCCAGGACCCGGGTGGGCGCGGCGTCGGAGAGCGCGCCGCGGCCGGACGGCGGCGCCAGCCTAGCCCGACTTCCTGTAGCCCGGAATGAGCGCCTTGATGTTGTCCCACAGTTCGATCTTGGCGCCGTTGCGGCGCATGATGACCGACTGCTGGATCACCGAGAGCGTGTTGTTCCAGGCCCAGTAGATGACGAGGCCGGACGAGAAGTTCGCCAGCATGAAGGTGAAGATCACCGGCATCCAGTCGAAGATCACCTTCTGTGCCGGATCCGGCGGGGCCGGATTGAGCTTCATCTGCACCCACATGGTGATGCCCATCACCAGCGGCCACGCCCCGAGATGCAGGAAGTGGCCGATCACCGGCAGCATCGTCGGATCGTACGGAATGAGGCCGAACAGGTTGAACACGTTGGTCGGATCGGGCGCCGACAAGTCGTGGATCCAGCCGAAGAACGGCGCGTGCCGCATCTCGATGGTGATGAACAGCACCTTGTAGAGCGAGAAGAACACCGGGATCTGGATCGCGATCGGCAGGCACCCGGCGAGCGGATTGATCTTCTCCCGCTTGTAGAGATCCATCAGCTCCTGCTGCTGCTTCATCTTGTCGTCGGGATAGCGCTCGCGGATCGCCTGCATCTGTGGCTGCACCGCCTTCATCTTGGCCATCGACGCATAGGACTTGTTGGCGAGCGGGAAGAAGATCGCCTTGATGATCACCGTCACCAGCAGGATGGCGACGCCGAAGTTGTGGAACAGGTGGAACAGCTGGTCGATCGCCCAGAACATCGGCTTGGTGATGAAATAGAACCAGCCCCAGTCGATCAGGAGCTCGAAGCGATTGAGGCCGAGCTGCTTCTCGTAACCGTCGACGACCGCCACTTCCTTCGCGCCGGCGAACAGCCGCCCGGTGGATGACGCGGTGGCGCCGGGCGCGACGGTGATCTGATCGAGCAGGTAGTCCGTCTGGTAGGTCTTGGTGTTTCCGAGCATGCCGGCCGAGAACCGCGCCTGGAGATGCGCCTTGGTGTCCGGCAGCAGGGTGGCGGCCCAGTATTTGTCGGTGATGCCGAGCCAGCCGTCGGTGACGTTGAACGTCAGGTTCTTCTTTTCGTCGATGTTCTTGTAGGTGATTTCCTGCAGGCCCTTGTCGCCCATCACGCCGATCAGGCCCTCGTGCAGGATGTAGTAGCCGAGCGTCGGCGGCGTGCCGTGCCGGGAAATCAGGCCGTAAGGAAAGAGCGAGACCGGCGCGCTCCCCTTGTTGGCGACCTGGTCGACGACGGTGAAGAGGTATTTGTCGTCGACGCTGATGGTGCGCCGGAATTCGAGCCCCTCGCCGTTGTCGTACACGAGTGTGACCGGATGTCCGACGCTGAGCGCGCCGGAGCCGTCCTGACGCCACACCGTGTCGGGGCCGGGGAGCCTGGCCGACGTGCCGGCGGTGCCGACCCAGCCGAATTCGGCGTAGAACGGTTCCGGGCTGCCCGAGGGAGAGAGAAGCACGACCGGCGGCGAGTTCGGATCGACGGTCTCGCGGTATTTCACCAGCGACAGGTCGTCGATGCGCGCGCCCTTGAGGTCGATCGAGCCGCTCAGGCTCGGCGTATCGATGGCGATGCGCGGAGATGCCGCGATCGCGCGTTCGCGCGACACCTGCTGCGCGGGCGGCGCGGCGCTCGGAGCCTGCGGCGTGCCTTGCGCCTGCGGGGCCGGGGTCGCGCCGGGAGCCTGCTTCGCCGGCTGCTGCGCCGGCTTCTGCGCCTGCTGGGTCTGTTGCTGCTGCTGGGTTTCCTGCCGCTGCCGCTCCAGTTGCGGCATGCCGACGAAATATTGCCATACGATCAGCACGAGCGCCGACAACGCGATGGCCAGGATCATGTTCTTTTGGTCGGTCATGAATCGCTCTGATCGTTCACCTGTCGCGCCCGTTGGGCTGGTCGCGTCGCCCCGCTGCCCGCTTCGTCCTTCGGCCGGCGTGTATCCGCTTCAGCGCGCCGGCAAGATCCTCCATCAGCCGGCCAAATGGCACGTCAAGCGCGGCGCGCCGGCCGATCAGCACGTAATCGGTGCCGGCCCGCATCCGCTCTGCGGCCATCTGTCTCACGACCTCGCGCAATCGCCGCCTGACGCGATTTCGCTCGACCGCGTTGCCTACATTCTTCGACACGGTGAAGCCGACCCGGGCCGGGGCTTCGTCGCCGCGGTCGCGCGCCTGGAGAACGAAGCCGGCGGCCGGAACCCTGGCGCCGCTCGACGCGGCGATGAAGTCCGCGCGTTGCCTCAATCGCTCCATGAGAACGAGCGGGCGGTCGCCCGCCCTGTCAGGCGCTCAGTCGCTTCCGGCCACGCGCACGACGGGCGTTGAGCACCCGGCGACCGCCCTTCGTCGCCATGCGCGCCCGAAAGCCGTGGCGACGCTTGCGCACCAATTTGCTCGGTTGATAGGTCCGCTTCACGGGTCAGTTCTCCGCTCGTCGCGGCGCAAGCCGATCGATCGAATGTCGCGAGGACGGCAGCCCTTGATTTTTCAGGAAATATCCCGCCTTCGCGGGAGCTGCCGACGCTCGGTTCCGCGGGCTTATACGGGAGGGTCCAGGCGGCGTCAATGCGACGGCGGCGGGCTCCTGCGGTCGCCATCCGGGCGGGCAGCCTTGCCGCGCCGCAAGGTTTCTTCTTCCCTACCGCTGGGATGGGTTGTCGGCGCCCGCCGGGCAAAGGCGGTGTGATCGATCGGCATGAACCGCTTTCGGCGGAGGCCGGACGCGGACGCACCGTCAGATCGCCAGTGCGTAACCCCTGCGTCACCGCGATGTGGCAGGAGTGACCGATGCCCGGGAAGAAGCGGCGCGGCCCGGGGTTCTCTCGGTGGGGGCGCGAGAGGTCCGGCGGGAGCCGCGCTCGGAGGGAACATGCGACCCACGGCCACATTGAGATCCGGAGGCGCCCGGCCCCGACAAGGAGTAGCGATCGTCGGAGCCGGCACATCAGGATCTTGGCGCTGCCGCTAGGCAACGGGGACCAGTGAGGCCGCGCCGCAACAGCTCCATCGGCAACCCTCGCTCGAAACGGGCAATAATGCGGCGGCTGCCCACTTCACGCCCAGTTTGACGGGTCCGATGTGACGGGGAATCATCAGCAGGTTACGGCGTATCGGCTGCGGGCGCGCTGAACCGGCACGAATGTCGCGCGATGGTGGAACCAGCCAACGGATATCATGTGCGCGGCAGCAAGCGGGTGCCGCGTCTCGGCCTGTCGGGCAAGCTCCTCGTCCTCACGATCCTGTTCGTGATGTTCGCGGAGGTGATGATCTATGTGCCGTCGATCGCCAACTTCCGCCTCGCCTGGCTGAATGACCGGCTCGCCGTCGCCTACACGGCGGCGCTCGTGCTCGACACGGCTCCCAGCGGAATGGTTCCGGACAGCCTGGCGCGCCGGGTGCTCGACAGCATCGGGGCCAAGGCCGTGGCGATGAAGATGGGGCACCAGCGCCGTCTCCTCGCCCTTTCGGGAACCCCGATCAACGTCGTGCAGGACGTCGACGTGCGCGACGTCTCGGCCACGCAGGCGATCGTCGCCGCCTTCGAGACGCTGCTCACCGCCAATGACACCGACCTCATCCGCGCGGTCGGTCCCGCCCCGATGGGCGGACAGTTCATCGAGATCGTGATCGAGGAGGGGCCGCTGCGGCTCGCGATGCTGCGCTACTCGCGCAACGTCCTGCTGCTCTCGCTGGTGATCTCGGGGATCAGCGCGGCGCTCGTCTATCTCTCCCTGCACTATCTGCTGGTGCGGCCGATGTACCGCCTCACCGCCAACATGACGGCGTTTCGCGAGGATCCGGAAAATCCCGCGCGCATCATCTCCATCTCGGCCCGCCAGGACGAGATCGGCATCGCCGAACGCGAGCTCGCCGCCATGCAGCGCGAGCTTGCCTCGACGCTGCAGCAGAAGACGCGGCTTGCCGCGCTCGGCCTCGCGGTCTCGAAGATCAACCACGACCTGCGCAACCTTCTGGCGTCGGCGCGGCTGTTCTCCGACCGGCTCGCCGACCTGCCGGACCCGCAGGTGCAGCGGTTCGCCCCCAAGCTGATGCGCACGCTCCAGCGTGCCATCGAGTTCTGCCAGACGACGTTGTCCTATGGACGCGTCCAGGAGCCGCCGCCCGACCGCAAGCCGCTGCTGCTCGAGCCGCTCGTCGAGGAGGTGCGCGAGACGCTCGGCATCGGGCCCGACACCCGGATCGGCTGGATCACCGCCATCGAACGCGGTCTCATGGTCGACGCCGACCAGGACCAGCTCTTCCGTGTGCTGCTCAACCTCGCGCGCAACGCCCTGCAGGCGCTGGAAAGCGGCGCGCCCAACAATCCGATCGAGGACCAGATCCGGATCTCCGGCCGGCGCGAGGGCGCGGTCGCCGTCATCGAAGTCTCCGACACGGGGCCCGGCCTGTCCGGCAAGGCGCGGGCGCATCTGTTCGAAGCCTTCCAGGGTTCGACCCGCACCGGCGGCTCCGGTCTCGGCCTCGCCATCGCGGCCGAGCTCGTGCGCGCCCACGGCGGCGACATCCGGCTGATCGACGGCACCATCGGGGCGACCTTCCGGGTGACCATTCCGGACCGGGCGGTCGATCTCGATTCCCGGCGCGAGCGCGCTTCGGCCTGACGCGCGGTCCGCCGGAGCCGGCCTTCACGGAAACCCTGCGCCGACGCGCCATGGGCGTGCCGCCCCTCCGGCCTTTGCAGAGCCTTGCCAAGGCGGAACGGAGACGATAGCTATGCGGCCGTCCGATACTGGCGGCTTCAGCCGCGGCCGGATACGCGCCCGTAGCTCAGCTGGATAGAGCACCAGACTACGAATCTGGGGGTCAGGAGTTCGAATCTCTTCGGGCGCGCCACTTCGGTACAAAACTGGGCACTCCAAAACCTGCCGCTTTCGCGCTTGAGGCGGCGACCAGCGTGCGCAGCAGTACGCTTTTCGAGGCCGCGATACGAACTTCTTTCCCGTCCACTTCGACCCGCTGGGCGAGCGCGCGGAGGTGGTCGCGGCGGTAGCCGCCGCCTTCGATGCGCATCCTATTGCGGGCCTGCCTAGCGAACGTCTTGAGCGCCTGCGGGGTGATGCTCGGCCCGAGCCGGTCAAGCGCATCCTCGGCCCGCTCTGCATCAGCGCGAGCCTGGTCGCGGATGGCTCTCAGCTACGTCACGCGATCCTTGAGCATCGGGTCCGCGAGATCGGCGACACCGTTCTCAATCGCATCATAGAGACGGTTGAGCTTGCCGTCCGCTTCGGCCGCGCGCTTGCGCAATTCGGCGATATGCGCTGTTCGTACGCGCTCCTTCCGGCGGTCGAGCACGGGCGACAAGATTCGCTCGAGACGAGCCGGCTGTAGAAGGCGCCGCTCGATATGATCCGCGACGAGCGTGTCGAGCTTGTCCATCGGAACGGTGCGGCCAATGCATCCAGTCTCGCGCTGACGGGCCTTGGTCGAGCATGTGTAGTACCGGTAGCGTCCTCCCTTCCCGGTCCGCAGCGTCATCGCCCTACCGCAGCCGGCGCAGAAGCAGACGCCCGTGAGGAGGGTCGGACCGCTTACGATGCGCGGCGCGGTCAGCGCCGGGCTGCGGGTCTTGAGCAGCGTCTGAACGGCCTCGTACTCGGCCACCTCAATGATCGGCGGCACGGTCATCTCTACCATTTCGGCGTCCGGCTTACGCTCGCGCGTCTTCCAGAACTTCGTGTTGAACCGGTGGCGGCCAATGTAGGTGGTGTGGGTCAGCACCTTGTGGACGGCGCCGAGGCCCCAGCGTCCGCCGTCGCATGTGCGAATGCCGGCGGCGTTCAAGTGCTTGGTGATCGACTTCACGCCCATTGGGCCGGAGGCGCCGTCGCCCTCGCGTGCTAGGCGGAAGATCAACCGCACGGTCTCGGCCTAGATGGGATCGATCTGCAAGGTCCTCTTGGTGCGGTGCCCGTGCTGCTCGGTGGCCTCGACGATGCAGTAGCCGATCGGCGGCAGCGCGCCGTTCCAGAAACCCTGGCGGGCGTTCTCCTTCCACGCCGCTTCCACGCCGCGCTACGCGGTGCTCCGATCACCCCTTGCGTGACGACGGGAGCAATCGCGCTCACGTGAAGCCATGATCGCTTGGACGCAATTAGTCGGGCGGGTGCAGGCCGGTCAAGGCCGCAAGCCGGCGGAGCCGGTCGTGCGCAGCGCGAGCCTTGACGGGCCTGCGGCTGTCCGGCAGCTGCTCGGTCCAAGCGATCATGACTTGGACCCATTCGATGAGCCGGACAGACAGTGCGAGGTGCGCGCAGTGCCACGTAGAGCCTTGATTTGTGGTCGCCTTTCGCGTCGAAGCGGTGCCGCGCACCTCGCATGGTGCTGTGGCAGGCTGTCTAAGAACAATGTGCAGACAAATGCTTACGACCACATCCGACCGGCCGCACATCGCGGTTTTTATCTTGCCATCGCTCGGTCGGCGGCCTCCTCCTCGCCATTCAGACGAGCCCCTTCGCCAAATTGCGATGAGAGAACCGAAGATCAAACGCCTGGGGAGAAAGACTTGGCTGGGGGTTCATTGCAGTCGATGTGCCGAGGTCTTGATGGTCGCACGTCGATCACGCGTCGTATCATTGCCGGTGAGATTGCTCTGGCCAAGCAGCCGGCTATCATTCCGGCCAGCAAGTGCGCCACGCGGGAAGGTTTGACGAGGCCAAGATGGTCCCATGGATGATCGCAATTGCGGGCTATTTCACGGTAGGTCTCGCTCTCGTCTTCGTAGGGCCGGCTGCGCGTCTGCGGCGCCGTGAGCACGAGAAATTGGAGTGGCAGGCATACGATCAACCGCGGTGGAAGCTGATCGCTTTTTCCTACGCCAGCGCACTGGGCATCGTTACCCTTTGGCCGGCCCTGATCGTCTCCGCTGCCAGGACCGAGGCCGCATCTAAGGTCGATTTCGATCTTCTCCATCCCCGTTCCGTTGAGCCATCGGCAGCGCTGGATCGCTGGATTGCTGACATCCAGAACCGATATTCGAACGCATTGCCCTTTGAAGATTACCGAGAAATCGCGTCCAAACTGCTGTGGACCGATCGCGAGCATTTCGACAGTCGGCTTGCGCAGCTCGGCTATGTGGTTACAGGCTTTGCCACGGATCCGCAGGGTCAGGACCTTGCGGTAGCAGTCCCCGTGCTCAAAATCAGGATACCCTTTGCCTTGACTAAATTGCGAGGCAGAGTCGATTCATTACCGGCGCCGCGCAGACTCGCTGAAAACGAAATATCTCTCGATCCACTCCATCATGGCCTTTTGTTCGAGCTTCCAACGAAGCCAGATGATGAGGTTTGGGAGTTTTCGTCTTCGCGAGATAGCTGGGAGCATTTGGCTGGTAGAGCCGGCCTTGCCCTGGTTCGAGAGAGGATCGTAATTGACGCCTACGTCACGATGATGAACTGACGGATGAGTGCAGGAGCAATTGTGACCGATGACCATCCCGCCCTGGCGTACTGCAAGCAAGACTTGGAGGCTTATCTCAGACTTCTTGCGGACTACAAATCAGGGCGCCGAGAGTCTGGTGAATCAACCGATGGTCGCTCATGGACCGACAAAACTGCGGAACAAATCGCGTTCTTAGAGGAAAAGATCAACGAACTGACGGCCATTCTGGAGTCCGCGGCCGACAAATGAGCACCAAGACCTGTGGTCGCTGCGGCGAGACGAAGCCTGCAACTCGCGAGTATTTTGGATCAACGCCTTCGGGTGGGCTGCGAGGCTACTGTCGATCCAGCATGAACGCGGCGTCGCTTACGTACGAAGCCAACAACAAGGAGCGCCGACGCGAGCGTGACGCCAAACGCGCAAGGGCTGGCGGCGGAACTCGCGGATCATTCGACCTTTCGACAAAGCGGTGGCCTGTGCCCGTGCTGTGTCGAGTCTATTGCTCGACCTGAAGACGGGGAGGTGGATCACGTCGTGCCGCTTGTGCGAGGTGGCAGCGACCTATCATCGAACCTCATGCTCGCCCATGCGCAATGCAACAGGGGAAAGCACAACAAGACGCTTGTCGAACATTGGGAATGGAGAGTGCGCGTCGGGCTGGATATTGAAAACCTCGGACGCAAGTACGGGCTGCTGCCAAATTGAAATGGCCACGTCGCAAAAGGGAGCGCAATGGAAAAATCGTCGCCTTCGAGCTTCGCACGGATTTGGCTGAGTACTTGCTGGACCTCTTGGATTTCGTAGAAGAGAAGATCAAAGAGGCCAAGAATGATCCAGCGCCGCGAGCTGGCGCATTGTCGGAGCTAATGGGCGCGCTTCCGATCATGAAAGACCGCTTGTACCACGAAGATCAAATGGTGCTGCCGCAACTACTCCTCACTGGATTTTTCGATGAGGATTTGACGCAGCTGGCAGTCCGTTCCGAGGATGAACTTCTCAAAAGGGTCGACGATCTCGGCCAACGCCACGAAGTAATCAGGGGCATCTTCAATGGCCGCTCGCCCCGCACTTGAACGACCGAGAAGACGGGCGGGCGCAGTGCAGGATCGCGGGTTGTCGCAAGTTTCGCAATTTGGAGCGTGCGCCTGCCTGCGGCATCATTGGGTAACGGCGAAGCAATAGTGCCCATCTTCATCGGCCGTGGCGCGCCATTTTTCGATCTTCCACGACACGGTTGCCAGATGGGGCGCGACGGCCGCACAGGGGTGCCGATCCGGACAAGGCCGGCCGCGCGCAGCGATGGGCGCGCGTCGCTCACGGACGAACGCGGATGACCGTCTTCCCGCTGTTCCGCTTGGTTGCGTTGAAGGTGGCGACGGCATCGTCGAGGGTCGCGACGCTGCCGATGTTCGTTCGCAGTCGTCCATCACGCACCCGCGGGACGATCTCATTCAGTTGGGCACGATTGGACTCGACGACGAAGTCGACCGCCAGGCCGTCGGCCGGCCGCGCCGCGGCCGGCCCGACGACGGACACCCGTGTTCCTCCGGTTCGAATCAGGCCTGCGGACCGCTTCTGGATGTCGCCGCCGATGACGTCGAACGCCAGATGAACTCGGCCGACGTCTTCGAGCGCGTCGTTGTCGAGGTCGACGAATTCCTGCGCGCCGAAGTCGAGCGCCTTCTGACGGTCGGCCGCGCGTCCGGTGCCGATGACGTAGCCGCCGGCCTCGCGTGCGAGCTGCGTCACTATCGACCCGACTGCGCCGGCCGCGCCGTGCGCGAGGACGCTCTGCCCCGCCTGGAGATGGCCGTGCACGAACAGTCCCTGCCACGCGGTGAGGCCCGAGATTGGCAGGCTCGCGCCCACCGTGAAGTCGACGTCGCCCGGCAGCGGCGCGAGGTTTCGTGCTTCGATGGCGACATACTCCGCCAGGGTACCGTCGCGATGCCAGTCGGCGAGGCCGAGCACGCGCTGTCCCACCGCCAGTCCCGTCGTGCCGTAGCCGAGAGCGGTGACCACCCCGGCCAGCTCATGGCCGGGGATCGACGGTGTCCGATCACGGTCGCGGCGATCTGTCCAGGTCGAGGGCCACGTCAGCTCGGTCGGGACGAATCCCGACGCGTGAATCTGAACGATAACGTCGTTGATCGCCGCCGGCGGCTCGGGCCGCTCCACCAGCTTCATCCCGGCCGTTCCCGCAGCCTGGTCCGTCACGACGATGGCCTTCACGTGAATTGTCCCCCGGTTCTCCTTGTCGAAAAATTTGCTGGAAACCGCGCAAGCAACTGCATCCATTCTTGGCCGGACACGCGGCCCTTGCGACTGCTACGCGGAACTTCGGCGATGGTTCCAACCATCGCGGTCGTGCGGCTTTTGGCCGCCGAGATTCACCGAGCTGCCCGGAGCCGGCTCCGGCCGCGCGAGCCGTGTGCCACGCGGTCAGGATCCCCCCATGGCACTCCGACGACACACATCGACCGGCGTCACGTCCGCCGGCGGTCATGAATCCGAACACCTGGTGCTGGATCCACGCGGGCACGCTGAACCGCTCCCACTCGGGAATCGGGCTCGTCACGGTCCTTCGCGCATTCGCGCCGGCGCGCGCGGAAGATACGCGTTGATGAGCCGCGCGCCTCTTTGAAAGGTGATGTAGTTCCAGATCCAGTCCAGGGCCACGATCAGGCGATTGCGAGCGCCGATCAGATAATAGATGTGCGCCGCGCTCCAGAATGCCCAGGCCGGAAAACCGGTGAGGCGGACTCTTCCGAGCGAGACGATGGCGGACTTTCTCCCGATGGTCGCGAGATCGCCGTAGTGCCGATAGACAAATCGACCCGGCAGGGCCGCCCCGGCGACCCTGGCGGCGATGCATTTTCCCACATGCCGGCCCATCTGTTTTGCCGCCGGGGCAAGGCCCGGGACCGGCCGGCCACCTTCGCCGACGACGTGCGCGGCATCGCCGACGACGAAGATGTCGGGGGCGCCCGAAACCGAAAGGTCGCCGTCGACCAGCACGCGGCCGGCCCGGTCGCGCTCCGCATCCAGCCACTGCGCTGCGCGGGAGGCGCGCACGCCGGCCGCCCAGATCACCGTGGCGGCTCCGATCACGCCGTCCGCGGTATCGACGCCGCGCTCATGACAGGCGGTCACGGCCGTCGCCGTACGCACCTCCACCCCCATCCGGCCCAGCGATTTCTCGGCGTAGGCGGCGAGCGGCGCGGGAAACGCCGGCAGGAGCCGCGGCCCAGCCTCGAGCAGGACAATGCGCGCGGCGCGCGGGTCGATCCGCCGGAAGTCGCGCGACAGCGTAAATCGCGCCGTATCGGCGATCGCGCCGGCCATCTCGACGCCCGTCGGCCCGCCGCCCACGATGGCGAACGTCATGAGCCGGGTGCGCTCGTGCTGGTCCTCCTCGACTTCCGCGCGCTCGAACGCGAGAAGGATCCGGCGGCGGATGTCGACCGCATCCTCGATCCGCTTGAGCCCCGGCGCGACCGAAGCCCATTCCTCGTGGCCGAAGTACGAGTGCGTCGCACCGGTCGCGAGCACCAGATAGTCGAACGGATAGTCGCGGCCATCCGAAGTACGGACGCGGCGACCAACGCGATCGACTCCGGTGACTTCGGCCATGACGACGCGAACGTTGCCCTGCGACGACAGAATCGATCGAATCGGCCACGCGATGTCGGCGGGAGAAAGCGCGGCTGTTGCGACCTGATAGAGTAGCGGCTGGAAGCAATGGTGATTTTGCCGATCGATGAGCGTGATCTCGACAGCCGCGCGGCGGAGGGACTTCGCGGTTTCCAGGCCGCCGAAGCCGCCCCCCACGATCACCACACGAGGGCGGCGGCGCGCCGCGCTCATTGTCGAACCGCGATCCAGATGAGGAGCCCGATCCCGAGCACGATGAGCACGCCGAGACCGGCCAGATAACCGTCGAGCCTCGCCCGAGGTTCAGCAGCCGGCGTCGGAACGCCGCGTTCGGCACGGCGCGCCGCGCTGACGTCCTTTCCGGACACCGGCGTTCCGGCCGCCTCTTCGTCGGTGCCGAGCGGCGCGGCGGCGGGGTCGGGAAAATTGACCTTGTCCCGCGTCCGTCCGTGATCGATGTCCGACCTGAGCTGGTCGGACGTGCTCGTTTCGGGAACGTCGTCCTGCTTACGAGGGTCGCGGATCATCGGCGAACAGGCCGGCTGTCGATGTAAGCCAATCCCCGGGCGCGTGTGAGGTTCCGGGTCGACGAATTCCACATGCAGAACCGCCTTGCCCGGACGCACCCGGACGTCGCGCTCGAACCGGGTGCTCGGCCGGAGTCCCGCGCGCGATGAATTCGACAGGTCGGTCGCAGCGGGGCGGAACCAGTTCGACGCTTGAGTCATTCGCTCGCAGAGAAGAACGCTCGTCGAGGCGCGGCCATGCACCACTCCAGATACATCGTGTTGAATCGACAGGGATGGTGGCAGATTGTCCAAGTCGGCCGTCGACTTCCGGCTTCCTACGCGAGCAAGGCCGAGGCGACGAGCGCAGCAATCGAATTTGCTGAAAAAGACGGCGATGCCGGCCGCGGCGCAGAGGTGGTCGTTTGTCACGAAGACGGTCGCTTTCTGACCGAATGGGTGTTCGGCGAGACCTTCAATTCGGACAAGCCGTCAGAACCCTTGATCACGCCTCGCAGGCCCTGACACATGACGGTCCGGGCGAGCCCGCGACGGCGCAATGCCGCCGGTCGACCGTCGGCGGTTGACCAAAAGAACTCCGGCGGCGACATGAAGGCCCCGCCCGCTCACCTGGGCGAGCGGGAACCCAAGCGCGGTATCGGACGTTCGCAAGACGGGCACGCCATCGAGACAAGCACACCGCCGTTCCGGGAACTTCTTGGACGATGCCGATCGGCGGTAGCGGGCCTCCGCGGACCGCAGGAAACGAGCGATGACGCAGCTCTTTCGGCCGGCTGCAAACACGGTCGCGCGCGCTGCGCTCCTCGCAATCCTCGTTCTGCCCTTCGCTCTCATCGGGCTCGCGTATGCCGTCATGCTGTCCCCGTACATCACCCGGCGATCCGTGACCGTGACGCAGCCCGTACCATTTAGCCATCAACATCACGTCGACGGCCTCGGGATCGATTGCCGCTACTGTCATACGTCGGCGGAATCCGGGCGTTTCGCGGGCCTGCCGGCCACGCACATCTGCATGACCTGCCATTCGCAGCTCTATACCAATACCGAGATGCTGGCGCCGGTTCGCGAGAGCCTCGCCGCGCGCCGGCCGATCCGCTGGATGCGCGTCAACACGTTGCCCGACTACGTCTACTTCGATCACTCGGTTCACATCGCCAAGGGCATCGGATGCACGACGTGTCATGGGGACGTCGCGCATATGCCGCTGATGCGGCAGGCCGCCCCGCTAACCATGGGCTGGTGCCTCGACTGCCACCGCAACCCGAAGCCCTTTCTGCGTCCGAGGTCGGAAATCTTCGATCCCGACTGGCGCGCGCCGCCCGACCAGCCGGATCGCGCGCGCCAATTGCTCGTCGAATATCACATCGACACGGAACATCTGACCGACTGCTCGAGATGTCACCGCTGACAGCGTGCGATCAGCTTTCCGGCGCGGCGCCCGATCGCGCGAGCGGGCTCGACCGGCGCACCGCGCTCAAGCTGCTGGCGAGCGGCGCCGCGCTCGGCCTTGCCGCCTGCGCCAAGCCGTCGGAAGAAATCGTGCCTTACGTCGACATGCCGGAACGGCTGGTCCCGGGCGAGCCGCTGCGTTTCGCGACCAGCCTGCCGCTCGCCGGCTACGGCCGCGGCATGCTGGTGACGTCGATCGACGGGCGGCCGATCAAGGTCGAGGGAAATCCGCACCATCCGGCGAGCCTCGGCGCGACCGATGTGTTCGCGCAAGGCGCGGTGTTCTCGCTGTTCGACCCCGACCGCTCGCGCGCCGTTCGCGGCCCGGACGGCGTCTCGTCCTGGGATGCGTTCGGGGCGGCGCTGCGCGGGCAGATGCAGAAGGAGGAAGACCGGCGCGGCGCCGGCCTGCGGCTGCTCACCGGCCGGGTCACATCGCCGACCCTGTTGCGGCAGATTGCCGATCTCCTCGAGCGCTATCCGCAGGCGCGCTGGTACCGCTACGAACCGGTCGACGACGACGAAATCCGCGCCGGCGCGATGCTTGCCTTCGGCCGCGCGCTGACGCCGCGCGCACGGCTGCGCGATGCTTCCGTGGTGCTGGCGCTCGATGCCGATCCGCTCGGCCCCGGGCCCGAGCAGAGCAGGCTCGCCAACGAATTCGCAAGCCGGCGCCGCTCCGCGCACGGCGAGGAATTCCTCCGACTCTACGCCGTCGAACCCGCGATCAGCCTGACAGGCGCCAACGCCGACCATCGGCTGGCGCTCGCGCCCCAGCTCATCGAGACTGTCGCACTTACCGTCGCGTCTTCGCTGGGAGCCGATGTCCGCGCCGGCGAGCTTCCGGAGAGCGCCGCGCGGTTTGCGCAAGTCGCCGCCGCCGATCTCGAGGCGCGACGGGGCCGGGCGGTCGTGCTGGTCGGCGCGGCCCAGCCAGCACGGGTCCACGCCCTCGCGCATTGGATCAATGCGCAGATCGCGGCGCCCGTCGATTTCATCGAGCCGGTCGACCCGGCGACCGAGCCGCATCGCGCCGCCCTCTCGGCGTTTGCGGACGACTGCGCCTCGGGCCGGGCCAAGACAGCGCTGATCGTCGGCTGCAATCCGGCCTACGATTCGCCCGGCCGGTCCGACATCGCCGAGGCGCTGCGCGGGGTCGGCCTTTCGGTCCATTGCGGTCCGTACGAGGACGAGACGGCGGCGCTGTGCCGCTGGCATCTCCCGCAATCCGATCCGCTCGAATCCTGGTCGGACCTGCGCGCGCCGGACGGCACGGCCGGCATCGTCCAGCCGTTGATCCGTCCGCTGTACGATACGAGAACCACGCACGACCTGCTCGCGATGCTCGGCGGCGCCCTCTCTCCGTCGTCCTATGACATCGTCCGCGAGACCTGGCGCGGCGCCGCTGCGGGCGACTTCGAGGACTGGTGGCGGCAGACGCTGCACGACGGCGCAATTTCCGGCAGTGCCCATCGGGTCGTCTCCCCGGGCGCGCCGAAACTCCCGGAAATTCCTTCCAACGCCGCGCCGAACGCCGGATTCGTGCTGTCGACCGTGCCCGACCCCGGCCTGTGGGACGGAAGCTTCGCAAACAACGCGTGGCTGCAGGAATGCCCCAAGCCGTTGACGAAGCAGGTGTGGGGCAACGCGCTGCACCTCTCGCCGGCGGACGCGAAGCGTTTCGACTTGCACGACAGCGACATCGTGCGGCTGAGCCGCGGCACGATCAGCACCGAAGCGCCGGTCCTCGTCGACATCTATCAGGCAGCCGGCGCCGGCACCGCCGCCCTCGGGCACGGTCGCCGCAGCGGCGCGATCGCCAGCGGTGTCGGGTCGAACGTGTTTCCGCTGCGGCCAATCAGCGGCGGGCGTTGGACGGACGTCTCCGTTTCCAGGACCGGCCGGCAGCAGAGCATCCTGACGACGCAGCACCGGTTCCGCCTCGAGGGCGACGCAAGAGACCTGCTGCGCACCGCGACGCTCGCCGAGCTTGAACGCGCGAAGGATGCACTCTGGCCGCAGCCGGCCCTGCCGACGCTCTATCCGAAGGTTGCGTACGACACCTACGCATGGGCGATGGTGATCGACAATTCGGCGTGCATCGGCTGCAACGCCTGCGTGGTCGCCTGCCAGGCGGAGAACAACGTCCCGGTCGTCGGACCTGACGAGATCGCAGCCGGGCGCGATATGCATTGGCTGCGCGTCGACACCTACCGCCACGAGGACGCGCGCGCTCCCGCCGGTTTCCAGCCGGTGCCATGCATGCATTGCGAGCAGGCGCCGTGCGAGCCCGTCTGTCCGGTCGCGGCATCCGTGCACGACGGCGAAGGATTGAACGTGCAGGTCTACAACCGCTGCGTCGGCACCCGTTTCTGCCAGTCGAACTGCCCCTACAAGGTGCGCCGCTTCAATTTCTTCGGCTACGCCGACGGCCAGGAATTCGCCAATCTCGGCGAGGAGCCGATGCGGGCGCAAAGAAATCCGGACGTCACCGTGCGCGCCCGCGGCGTCATGGAAAAATGCACCTATTGCGTTCAACGCGTCAGCCGGGCGCGGCGCGCCGCCGAAAAGGAGAGCCGCCGCATTCGCGACGGCGAAGTCGCGACCGCCTGCCAGGCGGCGTGCCCGACACGGGCAATCGCGTTCGGCGATCTCAACAACCCGGGCTCGAACGTCAACGGATTGCGGCGCGAGCATCGCCACTACGAATTGCTCGGCCATCTCGGCACACGGCCGCGCACGACCTATCTGGCGCGCCTGCGCAATCCCAATCCGGCGCTGGAGGAGCCGCAGGCGTGAGCGACATCGCTGTCCGCAACATCGAGCCGATCGATCGCTGGACGCTCCCGAGCGGGCGCAGCCTCGAGGCCGTCAACGCGCTCGTCTGCGGCCCTCTGATCGACCGCGGACGCTGGGCCTGGCGCGCGTGGCGGCTGGCGTTCGTCGTTGCACTCGCGTTGAGCCTCGCGCTGGCGGTCGCGGTCGTCTGGCTGTTCTCGCAGGGCATCGGCGTGTGGGGGGTCGACACGTCGGTCGTATGGGGCTTCGCCATCGCCAACTACGTCTGGTGGATCGGCATCGGCAATGCCGGCACGCTGATTTCGGCGCTGCTGCTGATCACGCGTCAGCGCTGGCGCGCGTCGATCAATCGCTTTGCCGAGGCGATGACGCTGTTCGCGGCCGGCATCGCCGGACTGTTTCCGATATTCCACCTCGGCCGGCCGATGTATTTCTACTGGCTCGTGCCCTATCCGAACACGATGAACGTCTGGCCGCAATGGCGCAGCGCGCTCATCTGGGATTTCTGGGCGATCCTCAGCTACATCCTGTTCTCCATCATCTTCTGGTATGTCGGACTCGTTCCCGACTTCGCCACGCTGCGCGACCGCGCACGAAGCGCCACGGTGCGAAAGCTCTACGGCGCGCTTGCACTCGGCTGGCGCGGATCGGCGCGGCACTGGCGCGTCTATCAGACCTACCAGATCACCATGGCGTGCCTCGCGGTGCCGCTCGTGGTGTCGTTGCACAGCGTGGTCGGGCTCGATTTCGCCGCCAGCCTGATGGTCGGCTGGAACGAGACGATCTTCCCGCCCTACTTCGTGGTCGGAGCCATGTATTCCGGTTTCGCCATGGTGGTCGTGCTTGCCGCCTCGATCCGCTGGGGCTTCGGGCTGCAACCGCTCATCACCGCCCACCACTTCGACGTCATGGCCCGGATCATGCTGGCGGCGTCCATCATCATGGGCCTCTCCTACGCCACGGAATGGTTCGGCGGCTGGTACCGTGGCGACGCGGTGGAGCGGGGATTCGTGGCATTCGAATTCACCGGCAGGTACGCGGCGCTCTACTGGCTGCTTCTGCTTTGCAATTGCCTTGTGCCGCAGGTGTTCTGGGTTCCGGCCGTTCGCCGCCGCATCGCGGCGGTCGTCCTCGTCTCGGTCATCATCAACATCGGCATGTGGCTCGAGCGCATCTGCATCGTGCTCGACACCCTGTCGCATCACTACATGCCTAGCATGGAAGGCTGGTTCGTGCCGACGGTCTGGGACTGGTTGTTCCTGTTCGGGTCGCTCGGGCTGTTCGCGCTGCTCTATCTGATCTTCGTTCGGCTCGTGCCCGCGGTGTCGATGCACGAGATGCGCCACCTCGTCGAAGAGGAGGCCGCCGGATGACCCGCACCGTCGTCGTTGAATTCACGCAGGCGCAGGCGCTGGTCGAGGCCGCCCGGGTCGTGCGCGCCCCCAACTGTCGCCTGATCGACGCCTATTCGCCCTACCCGGTCGAAGAGCTCGCCGGATTTTTCGAGGACCGGTGGACGCGCGTTCGGCCGGCCATGCTGGTCGGCGGCTTCGCGGTCGCGGCGCTGGCCTATGCGCTCGAATGGTGGAGCGCCGTATTCGACTATCCGGTCAACAGCGGCGGCCGCCCGCTGCATTCGTGGCCGGCCTTCATGATGTTCCCCTTCTCGGTCGGAATTCTCGCCGCCGCCGTGTGCGGGCTCGTCGCCGTGTTCGTTCTGACCGGGCTTCCGCGCCTGCATCATCCCGTCTTCGAAGCCGAAGCACTGCGCCGGACCAGCCAGGACCGCTTTGCCCTCGCGCTGGAGGTGCCGGAAACGAACCGGCAGCGCGAGCACGTGCTGGCGCGGCTGCGCGACATCGGCGCCGTCTCGATCGAGGAGGTGGCCTTGTGAGAAGCGCGCCCTGTCTGCTCGCGCCTCTTGCGGTGTCGCTGCTCGTTGGCGGCTGCGACGTGAGCATGACGCAACAGAAGCGCTACGACACCTATGCGCCCTCCGATTTCTGGCCGGATGGAGCCTCCGCCCGCCCCCTGCCGGAGCATACGGTCGCGCAGGGCGATCTCACCCGCCACAGGGAGGAGACCTCGCCGCCGCCGGCCGATGACGCACTCCTCGCGCGCGGCCGGCAACGCTTCGACATCTATTGCTCCCCCTGTCACGGCCTTGCCGGCGACGCCGACGGCGTGATCGTCGCGCACGGCTTCCCCAAGCCGCCGTCGTTCCACGATGCGCGGCTCCTCGCGGCGCCCGCCCGACACTTCTACGACGTCATCAGCCACGGCTACGGCGTCATGTATTCCTACGCCTCGCGCGTCGAACCGGGCGACCGCTGGGCGATCATCGCCTACATCCGCGCCCTGCAGCTGTCCCGGCGTGCCACGGTCGCGCAGGTTCCGGAAGCTGCGGAGAAGCTGCGATGAACCTGAGGGATCTCGTCTCGCCCCGGAACGGCCTGCTCCTCGGCCTCGTCTCCGCTGCCGGCTTCCTCGCCACCGCGATCGTCTGGCCGCGCTCGACCCCGGGAGGCCTGTTGATCGCCTTTCTGTTCTGGAGCGGCATTTCGATCGGAAGCATCACCGCGATGATGATTCACCGCCTGACCGGCGGGGCGTGGGGCCATGCCTATGCGACGCCGTTCGCCCTGTCGGCCTCGGCCATCGTCTTCGTCTACCTGATCTTCATCGCCATGCTGTTCCTGCTGCCGCAGCTCTATCCGTGGATGCGCGGACATTCCGCGGTGAAGCCCGACGTCGCGCATTGGGATCTCAATGTCATGGGCTTCTCCGGGCGCTCGATCGTGGCGTTTTCCGCTTGGACCGCCATCGCGCTCGGCCTGACGCTGCGCGGGCCGGCCGGCACGCGCATCGCCGCGGCCGGACTCGCCTTTCATGGGCTGGTGATCGGCGCCGTCGGGCTCGACTGGATTCAGTCGGTCGATCCGCCGTTCTTCTCGACCTCGTTCGGCGCAAGCCTCGCATTCACACAGCTGATCGGCGCCTTCGCGGCGGCGGCGGTCCTCGCGCCGGTCAGAAATCCGGACCCGGTCGTGTCGGACCTTGGCGGGCTCCTGCTCGCGACGATTCTCGGCCTCGTCTACATCGACTTCATGGCCTACCTGATCATCTGGTACGGCGATCTCCCCCACAAGGTGGAATGGTTCGTCCAGCGCGACGCAGCGCCGTGGGTCCTCGTTGCCGGCGCGATGTTCGTCCTCGCCTGCGTCGTTCCGGCGTTCTCTCTCTTCTCTTCCCGCGTTCGGCGAAGCCCCGTCGCCTTGCGACTGGTCGGGATCGTTACGCTGACCGGATTGGCGCTCTACTACGCCTGGCTGGTCGGTCCGGCGTTTGGCCCCGCGTCGCTGCTCTCGGCGCTCTTCTGCATCGTCGCGCTCGGCGTCCTGCTGATCGGCCTCGCGAGCCGATGGCCCTTCGCGCTTCCCCGCCCGGCAGGTTCGCGCCATGTCGACTGACAGCGAGCGCCACGATCGCCGGCAAGCATCCGACGTCCACGTCGGCCGAGTTCTGCTGGTCGCCTTCGTGTGCGTTGCCTTTCTGTTCGTTTCGCTCGCCGTGCTGGCGACGATCTACACGGCCGCCGTTCCCGGGCAGCGCACACAGGCCGTGCGAACATTTCCCGAACCTCGCCTGCGCCCCGACGAGACGGCGCAACGGCATCGCATCCTCGCCGAACAACGCCGGCGCCTCGAAGGTTATCACTGGGTCGATCGCGAGAAACAGATCGTCGCAATTCCGATCGAACGGGCCATGGGCCTGATCGCGCAGCGTGGCGCGGATGCGTATCGGCCGATCGAAGCGCCCTCGGCCTCGGCGAAAAGCGGGCCATGAGAACCGCAATCGCAGCCGTCCTCCTCTCGGCCGCGCTCGTCTGCCCGGCACAGGCGCGGATGAGCAAGGCTGTGCTCGACGATCTCGGCGCCCAGCCGAGAGCAGGCGCACGGCTGCCGCTCGGCGCGCGCTTTGCCGACGAAACCGGCGCCTCGCGCAGTCTTGGGGAGGCGATCGGCGAAAGGCCGGCGCTGCTCGTCTTCGCCGACTTCACCTGCCGGACCCTGTGCGGTCCGATGGTCGAGTTCGCGGCGGCGGGTCTGCAAAAAACCGGCCTGCGCCCGGGTCGAGACTTCCGTTTTCTGATCGTCGGGATCGATCCCAAGGACGGGATCGACGCCGCGCGCGCCCTGAAGGTCGCCCACGTCGATGCCGCCTCCGCGCTCTATCCGGCGACGCAGGTCCTGAGCGGAAATGAAGCCGCCGTGCGGGCCGCCACCGCGGCGGCCGGCTATCGCCTTTCCTACGATGCCGCCGACGATCAATTCGCGCATCCGGCCGCCGCGTTCGTGCTCGATCCCGGCGGCCGGATCGTCCGCGTGCTCTCCGCCCTCGCGCTCAACGGAACGGACCTGCGGCTCGCGCTGGTCGACGCTGCGGAGGGCCGCATCGGCACCTTCGAGGATCGCATCCGGCTGCTCTGCTACGGCTTCGATCCGGCAAAAGGAATCTATACCCCGTCGATCCTGCGGTGGCTGACGGTCGCGGCGTTCGTCACGGCGGCTCTGCTCGCCGGCGCCATCGCCTTCATGCTCTGGCGGGGCCCCCGCAAGGCCTCGCCATGAACATCTCCGCCTTCATCAGCGAAGCATCGCGCTACGCGGCAGCCGTCGACGGGATCTTCGCGCTGCTACTCGCCGTCTCGGGCGTCATCGTCATTCTCGTCGTCACCCTCGTGTTCGTCTTCTCGCTCCGTTATCGGCGCGGTTCGGACGCGCGCCGCGGCCCGCTTCCGACCTGGGTTCACAGCGAGCTCGAGATCGGCTGGACCACCGCCACCCTGTTCACGTTCCTGTTTCTGTTCTGGTGGGTCGCCTCGACGCAACTGTCGGCGCTCGCCCCTCCTTCGAGCGCACTCGAGATCCACGTGGTCGCCAAGCAATGGATGTGGCGCGTACAACAGCCGAACGGCGTGCGCGAAATCAACGAAATGCACGTGCCGGTCGGCAAGCCGGTTCGCCTGGTGATGACGTCGCAGGACGTGATCCACAGCATGTTCCTTCCGGCCTTGCGCATCAAGAAGGACGTCCTGCCCGACCGCTATACCTATCTCTGGTTCACAGCAACCAAGGCCGGCACCTTCGAATTGCTGTGCGCGGAGTTCTGCGGCAGCGAACACTCGCGCATGTCCGGTCGGATCGTCGTCATGCCGGAAGCCGACTATTCCCGCTGGAGCGAAGCCCCGCCACAGGGCGACGACATCGCCCGGAGGGGCGCCGCACTCTTCCAATCGCTCGGATGCTCCGGATGCCACGCGCCGAACTCGACGGTGCACGCCCCCGACCTCAATGGCCTGTACGGACGAACGGTCCATCTCCAGGACGGGAGAAGCGTCAGGGCGGATGAAGCCTACATCCGCGATTCGATCCTGCTACCGGAACGGGACGTCGTCGCCGGCTATGCGCCGATCATGCCGAGCTTTCGCAATCTCGTCGGCGAGGATCAGGTGACGGATCTCGTCGCCTACATCAAGTCTCTGTCGAACCCGGGAGCGCGGCGATGAGCGAGGCAGCGTTTTTCGAAGACCGAGGGATCGAGGGCGGCGGTTCCTACCTGGAGGCCGGCAGCACCATCGCGTCGTGGCTGACCACGACCGACCACAAGCGCATCGGCATCCTCTATGCGCTGGCGATCACGTTCTTCTTCTTCGTCGGCGGCTTCGCCGTCGCGCTGGTGCGGCTCGAGCTCGTGAGCCCGCACGGCCTGTTTCTCAGCGACGACGCCTACAATCGCCTGTTCAGCCTGCACGGCATCGTCATGGTGTGGTTCTTCCTCGTGCCGTCGATTCCGGCGACGTTCGGCAATTTCCTGCTGCCGCTGATGATCGGCGCGCGGGACGTGGCATTCCCCAGGCTCAATCTGCTGTCGTGGTACCTTTTCATGGCCGGCTCCGCCTTCACCCTGTACATGATCGTCGCCGGCGGGGTCGACACGGGCTGGACGTTCTACACGCCGCTGTCGACGTTCTATGCCAACGGGCACGTGATTGCCGCCGCCGCCGGCGTATTCATCGTCGGGTTCTCCTCGATCGCGACCGGCGTCAATTTCATCACCACCGTGCATCTGCTGCGCGCGCCCGGCATGACCTGGTTCCGGCTGCCGCTTTTCGTTTGGGCGATCTACGCCACCAGCATCGTCATGGTGCTGGCGACGCCGGTTCTCGCCATGTCGCTTCTCTTGGTCATGGCCGAGCGCATGTTCGGCGTGCCGATCTTCAACCCGCAGGACGGCGGCGACCCGATCCTGTTTCAGCACATCTTCTGGTTCTACAGCCATCCGGCCGTCTACATCATGGTGCTGCCCGCGATGGGCGTCGTGTCGGAGGTGATCGCATGCTTCGCGCGGCGCCGCGTCTTCGGCTACACCGCGATGGTCTATTCGCTGCTGGCGATCGCGGTGATCGGATTTCTCGTATGGGGTCACCACATGTTCGTGGCCGGCCAGTCGGATCTCGCCAACCTGGCATTTTCGTTCCTCTCGTTCATCGTCGCCGTGCCGTCCGCCATCAAGGTCTTCAACTGGGTCGCGACCCTCTATCGCGGGCAGATCACGTTCGAGGCCCCCATGCTCTACGCCATGGGGTTTCTCGGCCTGTTCACGATCGGCGGACTGACGGGGCTGTTTCTCGCCTCGATTCCGGTCGATGTCCACGTGACCGATACCTACTTCGTCATCGCGCATTTCCACTACATCATGGTCGGCGGCAGCGTGTCGGCCTATTTCGCCGGCCTGCATTTCTGGTGGCCGAAGATCACCGGCCGGCGCTATCCGGAATCCTGGGCGCGTTTTGCCGCCATCACCATCTTCCTCGGCTTCAACCTGACCTTCTTTCCGCAATTCGTCATGGGCTACGCCGGGATGCCGCGCCGCTACCATGTCTATCCCGAGGTGTTCCAGGTCTGGCACGTGCTCTCCTCGGGCGGCGCCGTCATTCTGGCGGCCGCCTACGTCCTCCCGCTGGTCTATCTCGGCTGGTCCTTGTTCTACGGCGCGCGCGCGGGCGACAATCCGTGGAATGCGACCGGCCTGGAATGGCAGACGTCCTCGCCGCCGCCGAAGGAGAACTTCCGCCGGACTCCGGTGATCGACGAGGATCCCTATCTCTATCATCCCAGGGACACCGGCCCCGACGTTCAGGACGCGCTGGCGCCACACCGGCCGCAGGGGAGCACCTCATGAGCGACACCTCTCATCTCGTCCACGAGCCGTGGCCAAGCTATCGTCGTCAGCGCGAGGGTGTCGCATTCGGCACCTGGACGTTCCTGGCGAGCGAAGTCCTTTTCTTCGGCGCGCTCCTGCTCACCTACGCGATCTATCGCACGCTCGATCCCACGGCGTTTGCGGAGGCGGCAAGCCATACGAACATCGTCTACGGCAGCATCAATACGGCGCTTCTCCTCACCAGCAGCCTCGTCATGACGGGCGCGATCGAGGCGTCGCGCGCGGGTTCGCGGCGCCTCACGCTTTCGTGCGTGGTTGTGACCGTGGCGATCGGCGTGGCGTTTCTGGTCGTCAAAGGGTTCGAGTACGACGACGACATCCGCAAGCACCTGCTGCCCGGACCGGACCTGCCGGTCCACGCGCCGACCGCGCAGATCTTCTTCGCGCTCTACTGGGTGATGACCGGGGTTCACGCCATTCACCTGTTCGTCGGCGTCGCCATCCTCGCTTTCATCGCCATGCGGCTGTGGCGTCGATCGATCCTGCCGCAGAGCACGTTGATTCTGGCTTCCGGCCTGTACTGGCACTTCGTCGACACCGTGTGGGTCATTCTCTACGCCCTGATCTATCTGCCGGGGCGCGCATGAGCGACGCGTCGCGACGATCCCGCGTCCCCGGGTGGCTCGGCCATGCGCTGATCTGGCTCCTGCTGATCGCGATGCTGGGCGCAACGCTCGGGCTAGCCTATCTGCCGGTCGGGCGGGCCGGGCCCGCGCTGCACATCGGGATCGCTGTCATCCAGGTCGCCCTCATCTGGACCTTCTTCATGAACCTGCGCGGATCGAGCGCGCTGGTGCGGCTGGTCGCGATCTCGGGCCTGCTGTGGATCGTCTTCATGTTCACGCTGACCTTCAACGACTATCTGTCGCGCTGAGCGCGATGCGGCTCCGTTGCGGTCCGCGCAATCAATCAAATTGCTTCCTCTGGGCCGGGAAGGAGGCATCCGGCGTCGCCGGATGGAACTGCCGCGCGAAACCCTGGCGTGTCCCCTCCCCTCGACATGCCAGCAATGCCGATTCCAATCGGCACCATCCGACGCCCCCGGGGTCGCGCCTGCGCCGGTTCCCCCGTGAACGGGGCGCGTCTCGGCCGGTCGAACCTTGTGCAGCCGGGGGCACACAAGGTCGCACGCCGTGAGAATGCGCGGCCGCGCGCAGGCAGAAGCGATCACGCGACGCGCAGCCGCCGCGTACGGAAGACGGTGTTCGGGTCCCGCGCACGATGTCGTCCGCGTGCCCGCGGTCGAATTTTCATCGCTCGCCAGGAACCCCCGCAAGCGTCGCGGTTTACCCCGACAAAGCCCGCGGGCACGGACGGAGCGCGCCCGATCACCTGAGACCACCGGAGAATAGTCCAGTGACTCGAAAAAGTGCCTCGATCCCCGCGAACTCGTCCCCCGACGAGGCGCGCCGCGGCCTCAGTCGACGCGGTTTCCTCACAGCCACGATGGCCTCCACCATGACAGCGACCTTGCTCGACAAACGAAGAGCGGAGGCGGCGCCGGCCGCAGCCGCGGACGCCCGCGCCCCCCTGGCGGTGACCCTGCGTGTCAACGGCCGCGATCACCGGCTCGCGCTCGACGTGCGTACAAGCCTCCTCGACACCTTGCGCGACCACCTGGGCCTGACCGGCACCAAGAAGGGCTGCGATCATGGCCAATGCGGCGCCTGCACGGTGCTTCTGGACGGCCACCGCACGCTGTCGTGCCTGACGTTCTCGGCCATGGCGGAAGGCCACGAGATCACCACCATCGAAGGCCTGGCCGCTGCGGACGGAACCCTGCATCCCATGCAGCAGGCCTTTGTCGATTACGACGCGTTCCAGTGCGGCTACTGCACGCCCGGACAGATCATGTCGGCCATCGCGTGCGTCGAGGAAGGGCACGCGGGCAGCGATGACGAGATCCGCGAATTCATGAGCGGCAACATCTGTCGCTGCGCGGCCTATCCGAACATCGTCGACGCGGTGCGCGAAGCGCGCACCAAGATGAAGGGGGCGTGAATGCGGCCGTTCGTCTACGCGCGTGCCGACAGCCTGCCGGCGGCGATCGCGGGCCGCGATGTCGCCTCCTCGCCGGCCGTCGCCTCCGTGCACGCGAAGGCCCAGTACGTGGCCGGCGGGACGACGCTCATCGATCTGATGAAGCTCGACGTCATGCGGCCGGACAGCGTCATTGACATCAATGCGCTCGAACGCACCGCGCTGGGGCGCATCGAGTACGGAACCGCCGGGCTGCGGCTCGGCTCCCTCGTGCGCATGTCGGCCGCCAGCGAACATCCGGCCGTGAAGAAGGACTTTCCGGTCATCGCGCAGTCGCTGCTGCTCGCCGCAAGCCCGCAGCTGCGCAACATGGCCTCGCTCGGCGGCAACGTCCTTCAACGCACGCGCTGCACGTATTTCCGTGACACGTCCTATGCGGCCTGCAACAAGCGCGAGCCCGGCTCCGGCTGCGCGGCTCTGCAGGGATTCAACCGCATGCACGCGATCCTGGGAACGAGCGACCATTGCATCGCCACCTACGCCGGCGACTTTGCCCACTCCCTCATCGCGCTCGACGCCGAGGTGGAGATCGTGGGGCCGGCGGGCTCGCGCACACTGCCGTTCGCAGAGTTGCACCGGCGGCCGGCCGATTCGCCGCATATCGAGACGACACTCGCGGCGGGTGACCTGATCACGGCGTTCACCGTGCCGCCGCTCCCGTGGGCGCGACGTTCGCTCTACCTGAAGATTCGCGACCGCGAATCCTACGAGTTCGCCCTGGCGTCGGCGGCGGTCGCGCTCGACCTCGACGACGGCGCAGTCCGCGACGTCCGCATCGCGCTCGGGGGCGTCAGCGCGCTGCCGTGGCGCGCCCGCGAGGCGGAAGCCGTGCTTGCCGGGCAGCCGCTCGAGGAAACCGTGCTCCGCCGCGCGGCCGATACGGCTTTCGAGCACGCCCGCCCGTTGAGCCACAACGCGTTCAAGGTCGAACTTGGCAAGCGCACGCTGGTGCGCGCCCTCAAGCAAGCCGCCGCGATGGAGATCTGACGTGAACCGAGCCGCACCCGAACCCAAGACCAACATGGGCGCGCCCGAACCGCGCATCGACGCACGCCTGAAGGTGACGGGCCACGCACGCTACGGATCGGACTTTCCGGTCGCCGATCCGGCGTTCGCCTATCTGATCACCAGCGCGATCTCCAAAGGCCGCATCGACGCGATCGACGTGCGCGAAGCCAAGGCGGTTCCGGGCGTGCTGGAAGTCTTCACGCACGAGAATATCGGTCCGCTCGACGAGGTGAAATTCTCCACGGGGGGCGGCGGCGCGACCACCTCGTGGCAGAACATGGGTCCGGAAATCGGGCATGACGGGCAGATCATCGGCATGGTGGTGGCCGATACCTTCGAGGCCGCGCGCGAGGCCGCGTATCGGGTGAAGGTCGCCTATTCCGAACAAGCCCCCAGTTCCACCTTCGATTCCGACGGCGTGACGCAGGAAGACGCCAGCAAGGCGAATGCGCGCGCCCGCGACCTGCCGCAGGCCGGCGACGCGGAAGCCGCCGTTGCCGCGGCGGCGGTTTCGATCGATGTCGAATACGGCACGCCGACCCAGCATCACAATCCGATCGAATTGTTCACCACGACCTGCGTGTGGAACGACGGCGAGGTGACGGTCTACGAGCCGAACCAATTCGTCTTCGGGCTGAAGAACGGCCTGGCGCAGAAACTGGGAATCGCGCCCGAGAAGGTGCACGTCGTCAATCCGTTCGTCGGCGGCGCTTTCGGCAGCAAGGCGCAGCTTTCGCCGCGCACCGGATTCGTCGCCGCCGCGGCGAAGAAACTCAACCGACCGGTGAAGCTGGTGGCGACGCGCGATCAGGGATTCACCATCCAGACGTACCGGGCGGAGACGCGCCATCACATCCGCATGGGCGCGCAGCGTGACGGCAGGATCGTCGGCTTCTTGCACGAAGGCCAGGAGGTCACGTCGCGGCCGGATCCCTATACGGTCGCCGGCGTCGAGGACAGCGGCCGGCTCTACAACACCGGCACCGTGAAAACCCACGTCACACTCGTGCATGCCGACCGCAACACGCCGGGCTTCATGCGCTCGCCGCCGGTGGTGCCTTACATCTACGCGCTCGAAAGCGCGATGGACGAGCTCGCCGTCAAGCTCGGCATCGATCCGGTGGAGCTGCGGCGGCGCAACGACGCCCACGTGGACGCGACCGGCAAGCCGTGGTCGAGCCGCTCGCTGATGCCGTGCTACGACGAGGCCGCCAGGGCGTTCGGCTGGAGCAGGCGCGACCCGCGGCCGGGGTCGATGCGCGATGGTGACTGGCTCATCGGCTGGGGCTGCGCCAGCGCGGTCTACCCGACCCACGTGGGCGCGGCCGCGGCGCGCGTGAGCCTGACGGAAGACGGACAGGCGCGCGTGCAGATCGCCGCGCACGACCTCGGGACCGGCGCCTACACGGTCATCGGGCAGATGGCGGCCGAACGTCTCGGTCTGCCGCTCTCCGCCGTGCGGGTCGAGATCGGGGACACCCGTTTTCCTCCGGCGCCCGTCGCCGGCGGTTCCAACACCACGGCGAGCAGCTGTTCCGTGGTGATGAAGGCCTGCGATGCCATCCGGGCGAAACTGGCTCGCGCCGCCACGACCGCCAACGAGGGACCGCTTTCCGGCCGGCACGCGAGCGCCATTCGCTTCGCCGAAGGACACCTCGTGTCGGAAGAGGGCGGCGCCGAGCCGCTCGCCGCGCAGTTCAAGCGGATGGGCGTTGCGGCGATCGAGGAATACGCCGAATTCCTGCCGCCCGGCGCCAGTCCCGATGCGATCAAGCGCCTCTACGCCGGAAGGCCGACTCTCACGGGCGGCTCGTCGGGCGAGAAACTGATGTACGCGTTGGGCGCCGAGTTCGTCGAGGTGCGGGTGCATGCCCTGACGCGTGAAATCAGGGTGCCGCGCATCGTGGGCGCCTTCGCCGCCGGGCGCATCATGAACACCCGAACGGCGCGCAGCCAGTACATGGGTGCGATGATCTGGGGAATTTCCTCGGCATTGCACGAGGCGACGGAGATCGACGCGCGCAACGCGCGCTATGTGAATGACAACCTGGCGGACTACCTCGTGCCGGTGAACGCCGATATCCAGCAACTGGAGGTCATCCTCGTCCCCGAGCGCGACGACTTCGTCAATCCGGCGGGCATCAAGGGCATCGGCGAGCTCGGCAACGTCGGCACGGCGGCGGCCGTCGCCAACGCGGTCTATCACGCGACCGGGACCCGGGTGCGCCAGCTTCCCATTCGGCTCGAGAAGCTGCTCGCCTGAGGTCGCCGGCCCGACACCCTCTTGACGGCAGAACGCGATCGGACGCCCCAAGCACGACGCGCCCGCTCTTTCCGGGCGGGCGCGCCAAACTTTGCGTTGTCGGACGCTGTGCTTTCGGGTCTTCCCGACGCTCCGCGTCGCCTCAGCGCGCGGACGACTTCTGCTGCGTCAGCGACTTGGCCATGTCGAGATGCTTGCGCAGGGTCGGCAGCGTGTTCTTGGCGAAATCACCGGTCGGTCCGCTGGCGGAGGCCTGCTTCTGGAATTTCTTGATGTCCTCTTCGTGGTCCTTGACCATGTCGCGCGCGAACGTCCGGTCGAACTTCGTTCCCGAGAGTGACTTGAGCTTGGAGTACACGGCCCTCTGCTTGGCGCTGGGCGAACTCGGCGGCTTCACACCGAGATCGTCCGCCACCTGCTGTGCCTTCGCCTGGTTCTCCTTGTGATCGTTGACGAGCTGCTTTCCGAAGTTCCGAACGGCGTCGGTCGTTCCCTTCTGCTGGGCCAGTTCGCCCACCTGAACCTCTGCGAGGTCACCCTGGATGGCCTCGGTGATGAACTTCTTGCTCGCGCCGTCCGCGCTCCTGGACTGCTGCGCGTGCGCGGACGTTACCAGCAGAAATGCCGCCGCCGCGACTCCGATGGCTGTGTGTATTCTCAACATCGAGGGATCTCCTGTTCTGAAATCCTGTCCGCGGCACGGCCCCGGAACGGCTTCAATCCCGCCAGGCGCTCTCGTTGCGCTGCTCGTCGTCGCGCATCGCCTTGATCAGCCCGCCCAGCACTTCGGCAGAGGCTTCGATCAACGCCCGGAACTGCCGCTCGTCGACCTTTTCGATGTCGGCGCGCAAGTGATCCATCGTTTGGGCCAGGCGTTCTCGCATTTTCTGCGTGTGATGGAGCGGATTTCGATCATGCTCCGCGGTCATCGAATCTCCTCGGGTGCCGTCGGGTCATCGTCCCGGACCGGCTCGCAGGGTCAACTCGGCCGCGACCGCCCGGTTCCGCACGCGGCGGCGCCGGAACTTTGCGAACCGGTATGCATTGGTCGGATGGCGGTCCGGAACCGTCGCACGCCGACGCGCTCGTTCAGCCTGCAGCTCGAGACTCGCGCAGCGTCGCAGAGGACGTGTCGGCACGCCGCCGCTCGGCGGGCCATCGTCGACCGGTGTTCCGGCGTTTCCGGAGGCAGCCGGGCCGGGGTGAAACACGCGCGGCCGAAACGAACCCATGCTGAGGTACCGTCCGTGACGCGAGCCCACCGGTTACTTGCCGCGGCGTGCCTGTCGGTCCCGCAGCTTGTTCTGCCGGCCACCGCCTTCGCGGCAGACGGACGGGAAAGCTGGTCGCCCGACGTCGTCTTTGTCTGTCAGTTTGTGCTGCTTCTGCTGCTCGGCCGCGGCCTGGGCGAGCTGATGCAGCGGATCAATCAGCCCGCCGTCATCGGCCAGTTGCTGGCCGGCGTGATTCTCGGCCCTTCGGTGTTTGGCGTCTTCTGGCCCGCCGGGCACGACATTCTGTTTCCCGCCAGCCCACAGCAGACATCGATGCTGCAAGCCGTCTCACAGCTCGGCGTTCTGATGATCCTGTTCATGACCGGCATGGAGACGGATTTGAACCTGGTGAGGCGGATCGGCCGCTCCGCCGTGGCCATCTCGATAGTCGGCATCGCCCTGCCCTTTGCCTGCGGATTCGCGCTCGGCGAGTTCCTGCCCGAATCGCTGCTGCCGAATCCGGACCAACGCTTCGTGGCCGCGCTCTTCCTCGGCACGGCGCTGTCCATCTCGTCGGTGAAGATCGTCGCGCTCGTCATTCGCGATCTGAACATGATCCGAAGAGACCTCGGCCAGATCATCCTCGCGTCGGCGATCATCGAGGACACGATCGGGTGGATCATCGTCGCCCTCATATTCGGCGTCGCCACGCAGGCCTCGATCGATCTGTTCCTGGTCGCGCGCAGCCTGGTCGGGACGATCGTGTTCCTCGTCTTCAGCCTGACGGTCGGCCGCCGGCTGGTCTACATTCTCATTCGCTGGGTCAGCGACAACCTGGCGAGCGAATTCGCTCTCATCACCGTGGCGCTGCTCTTCATGGGGGTCATGGCGCTGACCACGCACCTGATCGGTGTCCATACCGTCCTCGGCGCGTTCGTCGCCGGGCTGCTGGTCGGAAACTCGCCGATCAAGGCGCGTCACATCGACGAGCAACTGCGCGGGGTCATCACCGCGATGTTCATGCCGCTGTTCTTCGGATCGGCCGGCCTCAGCGCCAACCTGTCGATCCTCAGCGACCTGCGATTGACGCTCCTGACGATCGGTCTCGTCCTGGTGGCGAGCGTCGGCAAGTTCGGCGGCGCGTTCGTCGGCGGCAAGATCGCGGGGGTGACCACTCGCGAGGCGCTGGCGCTCGGCTGCGCGATGAATGCACGCGGCTCGACGGAGATCATCGTCGCGTCGATCGGCCTGTCGCTCGGACTGCTCAGCCACGATCTGTTCACGATGATTCTGGCAATGGCGGTCATCACCACGATGGCCATGCCCCCGAGCCTGCGATGGATGCTGCAGGGCGTGCAGATGACGAGTTCCGAGAGGGCCCGCCTGAAACGCGAGGCCGTCGACGAGAAGAGCTTCATCGGCAATCTGGAGCGGCTTCTTCTGGCCGCCGACAAGGGAGCGAATGGGCAGTTCGCCTCCCGGCTCGCCGGCGTCATCGCCGGCACGATGGGAATGCCCGCCACCCTGCTGGAGCTCAAACCGGCGAACGGCCGACGCGGCGAACCGAAAAGCGACGACCGCTCGCGCGAGGTGATCGAAGAGGTGGAAACGACCGTCACAAGCGCGGCACGACATGCCGCAGAACGCGATGCCGACGGTGAAGAAAAGACGGCGCCCGAAATCATCACCCGCGGCCAGAGCAAGCCGGCTCCGCGGGTCGTCGAGGACGAAGCGCGCAAGGGCCACGATCTGCTCGTCATCGGTCTCGACGATGCGTGGCGCCCCGAGGGCGGGTTCAGCCGAACGGTCGCGGACCTCGCAGCGCCCTTCGATGGCGGATTGATCGTCGTCGTCAGGTGCGAGGGGCACGTCGACGCCCTCGCCGGCAACGGCCTCAGAATCCTGGTCACCATCGACGGTTCGCAGACCGCGCGGAACGCCGCGGAGGCGGCGTTCGTTCTCGCCGGGTCCATGTCCGCGACCGTGACGGCCGTCCATGTCGCGCCTTCGCGCAACGGACGGACCGCGCCGCCCAAGACCACCGGCGCCGATCGCAGGGCGATGGCCGCCGATCTCGACAGCCTCGCGCGCCGCTACGGCGCGAGAGTGAAGCTCCTGACGCGCTCGGATCGCGACGTCGCGGCCGGCATCCTGCGCGAAATCGAGGATGGCGAATTCGACCTCGTGGTCATGGGGGTCCGCCCTCGCGCTGGAAAGACGCTGCATTTCGGCGACACCGCGGCGGCCGTGCTCGAACGTTCGGATCGCCCGGTCGCGCTGCTCGCCGAAGTGACTCCGGCGAAATAGACACCCGCCTCATGCTCGGGCGGCTGGACGATTCTCCGACGTCATCGGGATCGTCACGCGGCCGATCGATCGGATTCGGCAAACGCGGGCAGCTGCAGATCTCCCGCAGCCCGCGCCTCGTCCGTCGAGGTCTTCGGTTTCGACGATCCGCCGCCGCGCGCATCCGGATCGCACGCGAGGCCGCATGCGCCCAACCAGATGATCATCGGCAGCCAGAACAGAAATGGCATGCACGTTCCTCCTGTGGCGGGGACAAGAACGCCTCGCCCGCGAATTGCGTTCCCTGGCGACCACATTCGGAACGTCCGATACCTTGCGGGTGCGCGCGCAATGACCTGAACGCGCGCGGGAATTTGCCTCGCCTCGGCCGCCTGTGCGCGGGCGCGCGCACTCGCGACAGAGGTGCCAGGAGGCGGGTGCTCCGGAAGGTCCGCACGGGAACAGCCGATCACGTCAGGCGTTGAAGGAGGGACCCGTCTTGGCGATGGGCCGGACGGCGTGCGCCCGACATCGCGATTCGTCCGGCAGCGCGAAGGGTGTGCGTGTTGGGGCGAGGAGGCCGCCTTCAGCGCAGTTGCGCCGAACGGTCTCGCAAGCACCAGGCAGGAAGAGGATCGTGATCGACAAAGCGGGCGCAGGCCGTGAACGCGCCGCCGATCACGGCGAAACGGACGGCGCCAAAAAGGACCACGACGCGGCCCCGTTCATCTCCGAGCATGAGATCGAGGATGTCGAAGAGCGCAGCAGCCCGCGCACTCCTGTCATCTACGAGATCGTCAGGCGCCTCGGCGAAGAGGAGATGATCCGGCCTGCCGTGTCGCTGTGGTGGTCGGGAATCGCGGCGGGGCTTTCGATCAGCTTCTCGCTTCTCGCACAGGCGATCCTCCAGCTACATCTTCCGGACGCGGCATGGCGTCCGCTCGTCGGCGGGCTGGGATATGCCGTCGGATTCCTCATCGTTGTGCTCTCGCGCCAACAGTTGTTCACCGAGACCACCATCACGGCGGTGTTGCCGGTGCTGGCCGAATTCTCGCTCTCGAATCTCGGTCGGTTGGCAAGGATGTGGTCGATTGTCTTCGTCGCCAACATGATCGGAACGCTCTTTGCGGCGCTGTTTTGCAGTTTCACGCCCGTCATTGCGCCGGATCTTTTCGATCAGATGCTCGCGATCAGCGGGCATCTCCTGCACCTGGGCTGGGCGGAGATGTTCTTCCGCGGCATCGCGGCCGGATTCCTGATCGCCACGATGGTGTGGCTGTTGCCCAGCGCCGATGCGGTCCAGTTTCACGTCGTGACCCTGATGACCTACCTGATCTCCGTCGGCGGGTTCGTTCACATCGTGGCCGGGAGCATGGAGGCGTTTCTTCTGGTCGTGCAGGGGCAACTCGGCGTCGGCGCCATGTTCGGGAACTTCATGGTTCCGGCTCTGCTCGGCAACATCGTCGGGGGGACCGCGCTGTTTACCGTGATCTCCTACGCGCAGGTCATGAAAGAAATCTAGGTCGGCGCAGGCCGATGTCGCCCGCACCGACCCCGGTCGCGATCATGGCGCGAAACCCTTGGCGGAAGCGGCGCTCGTTCCAGCGGTCGCCCGATATTGCGCCCCACACCCGTTGCACGGAACTTTCTCGTCGGCGGCGGATTGGGCACAGGCGCCTGCGGGCGGGTTCCATCCGGGTTCGCACCCCGGCGCAATCACGCGACGAATGGAACCGGAGCGACAACAGTCCGATGAGCTTGCGCAGGACCGTCCGGATGGCGCTCGGCGAAACACGCCTGCTTGTTCTCGGGACGCATATTCTGTTCGGGTTTCAGCTGCGGGCCGTGTTCGAGGATGCATTCGGCGAGTTGCCGCTTGACACGCGTCAGGTCGATTGCATCGGGCAGACGCTTCTCGCGCTTACCATCGGCCTGCTCGTCGCCCCGGCGATGCAGCATCTGATCAGCTACGACGGCGAGGATACGCAAGGCATCGTTCGCGCCGCGAGCCGATATGCCTTCGCGGCCTTGCTCCCGTTGGGCGTGAGCCTCGGGATCGGCTTTTTCATCGTCGCCGATCATCTGTTCGGGCGAACCATCGCCCTGACGTCCGGATTTGTCTTCTGCGGGCTTGCAGGCTTCGCCTGGTACGCCTTTCCGCTGGTGGTGAAACGCTTCGTCGGAGGACCGCCGAGAATGCGGAAGGAGCGCGGCCGCACCTCGATCGAAACCAAGATCGAACAGATGCTCACCGAGGCGCGCGTGATCATCCCGGGAGCGCAAGCCTTGCTCGGGTTTCAGTTCACCGTGATCCTGACCCACGCCTTCGGAAATCTCTCCCAGGCATCGCGCCTGCTTCACGTCGCGGCGCTGTGCTGCGTGGCGCTTTCCATGATGGTGCTGATGACCCCCGCGGCCCTTCACCGGATTTCGTTTGGCGGAGAGAACAGTGCGCGCTTCTACGCGATGAGCTCCAGGCTCACGGTGGCGGCCGGCGTACCGCTTGCGCTGGGCATTTCCGGCGACCTGTATGTCGCGATCGCGGAGGCGTCCGGATCCATGGCGTGGGGCGTCGTCCTCGCCGCCGTTGCACTCCTGTGCCTCTTCACGCTGTGGTACGTCGTGCCGTTCTCGATCCGCCGGCAGCGTGCCAGGCAGCGTCGCCCCGCGTACGCCGAGGCCTATCGGCCTCCGGCGTAGTGCGTCATCGATGCGCGCGCGTCAGCCGCCCGAATATCCGCCGATGATCGGCAGGATCTCGCCCGTGATGTAGCTCGAACAACTGGGGGCGGCGAGGAACACGTAAGCGGGAGCGATTTCCTCCGGCTGGGCCGGCCGCCGCATCGGCGTGTCCTCGCCGAAATGAGCAATTCCCTCGGCCGATCGGTCGGCCGGATTGAGCGGCGTCCACACAGGACCCGGCGCGACCGCATTGACGCGGATGCCGCGATCCACGAGGTGCGTCGCGAGCGAACGGGTGAAGGCGTGGATCCCGCCCTTGGTCATCGAGTAGTCGAGAAGATCCTTGTTTCCGAGAAGACCGGTGACCGAGCCCGTCATCACGATGGCGCTTCCCGGCCTCATGTGCTTCACCGCCGCCTTGGCCATGTGGAAATAGCCGTACAGGTTGGTCTTGAGCGTGAGGTCGAAGTGCTCCTCGGTGAGCTCCTCGAAATCCTCGACGTGCTCCTGGAAGGCCGCGTTGTTCACCAGGATGTCGAGCTTGCCGAACGCCTCAACGGTGCGATCCACGGCGCTCTCGCAGAAAGTCGGATCGGCGACGTCGCCGGCGATCAGGATGCACCGTCGTCCCTCTTTCTCGACGGCGTGCCTGGTTTCTTCGGCGTCCTCGTGCTCCGCAAGGTAGGCGACGGCAACGTCCGCGCCCTCGCGCGCGAACAGGATCGCGACCGCACGGCCGATTCCCGAATCGGCCCCGGTGATCAGCGCCGCGCGTCCGAGGAGCTTCTGCGAGCCCTTGTAGTGTGGCGCGTCGTACATCGGTCGAAGCGCCAGTTCCGTTTCCCTTCCGGGCTTGGAGAGATGCTGCTTGGGAAACGGTGGCACCGGGTATTCGCGCGCGCCTGCCTGCATGGCCTTCGGCGTCTTCGGCTTGTCGCCCGCGTGCGCTTCGCCCTTGTGATCGACGTCTTTCTGGACACGCCGTTCCGATGCGGCCACGCGTTCGGCTTCGCGGACAAAGCTGTCCTGTGATCGCCTCGGGCTCATGGCTGCCTTTCGATGCCGGATGTCATCTGTGTCTCGTCAATGCCATAACCGGCGCCGGTCGAGGAAGTTCCCGCCGTGGTGACAGTCTGCAACCGGGATTAGGCACGCCTGGAACTGCCGCCATTCCCGGACGTTGATCGGACAGGAGACGCAACGGACGAACGTTTCTTCCGCTCTTGCTCATTGGCGTGGAGCATTCGCATGTACGCGCAATTCATCCAGAGGGCCCTCGAATGCGGGCGCCTTGCCAGGAGCGCCGGAACCCCGCACGACCGGCTGTTCTTTTCGGAGCTGGCCAGGGCGTGGCTGGGAGTGAGGGAACGCACGCGTCCGACGCTCGTCTCGCGTACGTCGAGAGCCGGCCGGGATTCGGCGCCGGGCGATTCGACCGCTCCGCTCCACTGATCCCGTCGGGGTCGACGGCCGGCGGCCTCCGGCCGACAGCCGGAGGTGCAAGGATGGGAGCAAAGAGACGAGGCTTGCCGCGAGTGAGGCGGATTCGAAGCTCTGCGGCAACGGACGAACCGACGAGTCGTCCGCATCGGACGGACGCGAGCCCGGTTGCCAGACTGGTCAGCGGACGGCCACGTCGCGACCCTCGAGGGCAACGATCCGCGGCGGCTCGGCGTGCGGAACGCGGTTGAGGACGGCGCCGAGAGCGTGCCGTTCGATCGGTTTCTGCAGGACCGGTACGTGCGCAAAACGCCGGTCGAGCTCTTCCGGTCCATAGCCGGTGACGAAGACGAACGGAATTTTCTCGGCCGTCAGGATTTCCGCCAGCGGATAGACCGGATCGCCGCCGAGGTTGATGTCGAGAACGGCGGCGTCGACCCGGTTGTGCCGCAGCTCGACCACCGCCTCGCTGATCCGGCTGCAAGGCCCCACGACGGAAAAGCCCAATTCGTCGAGCGACTCGCGCAGTGCAATGGCGACCAGCGCCTCGTCCTCGACGACCAGAACGCGATCGCCCGGCACGTCCACCGGTCGCGATGGCGGAACGTCATGCGCCTGGGCCGCAGCCTTGCCGTCGGCCGACTCGTGATCGTGGGTCAGAATGCCGTTCGCGAGCGGGATCGACAGCGTGCAGCGCAGGCCGTGGGGGCGCCAGTCGAAATGGGCCTGGCCGCCGAGCTGACCCTCGATGCTGGCCTTGACGATCCGCGTGCCAAAGCCCGCAGCGGAAGGATTGCCGATGGGCGATCCGCATTGTTCCACCCACTCGACGAGGAGCTTCTCCGGCTGCAGCGACCACTTGAGCTGCAGCCGACCCGAGCTCGAGGACAGCGCACCGTATTTGGCGGCGTTGCTGACGAGCTCGTGCAGGGCGAGCGCGAGCGACTGCGCGGCCGCCGGCTGAAGCGAGATGTCGGGCCCGGAGGTCGCCACCTTCGGGGCCTCGCCGGTGCGAAACGGCGCCAGTTCCTCTTCCACCAGGCCCCGCATGTCGGCGCCCTGCCAGCGAGACGCCGACAGGATCGTGTGTGCGCGCGAGAGTGCCCGAATGCGCCCCTCCACGGCAGCGGTGTAGTCCTCGATGGTGCTCGCACGGGTGAGGCGAACGATCGACTGCACCAACGCCAGCGCATTCTTGGCGCGATGATCGACCTCGCGCGCCAACAGGGTCTGGCGTTCCTCCGCCTGCTTGCGGTCGGTGATGTCGACGGTGACGCCGCTGATGCGAACGATGCGCCCCTGTGAATCGAGGCTCGGCGCGGCCGTGCCAAGACACCAGCGGATTTCGCCGTTGGGGCGCTTGATCCGGAACTCGGCCTGGGTCGGCTGACGATCCTTGAACAGACGCTCCAGGGACGCGCGCAGATGGTCCCAATCCTGGGGGTGAACGAGCGCGCGCACGTTCTCGGCGGAAATCACGAACTTGTGCCGGTCGACGCCAAAGATGCGGTACTGCCCGTCATCCCACAGACAGTCGCCGGTCTCCTCGTTCCAGTCCCAGGAACCCATGTTGCCGGCGACGAGCGCGAGGCTGCGGCGTTCCTCGCTCTGCTGCAGGCGCCGCGTCGATGCCTCGAGTTCGGCGGTGCGCGCCGATACCCGCCGCTCGAGCTCGGCATTCACCCGCTCGAGCTGCCGCGTCTTGCGATGAAGTTCGGCGAAGACCTTCACCTTGGCCCGCAGAACCTCGGGAATGACGGGCACCGGCACATAGTCGACGGCGCCCATCTCGTAGCCGCGCAACCGGTCCATGTCCGTCAGATGAATGGCGGAAATGAAGATCATCGCCGTCTTCTGAAACCGCGGATGCTCACGGATCATCGCGGCGAGCTGGAATCCGTCGAGATCCGGCATGCACACGTCGGCCAGGACGACGCCGACCTCCGTTCGCAGCAGGTGCTCCAGCGCCTCGCGCCCGGAGGAGGCCTTGAGCAGGTTCTCACCGAGGTCCTTGAGAATGACCTCGTAGCTCAGAAGCTTTGCCGGCTGGTCGTCGACCAGCAGGATATTGACCTTGTCGTCGTCGAGCATTTCGCATTCCCGCTTAGCGATGGAGCCACATGCGCAGCGCGGACAGGAGCTGCTCCGTATTGACCGGTTTGGCGAGATAATCCGACGCACCCGCCTCGAGGCACTTGTCCCGGTCGCCCTTCATCGCCTTGGCGGTCAGCGCGATGATCGGCAGCCGGCGAAACTCCGGCTTCTGGCGGATGACTTTCATGGTCTGATAGCCGTCCATTTCCGGCATCATGATGTCCATGAGCACGATCGCCACGTTCGGCGAAGACTCGAGCAAGGCGATCGCCTCGCTGCCGGTGGTCGCGGTCATGACCTTCATGCCGCGGCGCTCGAGCACGCCACTGAGCGCGAAGATGTTGCGCGCATCGTCGTCGACCAGCAACGCCGTGCGTCCCACCAGGTGCTCGTCCGACGTGTTCAGCCGGTCGAGCATGCGCTGCTTGTCCGGCGGCAGTTCGCTCACCGCCCGGTGCAGGAAGAGCGACGTGGCATCGAGCAGGCGCTCGGGCGATTCGACGCCCTTGACCACGATGCTGCGCGCCATGGCGTGAAGCTCGGCGTCCTCCTCGGCCGACAGCTCCCGCCCGGTGAAGACGACCACCGGCACCTCGGAAAGGGCGGCGTCCGCGCCCAATTTCTCCAGCACCTCGAACCCTGACATGTCCGGCAGCCTGAGGTCGAGCACCACGCAGTCACAGGACGTTTCGCGCAGGACCTCGAGCGCGCCGGCCCCGGTTCCGCGCGTGATGATTTCGATGTCTTCCGAATCGAGGAGTTCGCGGATGGCCATCTGCTCCGCCTCGTTGTCCTCCACGACGAGCAGACGCTTGCGCCGCGGAGCCACGAAATCATTGATCCGCGCCAGCGCCACGTCGACCTCTTCCGAGGCCATCGGCTTACGGACGAACGAAAACGCCCCGCGCGCGAGCGCGTGCTGCCGATCCTCTTCCGGCGCGGTCACCTGCACCGGAACGTGCCGCGTCAGCCCGTTCTTCTTGAGCTCGCTCAGCACGGTCCAGCCGTGCATGTCGGGCAGCTGGACATCGAGCGAGATCGCGGTCGGCTGGAACTGCTGGGCGAGCTCGAGCGCATCGCCGCCGCGCGTTGCCACCAGGACCTTGAACCCCCGGCGGCGCGCGAGTTCAGCGACCACGCCCGCATCCTGCGCGTTGTGCTCGATGATCAGCAGGATCCTGTCGCCCGCCTCGATCTCGCTGCGATCATCGACGAGCGGCTCGATGGGCTCGACGCTCGCGGCCAGAGCGGCCGTCTGCTCCCGGAGCTTGGCGCTTCCGTTGCGCGGCGGCGCCGCCACGGAGGCGCCGACGTATTGCGTGGGCAGATACAGCGTGAAGGTGCTGCCCTTGCCGGGCGCGCTGCGCAGCTGGATCTCCCCGCCCAGCAGGTTGGCGAGCTCGCGGCTGATGGCGAGCCCCAGCCCCGTTCCACCGTACTTGCGGCTGGTGCTGGCGTCCTCCTGCTGGAACGCCTCGAAAATGATCTTCTGCTTCTCGGGCGCGATGCCGATGCCGGTATCTGTCACCTCGAAGGAGACGACTGCCGGGGCGTGGCTGAGCACCGGATGACCGGGGCTCCAGCCCCCGATCGCCGTCGTGACGTTCAGGCGCACGCCGCCGCGCTCGGTGAACTTGAACGCATTCGACAGCAGATTCTTGAGCACCTGCTGCAGGCGCCTCGAATCCGTCGTGATGCTGCGGCCAAGATTCGGGTCGACATCGACATCGAAGGAGAGCCGCCGGTTGTCGGCCTCGTGCCGGAACGGCCGCGCGATCGCCTCGACGAGATTGTTGACGAAGATCTCCTGCGCGTCGACGGTAACCGTTCCCGACTCGATCTTGGAAAGATCCAGAATGTCGCTGATGAGGTTGAAGAGGTCGGTTCCCGCCGCGTGAATCGTGCGCGCGAACTCGATCTGCTTGCTCGTCAGGTTGCCGTCCGGATTGTCGCTCAACTGCTGGCCGAGGATCAGGATGCTGTTGAGCGGCGTACGCAGCTCGTGGCTCATGTTGGCCAGGAACTCGGACTTGTACTTCGAGGTGAGCGCGAGCTCCGAGGCCTTTTCTTCGAGCGCCCGGCGGGCCTGCTCGATTTCCTGGTTCTTGCGCTCGACTTCGACGTTGCGTTCGGCGAGCTGCTGGGCCTTCTGGGCGAGTTGCTCGTTGGTCTGCTGCAGTTCGCGTTGCTGCGCCTGCAATTCGGCGGCGAGCTGCTGCGACTGCTTGAGCAGGCCTTCCGTCTGCATCGTGGCCTCGATGGAGTTGAGCACGATGCCGATGCTGTCCGTGAGCTGCTGCAGGAACGTGGTCTGCAGCATGGTGAAGGTCGTCACCGACGCGAGCTCGATCACCGCCTTGACCTGGCTCTCGAACAGAACAGGCAGCACGACGATGTTGCGCGGCACCACCTTGAACAGCGCCGAGCCGATCGGCACCGCATAGGTCGGCAGTTCCGTGATCAGCATCTGCCGCCGGTCGGCCGCGCATTGGCCGATCAGTCCTTCGCCGATGCGAATCCGCTGCGGATGGCCGCTGACGCCGTCGTCCGCAAACGACGACAGCAGCCGCAGGCTCTGGCCTTCCTCGGAATCGACCTGGTAGATCACGCCGAGCTGCGCATTCACCAGCGGCGCAAGCTCCGAGAGCAGCAGCCGCCCGACGGTCGCGAGATCGCGCTGCCCCTGCAACATGTTGGTGAAGCGGGCAAGGTTCGTCTTGAGCCAGTCCTGCTCGGTGTTGCGCTCCGTAGTGAGGCGCAGGTTGTCGATCATCGTGTTGATGTTGTCCTTCAGGACCGCCACTTCCCCGCGGGCGTCGACCTGAATCGAGCGCGTCAGGTCGCCCTTGGTCACGGCGGTCGCCACCTCGGCGATGGCGCGGACCTGGGTGGTGAGATTGGCGGCGAGCAGGTTCACGTTGCCGGTGAGGTCCTTCCAGGTGCCGGCCGCACCCGGCACGTTGGCCTGGCCGCCGAGCCGGCCTTCCACGCCGACTTCGCGCGCCACGGTCGTCACCTGATCGGCGAAGGTGGCGAGCGTGTTGATCATGTTGTTGATGGTCTCGGCCAGCGCCGCGACCTCGCCCTTCGACTTGACCGTGAGGTTCTGCTTGAGGTCGCCGTTGGCGACCGCGGTCACCACCTTGACGATGCCGCGCACCTGTTCGGTCAGGTTGGCGGCCATCACGTTCACCGTGTCGGTAAGGTCCTTCCAGGTGCCGGCGACCCCCGGAACTTCGGCCTGGCCGCCGAGCTTGCCTTCGGTGCCGACCTCGCGCGCCACGCGTGTCACCTCCGAGGCGAAGCCGTTGAGCTGATCGACCATGGTGTTGATCGTGTTCTTCAGCTCGAGAATTTCGCCCCTGGCGTCGACGGTGATCTTGCGCGAGAGATCGCCGCGCGCGACCGCGGTCGTCACCTCGGCGATGTTGCGCACCTGGGTGGTGAGATTGGCCGCGAGCAGGTTGACGTTGTCGGTCAGGTCCTTCCACGTGCCGGCGACCCCCGGCACCACCTCCTGCCCGCCGAGCCGGCCCTCGGTGCCGACCTCGCGCGCCACGCGCGTCACTTCCGCGGCGAACGAACGCAGCTGCTCGACCATCGTGTTGAGGGTCTCCTTGAGCAGCAGGATCTCGCCGCGCACGTCCACCGTGATTTTCTTGGAAAGATCGCCCGAGGCGATGGCGGTCGCCACTTCGGCGATGTTGCGCACCTGCCCCGTCAGGTTGCCGGCCATCGAGTTGACGCTGTCGGTCAGGTCCTTCCAGATGCCGGCGACTTCCGGCACGACGGCCTGGCCGCCGAGCTTGCCCTCGGTGCCGACCTCGCGCGCCACGCGCGTCACTTCCGAGGCGAAGGCGTTGAGCTGGTCCACCATCGTGTTGATGGTGTTCTTCAGCTCGAGGATTTCGCCCTTCACGTCGACGGTGATCTTGCGCGAGAGGTCGCCGCGCGCGACCGCGGTCGTCACCTCGGCGATGTTTCGCACCTGCGCGGTGAGGTTGCCGGCCATCGAGTTGACGCCGTCGGTGAGGTCCTTCCAGGTGCCGGCGACGCCCGGCACCTTGGCCTGACCGCCGAGCTTGCCTTCGGTGCCGACCTCGCGCGCCACGCGCGTCACCTCGCCCGCGAAGGCGTTGAGCTGGTCCACCATCGTGTTGATGGTCTCTTTCAGCTGCAGGATCTCGCCGCTGACGTTCACGGTGATCTTCTTCGACAGGTCGCCGCCG